>JABHSK010000007.1 GCA_018669975.1 Candidatus Parcubacteria bacterium
ATTATATGCTAAACCCTTGCCAAAAACAAAGAAATAGTGTATTATAGTTGTGTTCTAAAAATACGGGGTCGTAGTTCAGTTGGTTAGAACGCCTGCCTGTCACGCAGGAGGTCGAGGGTTCGAGTCCCTTCGATCCCGCCACTTAATCTTATTGTTTATCGCCATAATGGCGATTTTTTGATATAATCGATTTATGAAAATAAAAAACATAACAGCCTTTGATAGAGACGATTTTAGAAGATGGTTGGTAAAAAATCATAATAAAGAGACAAGGGTAGCTATAATTTTATATAAAAGACATACTAATAAACCAGCACCCACTCATCGGGAGCTTATGGAAGAAGCTATTTGTTTTGGTTGGATTGATACTACTGTTAAGCGGCTTGATGATGATCGTTATATTAGAACTTTTTGTGCTCGTAATCGTAACAGCCGCTGGTCTAATAACACCTTGAGCTATGCTGAGCAACTCATAAAAAATGGGTTAATGATGCCTAATGGCATGAAGTATTATGAGCTAGGAAAACAAAAACCAACTCATGACCATGGTATCCCCAAAAATCCCAGAATGCCAAAAGATCTCAAAAAAACTCTAGAACAAAATAAGCTAGCTAAACAAACCTTTGATTCTATAATCCCTTCTAAAAAGAAAATGATTTATCGTTGGATTCTTAGGGGTAAACTAGCGTCAACTAGGGAAAAAAGGATTTCCTTGGTAAATAAAGAAATGAAAGCCGGTAATAAAAATTTTATGTAAATAAGTTCTTATAAGAAGTGTCACGGCTGGTAAATCTTAATTTGTCTATAATAAGTTATAATCTCGTTTACTAGGTCCCGCCATTTACTATCGCCATTTAGGCGATTTTTTGATATAATTATTCTATGAGAAAGAGTAAATTTCTACAGGCAGCTATTAGGGCCGCTAAAAAATCCGAAAAAGTAATTTTGAAATACTATTCCAATAATAGTATTAAATTTAATACTAAGAAAGATAATTCTCCAGTAACTATCGCTGACGTTAAAGCTGAAAAAATTATAATTGATGAAATAAAAAAGAATTTTCCTAACCACAGTTTCTTAGGTGAAGAATCAGGCCAATCTAAAAATAATTCAGAGTATCAGTGGATTATAGATCCCATAGATGGAACAACAAACTTTACTAGAGGTATTCCTTTCTTTTCTACAGAGATAGCTTTGATGAAAAATGGTAAATTTATACTGGGAGTTTCTAATGCGCCAGCCCTACAAGAAATGCTTTATGCTGAAAAAGGCAAGGGAGCATATAAGGATAGTCAAAAAATTAGTGTCTCTAATATAAAAAATATAAAAGAAGCTTATTCTAGTACTGGTAGTTTGAAATATTTTGTACGGAATAAACAAGATAAAAATTTATCTCATTTGAATAATGATATACGCAGACATAGGATCTTCGGTGATTTCTGGAATTATCATCTGTTAGCCTGCGGTAAGGTGGATATTGTTATAGAGGCTAATACTAAAATTTGGGACATAGCTGCTTTGTTGGTTATTGTAGAAGAGTCTGGCGGTAAGGTTACTGATATTACAGGCAAATCTATAGATATTAATTCTACAGACATTATTGCCACAAATGGTAAATTACATAGTAAAGTATTAAGTTATTTTAAGTAAATTTATTTTATAATAAGTTATAATTTCGTTTACTAGGTCCCTCCATTTTTTGTCGCTATTTTGGCGATTTTTTGTTTGGATAATTTTTTTTATAAAAAAAAGAAGAGCTGGTCAGGCTCTTCATTGTTTTGTGACCATGGAGTGTTCTGTAGGGTTTCTTGTGAGGATTAACTCGACAACCGGACCCAGGAATGGTTACTGACGGATACAGCCAGCCTGTCCAAGGATCCAAACACCATGTTCGGTCATCTGGTAGCGACCATCTCTATAACTCAGGACATTCCTGGCAACCAGGTTGTCCAAGTTGACGTGGTCGTCATGACCTTGTATGTGTTGACTTAAGCGCTGGAATTCTTCCCAGGCAAATGGCATCCAGGTATCAGGACTGAGCTGAAGACTAACAGCCACCACGTTGCTGAGGGCTTTTTCCAGTTGATTGCTCTGTAGTTCTGTGCCCCTGGGGGTACGACTGTCGATGCATCGGGGACCGATTACATCGGTACCGTGTTGCAATTGAGAGCCACCATCGGTCCAGCTCTGGGTCAGTGGGTCGGAATTGAATTCATAGGAAATTTGTACTGTGTCACCATGTTTTTCGACCAACAGGCCGATGGCTTCGGCAACGCTTTTGCCTTGAGCTGAAGTTGCAGTATCCTTGATGCGAGCTTCAAAACCGCCCGGCAACCTTGTTATGATCAGCTTGATCATAATTCGACTCCTTTCGTAGTCGGGAATTACAGGTTTTACAATTTTTTCAAATCATCTTCTCAGGCTAGGCCTCTACGACGGAGCTCCATGGCTCCGACTACAGCAGAAAAAGTCTCGTCTTCGCTCATCAATGGACCACCTTGGCGTTCGACCTCGACTTGAATGTCTTCGATCATATCCTCGGGGTGGCCAACTAAGCGCAGGCGAGTATAGAATGATTCTGGTGTGACACCGCGAAGGGTGTGTAGGGACCGTAGCATTGTAGCTGCACCCATTACCCGTAGGCTACGAGTAGCTTGATCAAGCATAATAACTGAATATCAAAAAAATCGAGTGGTTTATTATGTCAGGTTTCCAACCTGAAGAGAGGGGTTCGATTCCCCTTACCCGCTCCAAAAAATTCGCCATGATTGGCGTTTTTTGTTATACTATAAATATTAAATATTTTTAATAATTTATTATAAAATTATGCTAGGTAAAATGCTAGGTGCTAAAATTATCAAGGATCAACTAGATCAAAATTTAACACCAGAACAAAAAAAAATATTGTCTGATCCAAATTTTGCTCCAGATGTTGTAGATAAGCTAGGGAAAGACGCAAAAATATCCTTAGTTAAGGCGTTAACTAAAATGAAAAAAGGAGTTGAATGGATGGGGAAATTGAAGAATCCGAGAGATATGGCAATTGAATTTCAACAAGGTGAAGATAAAAGGAAATACGATGATCGACTTGACCATAAAAAGTCAGCATCATATAAAGAATATGCCGATGCTAGAGGAATAGAAATAGAAAAAGATAGCCCTATACATGAAATTATTTTACGAGTAAAAAGCATAATAGCACAGAGGATTACAGGAGGAGAATTAATTGAAGATCCAGAATTAGCAAAAATGAGAGATAATTATACAGAAGTTTTACGAAATATTATTTTACAACGTATTGAAGAAGAGGAGGAAGAATTGCCGAAGGATTTAAACGATATTATTGAAGAAAATTCCTGGGGAACAATAAATTCAGATTTTTATAATAAATTGAATCCACAGGATGATAATAATGAAAGAAGTATAAATTTTCTCAAAGATGATGAAGGGTTTACACATAGGGCAGAGGCAATGATTGCTGCTTTAAATAATCCTAATACGAATGAAGAATTACAAATTGACGAGGAATAACAATTATGACACACGAAGAACTAAAAATATATATTAAAACACTTACTCATTTAAAGGAATCAAAAATTAAAAAATATTTAGAGCAAGTAGATGAGTTAAAAAAAGAAGATATCCCAAAGGTGTATACATACTTATTTAAAAAAACTGCAGATTATTATGCAGATATTGGTGGTGTTATTAATAAAATTGAAAAAGAAATTGACGAGGAATTATATAAATATAAGATCGCTAAAGACAAAAAAAATTTAGATGTGGTTAGAAATCAAATAGATGATTTATAAGAATATAATTAAAAAGCCCGTGATGTCCGCGATAATAATTTTTTGCCATCTCTTAGTGTTTGTTTTTCATTAATTATCAAGGCTTATGAAATATTTTATAACTCAGGTATAAAAAACACCCAGAAGGGTGCTTTTTTGTTTGTATTGATATTTGAATTTATTAGCAAGTGCATACTAATAGAATCTTTGATCTCCAAACCATTTTTTGTATAATTTTTTATATTCGCCGTTTTCTTTTAATTTTAAGATTATTCGATTGACTTGTTCACGTAAAGGACTGTTTTCAGGAAAAGAAAAGCCATAAACCTGTTTTTTAAATAAATTATTTGCTAAAATAAATCTATCTGATTTATCTTCTTTGATATACTTATAGAGTATGGGAGCATCAAATACAACTGCTTCTACAGTCTCTTTTTCCAACATTTTATAAGCTTCTTTGATAGTGTTGGTTTCTATTACATTAGCTCCTAGTTGCTGAAGAATTTTAACACTAGTTGTATTTCCTTTAGTGGCAACTTTTTTTGCTTTAAGATCATCCGGACTAGAAATATTTGATTTAGAGGAGTTTTCAATCCCATGGTCGGAACATATGATTAATTTAAATAAAATTTTAAAGTAATATGTCAGTCACTAAGTTTCAAAAATCATGGCAAAATTATCGTGATCAGGAGCTGACCCAAAATTTCGAGTGACAGGCTTTTGCGGCGACTGACCTGTTCTTTGCAGAGAACGCAGGTATGCATCTTGGGAGGCATAATCATGCTCCTTTGTAGGTTTAACTGAGAAATCTCCACAGTAGAGTGATCCAGACGACGACTGTTGTTGCTGCTGCACCAGGATCGAGACGTTTTTGTCTGACGATATTTAGTCCGACTGTCGACAGAGTAACATGAGAACCAAGTAGTATGGTAATCCACTTGAGATCATGATGACTAATGTCGTCAGTTAAGAAGTAGAACAAAAATGTCAGACCAAGATATCCAGCCATAAAGATTACATGGATTGATCCAGCAACCGTTAAAGATTTTTTGGCAACCAGGTTATGGTCTGATGGTTGGGTTTTAATCCAAAGGATATGCATGGGAACAGATATGAGTAGTCCAATTAGCCAGGCTATCAGCAGACCTATAAAAGACCACTGAGTGTGATAGCTGAAAATTATTCCAGCTAGCCAGGGTAGAAGTAGTACATCTGCCCAAAGGGCGACATGAGATATACAGGAAAATCCTTCATGAAAGCCGTGGCGTTTCATTTGCTTGTCTGTTAGATCACCGCGTATAGCGGAACTAATCCACATCGCTAATGCTAGCGCCAGAAAGGCTATGAATCCTAAGTTCATTAGAAACTCCTTTGTAAAGGTTCGTGTACATAAAAATACTTATAAATATAGCACAAAATAGCCTTTTTGTCAATAGATAAATAAAAAACCTGCCGAGGTGTACTCGACAGGCATAAATAATTTATTCCAACCAAATAGGTGCTGACAGGCCTTTTCCTTTGCCTCTGTGTACGAGGAAGAAATTTTGCTGAGGAGGCTCGTAGCTAGCTTTGATATTCAGCGCATAGGCGTTGAAACCAATTAGTGAGCCGTTACAGACAAAATTGGCCATATTGTGGTATTGGTGGAAGTGAGCAAAAACATCGACATCAGCTCGACGAGCTTTGTTCCACTGTGCAATGGCCTTGTTGACTGGAATGGTGATCCCACCAACGCCGCCACCGTAACGAATGGCATGACCATGATGGAAGCGCAACATGTAGCCGTAGACATCCATATAGGTATGGTAGCCATCAGCAATAATGAACTCGACTCTTTTTTCACCGCGGAAATGAAGAGCCAGGTTGTAATACATATAGCGTTCCAGGGAATTGCCTTGTTCGGTGCTGTAGTGGACACGTTTGGTCATGCGACTGTGATTGCCGACATTGCAAACGATTACAAGATCACACTTGCTGTGATTGAGCAAAAAATTGATCCCAGAGATGAGCATGTTCTGCACAAACCAAATTGCCTCGGCTGGCAACATAGAGTTGTTTTCTTGCAACTCTTCATGGATAGTATTGGAGATGAAATCTCCGAGTAGAGCCATGACAATGGTTTTGATACGGGCATCACGCTGGGCATTACGGACCAGCTTAGTGCTATTACTGAAAAACTTTTTCCCTCTGGCAATAGCGATATCGGGATCAAACTCATTGAGCCCACTTACAGTGGCAGGGTTGACGGTTTCGTCTACGTGCCAGTCACTGGCTGAAATTACAGCTGTAGCTTCAGTAGTGCCAGCCTTACTGGGACGAATAGTCATAGTTTGCGGAGTTTGACGTAGTTGTACCACAGCATCAAGCTTGGCTTGCAGCTCTTCATAGTCAGCTGCCAGTCGTCTGTACTTTTTGGTGGTGGTACGTTTGTCTAAGCGAGCTCGGAAGATTTTTTGGTCTTGCGCAACTGTTGTGGCGAGTACCTCAGGATCAACACGACCCAATTCCAGCTCTTCCATTTTGAGGATGACTGATTCTTTGGATCGACCCAAGGCTTTGGCCAGTTGTTCGTCTCCCATATGAACGTAATTTTCGGTTAGCCAAGCCACGTCGGCACGTGACCAGCGACCTTTTTTACGTCCCTTTTTAGCAACGGGAGTTTTCCCTCTGGTTTTCTTGGCGGCCATGTTTTTACACTCCTTTAGTGTAGGGGTAATTGTTTGGGTTGGATTATTATTAAGGAACTATGCATAAAGCAGTTGATTTAGCTGATAATTAGTTATTACTGCCTCCTTTTAGGATTATCAACTGCGGAAAAAGACATTGGAGTATTTTAGTATTTTTAGTCATTTTTGTCAATAAGATTACTTTTTTGGTAAATATTAAGCATCCTTGCTTTTTTAATAATGTCAGCGTACAATGGAGAATGTTTAAATCGTTGTTTTAACAATTAAAACTTCCTAATAGAAGAAGGAGGGGTTCGACATGAGAGTAGTATTAGGAGCAATGCTCCAAGTTATCCTTTGGTCTAGTTTTATGATAACCGTCAGAAGTATTTTGCATGAATTTGCCCGGCAATGTATTGCTGCTGGGGCAGTTCTTAGGGGCAGGAAAGTCCTCAACGTTGTCATTATTAAGTCATCTAGATATGACAGTGAAGATGGTTTTGTCTGGCGTAATTGGAAGGCAATTCTGCCTAGTAATACTCAGGCAACCATTTATAGTCTAGTTAAAGATATTCAAACAAATTGGCGTTTGGGTATGAAAACTGTGATTATCACACGAGAATATGATGAGACTGTTCAGGATGTAAATCCGGCACGGATTACTCGTCTCTGTAATACGTTTTCCGCACAGACATTAGTTATGGTAGTAGGTGTTCAAACAAACGAGTTTGCTAGAGCTTCCGATGTTGCTTTGGATTTTCAAGCAAGAGGAATTCAGGCGATTATCGGTGGTTTTCATGTTTCGGGAGTACTTAAGGTATTTCCAAGAGATGGAAGTGAACTTAGTTGCAGAGCGCACAGGGAAATGGGTCTAGATAGACTGACAGACAAAGGTGTTTCGCTTTTTGCTGGTGAAGCAGAGGGCAGGATGCTTAATTTGTTGTTGGACTTCATGAATAATCAGTTTCAGAGGGTGTACGATTATTTGTTAGATCCTCCGGATTTAACAAATGAAGCTGTGCCAGAGCCAGTCTGGTCCATTCGTCATCATTTTATCTTTCCTGGATCAAGTACTGTTGATACCTGTAGGGGTTGTCCCTTCAAGTGTACATATTGTACTATCAAAAATGTTCAGGGTAGGAAAATTCGTGCTCGAGGTGTTCCAGTGTACGTCGATGGGTTACGTCGTAATTGGCGACAAGGTATCAATGCTTATTTTGTCACTTCAGACAATGAAGCTAGGGACCCTCTTTGGCCTGAGCGTTTTGAAGCTCAGATTGCTATGCGTGAGCAGGAGGGGATTGAAACCGGTTTTATGGTGCAGGTAGACACACAGTGTCATAAGATTCAAGGATTCATACCTCAAGCTGCCGCTGCAGGCTGCAATGCTGCTTTCATCGGTTTGGAGACTGTTAATCCTGACAATCTTCAAGCAGTAGACAAGAAGCAGAATCGTGTCAGTGAATATCATGACCTTAATGAAGCCTTGCGTAAGCACGGAATAGCTATACAGTATGGCTATATGATTGGTCTGCCCCATGACACTTTTGATTCTGTAGTGCGCGATGTTGACACTTTGATTGAGTTGGAACCCGACTTGACCACCTTCTTTATCGCTACACCTTTACCAGGAGCAGATGACCATCAGGGATTCTTCAAGGCTGGGATAGCTATGGATAGCGACCCCAATGCCTATGATTGTTTTTCCAGAGTTGTAATGGACCATCCTCTAATGAGTAGGGAAGAGCTTTTGAGGGCGTATCAGTACGCCTGGCAAAAGATGTACTCAGTAGAGAATATGGTTCGTATCCTGAAAAACAATACTGGAGAGTACTACTGGCGTAGATTCTGGAGTTTGACCTGGTATAAGTACGCTTTAGATGTAGCTGAGCGCCATCCGATGATTACGGGCTTTGTCCGTTTGCGCAGTCGTCACTCCCGACGAAAGACCTTTCCTCAAATGAGTTGGGGTAAATTTCAGCTTTACAACCTGATGGAAAATATCAGGATGTGGAGGAAAACCCTGAGGTTGGGAAAAACCATGATAGAGACATGGCTCCAATCTCGTCAGCGGAGTGAGATAGAGCAGAGGATTGGTAACTTGGTTGCCTCTCGCGGTGGTAAATGGGTGTCACTAAGAGTGATAGACCTAAAAGAAGTTTACCGAGCGCAAGGTCTAAAAGTTCCTAGTGTTTCTCAGCTCGTCAGTCAGATGATTACGGCCAGAACAACTCGGCAAGACATCGAGGAGAATTGGACTGCCTTGAAGTATAAAATTTCCAGAGGTAAAGTCTGGGAGCTTCTCAGGCCCAATTCAATTCGTTTTGTACTGACTGATATTTGTCTACACCTTCTCTTTATTAAAGAGCTCTTAACGGGCTCCCGTACAAACATCTAGGAGGTTTTGTTATTTGTGTCCCGCGGTTTTGTCATGGTATGACAGGCCGCGGGTTTTTTATTCATGCAGTTTTTGCTATAATATATACATGGTAGACAAAAAACAAAAAAAACAACTAATATTTTTTTCCTTAGCTGTTTTATGGGGGATGTTAATCTTTTATTTATCTTCTACACCAAATTTATCTAGTGGTCTACCTAGTACTTATGATTTGATTTTGAGGAAAACAGCCCATGTGGTGGTATTTATGGTTTTGACTTACTTAATTGCTAGTAGTTTTGATAGTCATAATAGGCGCTATCTTTTATTTGTTATTGTAGTAGCTGTTGTCTATGCTTTTATAGATGAATTACATCAGGTATTTGTAGTTACTAGATCGGGTAATCCAACAGATATTATTATTGATTCAGTGGGGGTGTACTTTGGTATATGGTTGTACAAACATCAACCTCCAAATAAACTATTTAAAAAATTTATAAAATAGAAACAGGCCGCGTGAACGTTCACACGGCCTGTGCTTTTTTAGGGTGGAGGAGTTATGCGAACATAGGAGCTAGGCTTCTTGCGATTCGGGTTTTAAGTTTCTACGGACAGTCAGTAGGATAGCGATGGAGATGAGAATGCTCGTTATGACAAACAAAACTCCAACGATGTCTCCGCTGAGGTTGAAGTAGTGCTCCAGGAAGTGTCCCTGGTATACTTCTTCATTTCCCAAAGCGCGTAGATGTTTTTCCAGTTGGGTAATAGGACAACCTTTAAAAATGCACTGAGCTATTGGTGTGACAATAATCCAGAGAAGTAAGAAGATATTGATAAAGATGGAGCGGTAGCCGTATTTGATGGTAAATATAGCCCCTAGAAATGAGAGAGCTATCATCAAAGCGTGGCTAGCAGCTACTAGGTCAGCCAGGAGACTGTAAGGAATATCCATTAGTCACCTCCCATGGTAGAGTAGCGCATGAGAGCACCAACCAGTGTCCAGACAAAAAAGTATAGTTGCACACAGAGTGTGCCCCAGGCTTTTTGTCGCCAACATTCTATGGCAGCTCCAACTTGTCCGATCATCATGCAGGTGCAGAAGACCAAGTAGTGTTCGTCGCTGAGTTGACCAGCTTCTAGTTGGTGCCAAGCCCAAGCTATCATTTGGCAGGCGAGCATCAAATAGATGAACACCTGTCCCTGACTAGGGAGTTTAATTTCGCGTTCCACTGGGCACCTCCTTTTTTTGGACTAGCTTGTAGATTATTCTCAGTGCCACCAGTATACTGATGGTCATTGATAGTCCTGTTACCAGGCTGGTACTCATACCAAAGTAGTGATAGAGAAAGCCCCCATCATAGCCTGGGTGGCCAGATAACTTGATTAGGTGTTTTTCTAGTTGAGTCATCAGGCAGCCATCGATGGCGCGCCATTGGACAGGCACTAAAAATACATAGGCGACACCGAGGGCAACACGAGATTTATGTTGTCTGAGAGGCTTGTTGTTCATAACAGGCCACAGAACCCAAATCATCAGGGCACCTAGTGATCCGTGTATAATAGCGATTAGATCGGCTAAAATGGCGTAAAAAGTAGCCATTGTTTTCCTCCTTGTTAAGGTTCGTAAACGTAAAAATACTTATAAATATAGCATAAAATAAGCATTTTGTCAATATGGGTTGATTTATAGATAAATAAAAAAACCACCCTTCGGTTAACGCCTAGGGTGGTTTTGAGTATTTTTAAATATAACTTATTTGAAGTCCGCAACAATTTTAGCAAAAGCTTTAGGATCATTTTCAGCAATTTGTGATAGTACCTTGCGATCTAATTCACAATTGTTTTTCTTCATAGCATCGATAAAGGTAGAGTATTTCCAGTCTAATCCTCGAAGAGCAGCGTTTAACTTTGTCTGCCATAATCTGCGATTGACTCTTTTTTTCTTGCGTCTGTCACGTAGAGAATGTTTACCAGCATGAAGAATAGCTTCTTTAGCTTGTTTGATCTTTTTCTTACGTCCCCAACCATAACCTTTTGTTTGTTTAAGGATGTTCTTTCTTCGTTTGACGTGTGTAGTACCTCTTTTTACTCTAGGCATAATATTTCAAAAATTAAAATTATAAATAAGGTAACAGTTTTTTGACTGTTTTGACATTAGCGGTTGATATTTTTTTATCACGCTTTTTATTTCTCGTAACCTTGCCACTCTCTCTAGCATTAAAATGATTTTGTCCGCCACTGCGAATAACGATTTTTTTCTTTCCAGTCACCTTAATTCTTTTTCGGAGTGCTTTATTGGTCTTTAATTTCATATCTTTAATTATTTTTACTGATGGTAACAGATAAGGTAGGTCCTTGTGCTTGGATGTCCTTGTCCATTTTGTATTCTATTCCTAATGATTCTAAAAATTGTTTAATTTTTTCTCTAGCCTTTGGTTTAAAAGCGCGTTCTCTACCTTTGAGTCTCAATTCTACTTTAACATTGTGTCCTTGATCCAAAAATTTAGTAACTTGTTTTTTCTTGACTAGTAGATCGTGCTCACCAATTTTAAACGACAGACGTACACCCTTGGTCTCAACTTTCTTAGCTTTTTGTTGAGTTCTATTTTGTTTATACTGAAATTTACCGTAGTCCATGATTCTACAGACAGGAGGCTTAGCAACAGGGGATACTTCGACAAGATCAAAGCCACGCTCTTGAGCCATGGTTAATGCTTGCGAGGTCTCCAAAACACCCAACTGTTCACCTTTTTCATCTATGACCATTACTTCTGGTACACGGATCCAGTTGTTGATTCGGAATCGTTTAGTTTGAATTTTCGCTTTATTGCGTCTTTTGGTTCTAATAAGTTTATTTTAATTTTTTAGTAGCCTTCTTGATCCTTTAGGGATTTTGAAAACATATTGATAAAACAATGATGATAAGTATAATTTTTGGTGGAGATGAGGGGTATCACACCCCTGTCTATCATAAGTCCTAATATACATCTACAAGCTTAGTTAATTTTGTATTTAAACTATTGGCTAAAAAATCAACAAAAAACCAATAATCGATTCAGTTTGGGGGTTCGGAATATTCATACTGAAGCTAAATATGTCCTAGCCTGATGAAATGACGTCCCTAATTAACCTCAGGCAAATTAGTTTAGAGACGGTCGAAGCAAATTTATGCTAAGACTGGTGAAAGTTGTGGGACTTGAAACAAGTCTTTAACTTTCGCAAATGTATTTTTTACACTTATTTTAGTCGATTTTTAATGAGATCGGGAACTCAACATGCAGTATATTATTTCAAATGACATCGAATAAAAAACATCCCCATAATTAAAAACTCTGTATTTTACTTATGATTCTACGTTTGATATCTCTTTTCTTGATGTCTTGTCGTTTGTCAAATTTCCTTTTTCCTTTAACCAAGGCTATTTTTACCTTAATTAGTCTGCGCGTAGTATACACTGAAAGGGGGATCATTGTCAAGCCCTTTTCATTGGTTTTGCCTTGTAAATAGTGGATTTCCTTCTTGCTTAGGAGTAACTTACGATCCCGTTCTGGATTGTAGTCTTTAAGACTGGAAAAAGAAGCTTTTTGATACGGAGAAATATACATTTTCTTTATCCAGGCCTGATTATCCTTGATAGAAACAAAGGAACCCTTGAGGCTTAAATGGCTTTGTTTTACAGATTTGACCTCATGGCCAGTCAATACTAAACCAGCTACAAATTCTTCAACGATTTTGTACTCATAGCCTGCTCGTTTATTTTTGGCCAAAATTGACATGACACTTCTAAAATGATATAAAAATTTAATAGCTAATTTGCTATTCGCTTTAAAGATAGCACATTTTAGGGTTCTTTTAAAGATAAGTAGTCGTTTGGACTATGATAGAAATTAATAACATTATAACCCTGCTAATGATGGGGTTTTTACTTGACATAATGCATGTTTTATGTTTAGATAAGACATCTTGAAGATAAAGATTGCTGGTGGTTTGTAAGCTATCTTGTCAGTGCTAAGTTTATTCACGCCCCTCCTTGTGTATAAATTTAGTTTTATAAAGGATATAGATCTTTATGATTTAAACCCTTTATACTGGCAAATAGCTTAAAGATCGTCAGTATTGCCTCAAATATTATTTTGGGGTTTTTATTTTGGGCAATTTGTAATATAATAGAGTTATAAGTATTAATGATTATCCAATGTTAGGATTAATTTTTGTGATCGTTGGAATTTTAATGTTACTGGAAAGAATGGATGTGATCTCAGGTGGATTTTGGGAATATCTATGGCCAGTAGTATTAATAGTTTTTGGTTTTAGTCTCATAGACAAACACAAATCAAATTTATGTGGTTGTTTCGGTGGATCTAAACAACACGGGAAGAAAAAACATGAAGGCCGCAAGATCGTAGACGAGCAATAATGTTTAATATAAAAGGGGAAAAGCAAAGTCAGGTGGAAATTAAAAAGTCCAAGTTTTTAGGCTTTGTTTTTTGTGTAGATAGTATTGAAGCAGCTAAAAGTCATTTAGATAAACTAAAAAAAGACTATAAGGATGCACGGCATGTGGTTTATGCTTATCGCCTAGAAGAGTCTGGTGTGCTACGAGAAAAATTTGACAACAACAAAGAGCCTGGAGGATCAGCTGGTCAGCCATTATTATATCTACTTCAGAAAAAAGATATTATTAATTGTTTAATAGTAGTAGTGCGATATTTTGGGGGTACCAAATTAGGAGTGGGTGGATTAATGCGTGCTTACACAAAGGCTGGTCAGGGAACATTGCTAGATAATTTAAAAGAAAATGGAGGAGAGGAGCATAAAAATTGACGGACAAGAGTATAGTTATAAATTGCGTCGTAAAAAACGGGTCAAATATATTCGTTTGATGATTGAGAGTGACGGCTCTTTGGTGGTTAGTGCACCTAAGACTTACCCGGTTTTTTTGATTAAGCAGTTTATTTCTAGTCGTTGGGATTGGGTGGTTGTTAATTTGGCCAAAATGAAGAGTAATCCTAGTATTTTGCATGTGCAGCATTCACCAAGTCAGATTAAGAAATATAAAGAAATAACCAGAGAATTAACGCAGCGACGTTTAAAATATTTTAATCAGTACTATCAGTTGTCTTATCGGCGTATTTCTATCCGTAATCAGAAAACTAGATGGGGTAGCTGTTCATCAGATAATAATTTGAACTTTAATTATCGTTTGTGTCTGCTACCGTCAGAAATCGCTGATTATATTATTGTTCATGAGCTCTGTCATTTGGCAGAAATGAATCATTCTGTCAAATTTTGGCGGGTGGTTGAAAAGACAATTCCTGACTATAAATTTTTAGAAAAGAGATTAAAGAAAATTTAGCTAACATTAGCTAAATTTTTTAGTTGATAAAAGGCAGGACTTTTGGTAAAATTAGTAAACAAGAATACGATAATATACCTTGTTTTTTTACGACATCGTAAAAAAATATTTAAAAATATAAGATCAATATTATGGCAGAAAAAAAACATCAGCGCCCGTCATGGGACGAATATTTCATGGATATAGCTAGAGCTGTGGCTACTAGGGGTACTTGTGATCGGGGACGCAGTGGTTGTGTCATTGTTAAAGATAAGCAAATTTTAGTGACCGGTTATGTCGGTTCACCGGTTGGTTTGGCTCATTGTGATGATGTTGAACATTTGATGCATAAAGAAATCAATGATGATGAGAGTATTAGTAATCATTGCGTGAGAACTATTCATGCTGAGCAAAATGCGATTGTGCAGGCTGCTAAACGTGGGATTGCTTTAGATGGGTCGGCAGTTTATTGTAAGATGACTCCTTGTCGAGTTTGTGCCATGATGATTATTAATTGTGGCATCGAGAGGGTGATTTGTGAAAAAAGATATCATGCCGGCGGATTGTCCGAGGAGATGTTCAAAGAGGCGGGTGTTAAAATGGAGTTTATTGACGAGAGCCTAGAGGAATATGAGGGTATGACTGAGCCAGCTCCAAATAAAAAGAAATAATTATGGAAGATAAAATAATTTTAGGGTTTACAGGTCTGATGGCCTGCGGTAAAGGTACAGCGGCAAAATATTTGGCAGAAAAATATAATGCCGATACTTTTCGTTTTTCTACTATGTTGAGAGATGTTTTAGATCGTCTTTATTTACCTAAATCTAGAAAAAACTTTCAAATCATATCACCATTACTCAGGGAAACATTTGGTCAGGATTTGATGGCCAAGGTAATGGCTAAAGATGTGGAGAATGCTGATAGTAGGATTATTGCTATAGATGGCATGAGGCGTCCAGCAGATATAGAATATTTAAAAAAAATGTCAGGCTTTAGAATGGTAGCCATAGATGTGGAGGCTAAAATACGTTATGAAAGATTAAAGGATAGAGCAGAAAATTCAGGTGATCAAGAAAAAACTTGGGAACAATTTCAGAAAGAGCACGAGGCAGAAACTGAAATTTATATTCCAGAGTTAATGAAACAGGCCGACGTGACTGTTAATAACGACGGTACCCTGGAAGAGCTCTATAAACAATTAGATAAATTAATAACTTAGTATATTTATGTCTATTGAATCACTCAAGCATACAGTCAAAGAATTAAATGGCGGGGGCATGGTCATGATATTGGATACCGGTGCGGTTATTGGTCCAGAATCACAGGCTATGATACAAGCACTTCATTCTCGTTCAACTGGTGGTGTTAAGCATCACTTAGAAATATTGGCTAAAAAAGGTGCAGAAAACTTTATGGCCAATTTTTATGTTGGATATGGTCATAAGTCAATTGGTGATTGCGGTACCATTACTTTATTCATAGAAGGTATTTCTATGTTAGCTGCTAAGGCTATTCAGGATTGGGCATTATATAGTGGGCAAGAGGCATCCACTCGTTATGTGGATTTTTCTAAACAAGCTTTTATTGATCCAGTCGGAAGTAAAGAATCAAATGAAATTTTAGAAAATTGGCGCCAGTTTTATTTAGATTCCAGAGCACCAGTAGAAGCGCATCTCAAAGAACAGTTTCCTATTCAAGAAGGGGAAACAGAAAAAATTTATGATAAGGCTATTAGTGCCCGAGGTTTTGATATCTTACGTGGATTCTTACCAGCTGGTGCTTCCACTAATATTGCCTGGCATAGTAATATGAGGCAGGTGGCTGATAAACTGGCCTTGTTACGGCATCATCCGTTGGAAGAGGTTAAACATATTGCTGATAAAATACAGGAGGCTTTGTTGGAGTCTTATCCTAGCTCTTTTAGTCATGAAATATTTGAAACAACTGAAAATTATAATCATCAATGGATGAACGAGGATTACTATTTTACTCATGAAGCTTATCCAAAGACTAGTATATTATATAATGGTATTGATACAGAGTTATTAAAAACTCATAAAAAAGTTTTGGAAGCCAGGCCATTCAAAACAGAAATTCCCAAATTTGTGGCTCAAACTGGAATGGTTCAATTTGGCTTTATGTTAGATTTTGGTTCATTTCGTGATATTCAGAGGCATCGAGCCGTGACTCAACGTATGCCACTTTTAACTACCGAACATGGTTTGGAGCAATTCTATTTAGATTCACTGCCAGAGGATGTTAGGAAAAAGGCAGGAGAGATAGTTGCTTCACAAGAAGAAAAAATAAAAAAACTTAAGTTAGAGCCGGAAACTGCACAGTATTATACAGCTATGGGTTATAATTTACCGAATAGAATTGCAGGAGACTTACCAGCTTTGGTTTATTTGGTAGAGTTGCGTGCTACTAGATTTGTTCATCCAACTTTACAAAAACGAGCTATTGAAATGGCTAATATTTTGGAAAAAGAATTCGGTAGTTACGGTTTAAAACTTTATCTAGATGAAGATCCTGGTCGTTTTGATGTTAAGCGTGGTGAGCATGATATTGTTATGAAATAATGACAGTTGGTATTATTGCGGTTATAGATAGAAATTTGGGCATTGGCAAAGATGGAAAGATGTTGGCTGATTTACCACCAGATCTAAAGTATTTTAAAAAAATTACTTTGAATCACATGGTTATTATGGGCAGGAAGACTCACCAGTCCATAGCTAAAATTTTATCAGATAGAACTAACATTGTTTTAAGTAAGAATTCAGAGTTTAAAGTAAAAGGTTGTCTAGTTTTGTCTTCAATTAAAGAAGCCATTGAATATGCTAAGCAGGCTAAGGAAACAGAAGTATTTATTATTGGCGGAGGAGATATTTATGATCAGGCTATAAAGTATGCCGATAAATTGTATCTGACTTTAGTAGATGCTGAGTGGTCAGCTGATACATTTTTTCCAAAGTATAAAGAATTTAAAAATTTGATTTCGGAATCAGAAGAGCAAGAGTATAAAGGTTTAAAATTTAAATATATTGAATTAAGTAAATAAATGGAAATAAAGACTAAAAAACTTCATCCAGATTCTCAGCTACCTCAGATGATGAGGGAAGGCGATGCCGCTATGGATTTTTATGCTTATAAAGATTATTTGATTGAGTCAGGAGTTAAGGTGGTGGTAGAAACTGGCGTGGCTATTGCTATACCGCGTGGTTATTGGGGCAATGTTCGTGATCGCAGTGGTTTGGCTGGTAAGCACAATATTCATACTATGGCCGGTGTCATGGATTCTAATTATCGTGGTGAAGTACAGATAGTAATGATAAATTTAGGTAAAGAAGAATATCAGATAAAGAAGGGTGACCGTATTTGTCAGATGATAATATCTAGACATGAAGATTTGGAAGTCATGGAAGTAGATGAGTTAGATGAGACTAACCGTGGAGACAGCCGTTTTGCCTCCAGTGGTTATTAATTTTATTAAGATCTTTTTTAAATAATGCAATCAACACAAGCAAAGAAAGGAGGAAGTCATGCAGATTTTTCTTGATGGTGCTTTAGAGATGTACCGTGGTGGCTTCATTTATGTAATAACGGGTTCGATGTTTTCTGGTAAAACTGGTAAGTTGATAAGAAACTTACGTCGGGTGGAGATCCGCAACAAGTACGCAGAAGACAAAAAGAAAATTGTTTTGTTCAAACCTCAGAAGGACGATCGTCATCAGACTAGCGAAGTGGTTTCTCACAACGATTACAAGTTTGAAGCAGTGGTGGTGCCAGATGTGGTAGCTATTGCAGCTTGGGTGGAGGAACATCAACCAGATATCATCGCTATCGATGAAGTCCAATTTTTTGATGTGCTAGAGCTCTTAGCTTTGTTGATCAAGCTAGCCGATCAAGGCAAGGCAATTATTTTGACAGTTCTAGATCAAGATTTTGCCTGCCGGCCTTTTGATGGTGTTGCTGAGCTTTTTGCTGAAGCAGAAATCTTGGAAAAATTGCATCCTATTTGTGAGGGTTGTGGCAAACGTGCTTCACGTAGTTTTCGTTTGTCTGACTCAGACAAGGTTATCCAGGTGGGTGGTAAGGAAGCTTATATTCCTTTGTGCCGTGCTTGTCGCAATGAACACTAATAATATTACCCCTTTGCTTGCAGAGGGGCTTTTTTTATCAAACAGATTGTGATATATTATGACTATGAAAAAAGGAAAATTTATTGTAATTGACGGAACCGACGGTTCAGGTAAAGCAACTCAAGTTGGTATTTTAGAAGAGCGTCTAAAGAAAGAGGGTTACGATGTGGCTGTGATTGATTTTCCTCGTTATGGGCATCCAGCAGCATATTTTGTAGAAAAGTATCTTAACGGTGAGTATGGTGGAGTGGAGGAAGTTGGCCCTAAAATGGGTTCAACCTTTTATGCTTTAGATCGTTTTGATGCCAAGCCTGAGACTAAAAAATTTCTTGAGCAAGGAAAAATAGTTTTAGCTAATCGTTATGTATCAGCTAGTATGGGCCACCAGGGTTCAAAAATTTCTGACCTTAACAAAAGAAAAGACTTCCTAGATTGGTTATACGAATTGGAGTACGATATTTTGCAAATACCAAAGCCAGAGGCAAATATCATTTTGCATGTTACAGCTGATATTAGCCAGAAATTAGTAGATAAAAAAGGTCATCGTGATTATGTGGGCGGTGAAAAGAGGGATTTGCATGAGGGCAACCTGGAGCATTTAAAAGCTGCGGAAGCTACTTATTTGCAAATTGCCAAAGATTATCCAGACTTTGATTTAATTGAATGTGTTAAAGATGGAGAAATTATGACTCGAGAAGATATACACGAGCTTATTTGGGCAAAAGTTAAAGAATTGCTATAATAAAAACAATGACAAAATACGAGACAATAATTGGTTTAGAGATTCACTTACAGCTTAAGACTAAGACTAAGATGTTTTGTAATTGTTCTAATGATGGAGAGAATCAAAAACCCAATAGTGTGGTTTGTCCGATTTGCTTAGGGCACCCTGGAACATTGCCAACTGTTAATAAAGAGGCGGTTAAACAGGGCATGGCTATGGCTCTAGCATTAAGTTGCAAAATAAATACTCAATCAAAATTTGATAGAAAGAATTATTTTTATCCAGACCTGCCCAAGGGTTATCAAATATCACAATTTGATGAACCGTTGGCGCATGATGGACATCTGGTGATAGAGTTGGGAGATAAGAATTGGAAGATAGGTATTGAGCGTCTGCATTTAGAAGAGGATGCTGCTAAAAATATTCATAGCACTGGTCAGACCCTAGTTGATTTTAATAGAGGTGGAACACCACTGGCTGAGATTGTTACTAAGCCTGATTTTCGTTATCCAGAACAAGCTAAGGTATTTTTACAGGAGTTAAGGTTAATGGCTCGATATTTGGGGGTTAGTGATGCTGATATGGAAAAAGGGCATATGCGTTGTGATGCCAATATATCTCTTAGACCACAGGGTGAAGATAAGCTTTATGAAAAGATTGAGGTTAAAAATCTTAATTCTTTCAAGGCTGTAGAAAAAGCTTTATTTTTTGAAGAAGCTAGGCAGACCAAGTTGTGGGATAAGAAAAAACAACCTGAGAAGACTGAAACTCGTGGTTGGGATGAAGCTAAGCAAGAAACTGTTTTGCAGAGGACCAAAGAGGGCTTTGCAGACTATAGGTATTTTCCAGAGCCAGATTTACCGCCCTTGATAATTAGTGAAAAATTATTGATTGAAGTTAAAGCCTCTATTCCTGAATTGCCCGCGGCTAAGAAGAATCGTTTAAGTAAGGAGTATGGACTCATTGCTGATGATGCTAGGATTCTAGTAGCCCAAAGACATTGGGCTGATTATTACGAGGGTATAATGTCAGATCTTAGAGCTTGGCTATTTAAGACAAAGGGTGTGGCAGAGGATACAGATAAGGCTGCTGAGTTGTGGGTTGAGCATCGAGGTAAGTTGGCCAAGTTAACTTTTAATTGGCTAACTAGTGAGTTATTTGGTTTAACGGGTACTAATTTTAAATTTGAGGATCTGAAAATCAGTGCTGAAAATATGGCTGAATTACTCAAGATGATTTATAGACAAAAGATTAACTCTTCAGCTGCTCAGACAGTTCTCAAGGAAATGTACGAAACTGGCGGTGATCCTTCAGCTATTGCCGAGGACAAGGATTTAGCGCAAATAGATGATGATAGTACTATAGAAGACTTGGTAATCAAGGTAATTATGACCAATACAGCCCAGGTAGAGGAGTACAAGGCTGGCAAGGAGGCAGTGCTCAAATATTTAGTTGGTATGGTCATGAAAGAGAGTAAGGGTAGTGCTAATCCGCAGAAAGTAGAACAGATTTTAAAGCAAAAATTGCAATAAATAGACTATTTAAAGGTAAAAATAAAGAAAACCCCCATTTTATGGGGGTTTTAAGGTATTGACAAAAATTAAAAAGTATGTTATGATGTTCTATCAACTGCGGACTCCGTTATCTAATTAGAGAGACGGACAAGCCGGGTTGATGTAAGAACCTTTCAAAACTTTTTCATCACACACTCTTCTCAGGAGGAAGAACATGCACAACGTGATCAATCACTGCGAATTGTACCGGGAAGTCCAGGGCAGCATGGATACCGCTGATTTCCAGGAGGCCGTCATGACCCGTGCCGGCGAGATCGTCGAAGCGGCCAAGAACGGCCAGACCAGTGATCCGCACAACCTGCGCGGCGTCGAGATCGTTGCCTGGTCCGTGGCACAGCATGTGCTCAACGAAGGTGCCCGTCAGATCGCCAGCGACCTCGGTGTCGAGATCGATCGGCTCAAGCGCCAGGCGTCCAGCCAGCACATCTCGTCCTGCTAGTCCGGATTCGTCCGGGTATCACATCCTGAGTTAGACATCAAGTCCGTGGGGACGGCGATCTCTCGCCGTCCTCTTTTTTTTCAAGGAGGCGCAGACATTGTTTTTTGAAAACAGGACTGATGCTGGTAAGCACCTTGCTCGAACTGTACTTGACTCCGGACGTGATTTTTCCGGATTCGAAGTGGTCGGTTTGGCTCGAGGTGGCGTGCCAGTGGCTGAGCCTATTGCTCAGGCTCTGAGCTTGCCGCTCAAGGCCATGTGTATCGATGATCTTCTGGTCGACGGTTCCAAGTTGGTTTGCACGACCTCTGGTCATGGCTTGCTTTACAAGTTGAGTCGTCCGGTCGAAGGTACGCAAAAAGTCGATATGGCTCCGCGTTGGATCGAGGACAGTAGTCAGCTGGAATTGACGGGCTTGTCCGAGTTCCTGAGCGAGTTGCAACGTCGTGAACTGATGTACAACAATGGCCAGGCTTTCCAGCCTGGCATTAAGGTGCTCTTGGTCGACGACGGACTCGTTAGTGGTACAACCATCAAGGTGGCAGTTCAGGCTCTGCGTCAGCAGGGCGTCGAAGAGATCGTAGTAGCGATACCTGTGGTCCTGCCCTGGACTCAGAACGCTAAGCTCGATTTCGAGTTGATCACCTGGAGAGTGTCCACGATGAAGAATGCCGCAACTGGCATGTTTTACTTTGAGTTCGGGGATACACCCGATCAGCAGGTTATGGCCGCCACGGCCTAAACCTCACAAAGTAAAGAGCACCCACTCCGGTGGGTGCTCATTTTTATTTGTTCAAAAATTGTTTTAGTAACTTGTTGGCCGTAGCTGGTCCTTTATTCCAATGAATTTTGACCCCTTGTTTTTCCATGCGTCGGAACCAGGTTAGTTGCCGTTTAGCATAGTGCCTAGTATTTTGCTTGATTTTATCAATGGCTTTTTCTAGGTTTATTTTTTTATCTAAATACTCTATGATTTCCCGATAACCAATACCTGATAGGGCAGGTAGTTTTTTGTTGGGGTATTTTTTGTAGATTTTTTTAACTTCATCAATTGATCCGTCATCTACCATGCGTTCGACTCTGGTGTTTATTTTTTTGTATAATTTTTCTCGATTTGGATCAATGCCAAAGACGATAAAGTCGTATGGACATTCTCTGAGCTGAGGATTCGTCGGGTGTAGGTCATAGTTTTGTATAATTGAACAAATATATAGACCAGTGCCACCAGCGATGATTGGTAGCTTGCCCTTTATTACAATTTTTTCAATAGTTTTAAAAGCGGTTTGTTGCCAGTTATAGAGATTAAATTCTTGATTAGGTCTAACGATATCAAGTAGATGATGGGGGATGCCCTGCATTTCTTGTTTAGTAATTTTGTTGCTGGCAATATCCATACCCTTATATATTTGGCGGGAGTCTGAAGAAAGTATTTCGCCGTTAAATTTTTTAGCTAACTCTACGGCTAAGTCAGACTTACCCGCTGCGGTTGGTCCTAGTACTACGGCTATCTTCGGTTTTTTGTACAATTCAGCTTTATATCCCCAGTGCATGGTTTTTATTAATTTTACTTTATAAAACTCACCAACTTTCAGAGGCTGTTTAGTTTTTGTATGAGCAGCTATATAATTTGATAGTTTGCCGATGTTGAGGTAACCGCCCTCTGTTTTTTTGACAACATCTATTAACACTTCTCTGGTTTGTCCTAATAATTTTTTATTGAAGGCTGCAGATTGTTTTGATAGCAACGAATCTAGTTTTTGCCAGCGTAGTTTTTTTTCAGCTTTAGTGACGTCATCTTTATATAGTTTGGTTGCAGCTGTGCCAGTTCGAGCAGAGTATTGTGAAATATAAGCCATGTTATATTTTATGTCAGTAAATAATTTAGCCGTAGCTTGAAAGTCTTTTTTGGTTTCAGAACAGAAGCCAACTATAATATCAGTAGATATAGTAATATCTGGCATGGCTTGGCGTATTTTTTTTATTAGCTTTTTGTAATGAGCTACAGTATAATGGCGGTTCATTTTTTTAAGAATCTTGTTTGATCCAGCTTGAACAGGCAAGTGTAGATAATCATTTAGATTTTTACATTCGCTCATAACTTTTATTAGCTTGTCGGACATATCGTAGGGGTGGCTGGTTAAAAATTTTAGCCAAAAGTTGTCACCTAAAGTATCAATTTTTTTTAATAGATCAGGAAAATTAATTTCACCTTTGATATCTCTTCCATAGCTATTTACATTTTGTCCCAACAAAACAATTTCTTTATAACCCTGTTGGAGTAAACCTTCTACTTCTTTGATTATATGTTTAGCAGGTCGTGAAGTTTCTCGTCCACGAGTATAAGGGACAACACAGTAGGAGCAAAATTTATTACAGCCAGTCATAATTGGTACATAGGCTCTATAGTTTGACTGGTAATCAGGTTGAATATCAAAAAAATCTGGTAGAGCTAGTTTTTGTTGCGGTTTTATGTTCTGTAGATCGTCTGCTAGATTGTGCAGTTGCTTGATGTCTATAAATAAATCAAATTTATCTTGCAATTTTTTCTTATCTCTATCTAAAACACAACCTGATAGCAAGGTTATTAGAGGTCGCTTTTCTTTGACTAGTTGCCAGTTGCGTAATTTGCCGTACATGCGGTCAGCAGCAGCTTGTCGCACAGAGCAGGCTATGACACCGATTAGGTCAGCTTGGGATTCGTCATCGGTTTCTTGGTAGCCGAGCTGTTTGAGAACAGCGGCTAGTCTTTCAGCATCAGAATAGTTCATCTGGCAGCCAAATATAATCAAATGGAATTTCTTGGTTTTCATAGATAATATTGTAGCTATTTTTTAGCAGATAGTAAAGCGCGCGCCCGTAGTACGGGCGCGCGCATGTATATTTTTTATTAACGATTAAAATCGCGCTGTTGTTGTGGTGTTAAGCTTGGGCTAGGTGCAGGAGGAGTAACATCTGTTCTCCTGTCTCTAATTTCTTTTAGCATAACAGGGTCGGTTCTAAATGAGTTTTCTAAACTACGTAATTTTTGTACATCGGTAGTAGCTTGTATTTTTGCTCTGACACCCTGACTTTGCTCTTCTAGTAAAGTCTTTACCTTGCCTTTAAGATTGTCAGGCACCTCTATTGTTTGTAAAAATCTCATGTATTCTGGATGAGTCCTAGTGTCAAATTCGTTTAAAAATTTTCTTTTTCCTTCATCACTTAAGTTTTCGAATCTTTGTCGTAATCTTTCACTGTAGCTCTGCGCAACATTGGAAATAGTATTTTTTACATTGCTGGGTAATTTTTCAGTTTCTTGTAATGTGTTAACAAATTTTTGTTTAACAACTGGGGCTAAATTAATTTTTTCAATGTATTGTTCTACTTTGGCGGCATCTTCTGGTTTAGCATTTTTTAGTTTTTCAGCTAACCGTGCTCGAGCAGCATCTTTAACAGACTCTAGGTTGGCTTTAACATCTTCTGGTACCACGTCTTCTAGTTCAGCTACGGTAGCTAAATTTTTAAATTGTTGTAATTTGCTGCCAGTATTTTTTTGTTCAATAACTTTTTCCAATCTAGCAGCTATTTGTTCTTTGTTGCTATTGTACCAACGTAGGGCGTTTTCCTTTCTAATGTTTTCTAATTTTTCTGCTACGTCAGTTGGAACCTTATCAGACACTTCACGGAGTAATTGTAAATGGTCAAATTCGGTCTGGTCTACTTTTTCCATGATTGTGTTGCGCACCTCGGCGTTATTCTGTATACGGTTAGATAGTTTTTCTTTTATTTTTTTATAACGCTCTAGAGTTTTATTTAAGTGTTCAGTGGCATTGGGATTTTTGTTGATGATTTGTTTGGCCTCTAATAATAATTGGCTAGAGTATTTTTGTTCTTTGGTGGCTTTTTTGACATCGTCAAAAGTGAAAAACAAATCAACATTTCTTTTTACATTTTGCCACCAATAACCACCGTCACCTTCAGTGGTGCTAGGCTCTTCTACGTTTAATTTCATAGCAGTTATTTCATCAACTGCTAGTTCCTGACTAACTACACTTTCATCCTGAGCTTGAGCTAGAGGAGTTGCTATAAAAAACAAGCCCAATATAGCAGTTAGACTAATTAGTTTAAAAGTTATCATATGTTTACTTTAATTATTATTTAGTAGTTTACTAAAATAAATTATAGCATTTTTTGAGTTTTTATAAAACTTCGTTGTCGTGAGAGTTAGACTCTCTAATGCCTGAATTAGTGATACGAATAAATTCAGCATTTTTACGTAGCTCTTCTAGGTTACGAGCATTACCATAGCTCATACCAGAGCGTAGACCACCAATATATTGATTGATAATATTTTGTACTGGGCCACGATAGGGGACGCGAGCCTCTACGCCCTCGGGGGTTATCTCAGCTAACTTTTCTTTAGCATCAGGTCTAGATAGTGCAGCGGTGAGTGAGGCCATGCCACGAGAAATTTTGTGTTGTCTACCTCGATAAGTAATTACTGGGCCAGGTGTTTCTTTGGTTCCAGAAAATTGACCGCCCATCATAACAGTGTCTGCACCAGCAGCCAATGCTTTGACTAGATCTCCTGGTTGTTTGACACCACCGTCAGCATTCACTGGTATTTGATGTTTTTGGCAGACACGTGAAACATTGAATATGGCAGTTAGTTGAGGAATGCCAAAGCCGGTAGTTGTCCTGGTAGTGCAAATAGAACCAGGGCCAATGCCAACCTTAACAGCATCTACACCAGCTTTGATAAGGTCGCTAGCTGCTTTGGCGGTAGCTATATTGCCACCAATCAATTCAACACTTGGGTAGCGAGTCTTTATTTTAGCGATAGCATCCAATTCGTTATCTGAGTGTCCATGGGCAATGTCCAGTACCAGTACATCAGCTTCGGCTCTAATCAAAGATTCTGCCCTAGTCATAAAATCATCACGTACACCAATGGCCGCACCAACCAAAAGTCGGCCTTTGCTATCTTTGCTAGCATTAACATTATTATAGTTTTTGACAATATCAGTAGCAGTAATTAATCCTTTGATTTTGAATTCGTCGTCAACTAAAGGTAATTTTTCCACTTTATTATTATTCATTAGTTCACGAGCTTTTTCAGGGCCGATATTGTATGGTGCAGTGATTAATTGACTCTTTGGGGTCATTAATTCCCGAACCAATGTTTTGTCATCTTTGGCAAAGATAGTGTCGCGATGTGTCAAAATACCTAAAAGAACCTGGCTATTATCAGTCACTAAAAAACTTTTGCAGTTGAATTCTTTTATTTTTTCTTTGACTTCAGTTAAAGTATTTTGCGGGCTGACGATAAAAGGATTGTCAATTACAATATTTTGTTTTCGTTTTACTTTAGCTACCTCCTTAGCTTGGTCGTCAATACTACAAAAGCGATGAATAATACCAATGCCGCCAGCTAGTGACATAGCGATGGCCATTTGACTTTCCGTGACAGTGTCCATATTTGCACTGACCAGAGGTATTTTAAGATTAATGTTACGAGATAATTTGCAGGCGGTATCCACTTCACGTCGTGATTGGATACTAGATTTTTTGGGCACTAACAAAACATCATCGTAGGTTAGAGCTGTTTTGATGGTCATAGTTTTTTCAATATTAATTACAAGAGTTCTAATTCACGATTTTGGATGTTTGTTTTTATTTTTGAGATAAATTCTTTTTTATCTATATTTAATAAGTCTTGTTTACCACGCACTCTGACAGCCAATTGATCAGATCCCATTTCTTTATCACCAATGACTAGTGTGTAAGGCATTTTTTCTTTAGCTGATTTACGTATTTTATTGCCGACTGTTTCAGCTGAGTCATCTACTTCAACACGAATGCTTTGTGTTTGAAATTCTTCAGCTAATTTTTTGGAAAATTTTATATGACCTTCGCCAACAGTGATTATCTTGACCTGGGTAGGGGATAACCATAGGGGCATATTGCCAGAGTAATGTTCGATAAGAAACGCTATAACCCTTTCTAGGGCGCCGACGGATGATCTGTGAATAACAATAGCCTTTTTTTCTTTGTTATTTTTGTCAGTATAGATTAGGTTGAATCTTTCTGGCATGACAAAGTCATATTGGACGGTAAAAGCTGTATCTTCTTTGCCCATGACATTTTTCATTTGAATATCTATTTTAGGACCATAGAAAGATGCTTCATCTGGTGCTTCCACAAAGTCGCGTTTCATATTTTTGAGAACTTGTCGTAAAACATCTTCGGCCTGATCCCACGCCTTGTCATCTTTATAATATTTTTTATCATCTTGACGATTACCCAAAGACAGGCGGTAGCTGAAATCCTGACCAAATTTTAGACCAAAAGTATCAGAGATATACTCGATTAGGTCCAAAGCGCCGGCAACCTCTTGTTTTGCTTGTTCAACATCTGCACAAATAATATGCGCGTCAGCCAAACAAAAGCTACGAACCCTCATTAATCCAGACAATTCTCCAGATTGTTCATAGCGGTATAATTTTGCTAGTTCGGCAATACGCATCGGTAGATCTCGGTAGCTTTTTGGTTTGCTTGAATATAGTTCAAAGTGGTGTGGGCATGACATTGGTCGGAGCATGAATTCCTCGTCATCAATTTTTATAGGAGCGTACATAGAATCTTTGTAGTATGGATAGTGCCCTGATTTTTTGTATAAATCAATCTTGGCAATATCAGGAGTGTAGACATGTTGATAGCCACGTTTTATTTCTTCGTCGACTATAAAATTTTCTAGTTCTCTACGGATAGTCGCACCCTTGGCAGTCCATAGAGGAAGGCCTTTGCCGACTACATCAGAAAAAGTAAACAGGTCTAGCTCTTTTCCTATTTTGCGATGGTCTCTTAGTTTGGCCTGCTCCAACATCTCTAGATGTGCTTCTAATTCTTCTTTATTTTCAAAGGCTACACCATAGATACGAGTAAGCATGGGATTTTTTTCGTCACCACGCCAATAGGCCCCAGCTACATGAGTTAGCTTGAAGGCATGGGGATTTATTTCAGATGTGTCTTTGACATGTGGTCCAGCACAGAGGTCAGAGAAATCACCAGACTCATAAAAACTAATTTCTTCAGCTGCTGGTAAATCGTTTATAAGTTCAACTTTGAAATCTTCATCCTTAACTTTGTCTAGGGCTTGTTTTTTGTCCATGACAGTTTTGGTAAAGGCAGTTTTTTGTTGGATGATTTTCTTCATTTGCTTTTCCAACCTTGGTAAGTCTGTATCAGATAGTTTGTCTGGTAAAAGAAAATCATAATAAAAGCCATTATCAATAGTTGGTCCAATACCTAGTTTGGTATCAGGAAATTTTTTGAGTACAGCCATAGCCATAATATGTGACAGTGAATGGCGTATAGCATCAATTTTTTCTTGTTTTGGCATATTGTTGTTTAAATTGGGATAAAAAAACCCCAGACTACTTAAGTCTCGGGACCCAGTTTACACCAGGCGGTTCCACCCAAGTTGTCCAAATATTACAAAAACTTGGACCACTTTTTTATTCAATTGACTTTAAATTTAGCTCTTTAGAGTCCCAATGGGGAGGATAGTTGGTGGCCATCCCAATCATTTAAAGCATTTATTATTATAGCTTTTTTACAGAAAATGTCAAAGTTTTAAAAACTCCCGGCTAGCCGGGAGTTTTGTTTATTCTATAATAATGTGATCTTTTATTTTAGGCGCTGTAGTTATCCAGTTGGGAAAGAAGTTGACTTGTACATCTTCTACACCAAGTTGCTGGAGGTAATCTTTTATGCCAGCCTCATTTAGTCCAATAATTTTTTCTTTGTCTATGTCCCAATAGCGCCCGTCGGAATTGATAGTAGCATTGATTGAGGCCTCAATAACCGCGGATTCTTTTTCTAAGTCTATTTCTATAATTTTATAAACAAAATTTTCAGCATCAAGCTTGATTACTGACTGTGATTCTTTAAGTTCTTTGCCAAACTTTTCTTGTGAAATTTTATTCAAATCATCAGGAGAAAAAACCACACCGTAGGCTGATACTTTTTGAGTTAGACTTACTTCTTTAGTCTCAGTGCCCAGTGGAGTAAATTCAATAGTTTCGTATTCTAAAAATAATTGTTCATCTTGAATTTTAAGATTATCAGATAAAATATCATTTACAACTTTGAGTCCTTGCTCCCTAGCCTGTGTTTCTAGATTTTGTTTAACAGTGTCCAAATTTTCTTGGGTAACTAAGTATTTTGGTACACTTTGTAGTTTCATTCCATCCTTGCTTTCAGCGTAGACCATTTCCTGTAAACCTTCCCAAAGACCAGGAATGATAAATGTTGTAGCTTCGATTACAAATTGTTCTCCTTCTTGATCAGCTTCAGCCCAAACTTCTGCTTGTCCACCAACTGGAATCTCAACTCTGTCAGCGATGCGGTATAGTTTGTTATCAGAAGTTAATAGGCGAGTAGTAGCTATTAGAACTTGGTCGCGGGAATAATTATTGTAAATAGTGACATAACCACCAGCTTTAGTGCTAGGCACTTCTTCTTGGTTGCTAGCCGTGGTGGTATTTAATTCAAATTCAACAGAAATTATTTTCCCTAATAGTATATCTGAAGACATTTCTTCAGTATTTTCAGATTGCATTTCTACTAGCACACTAGCTTGTTTTTCTTCTAGTACACTGTTTATGGTGATGGTTACTTTGGATAAAGCAAAATGTAGAATAACAAAAATGGCAACGATAGTTAGGAATAGAAAAAACCCGACTATTTTTACATATACATTACCTTTGTTTGGTTTAGTTCTTTTTGTCATGATATTTTTTAATACTATTATATTATACCAAAAATATTTAAGCAGCGCTATTTATTTTCTAGGCGCCAGGCTGATTGATCAAGGAATTCAACTATTTCTTCCTGGAGTTGTTGATCTGGTAATACTTTTAGATTTGTTTTTATTTTTCTAACTTTGCCGTTATGTATTTCTAAGTAAACAGAAGTCTTTCCTGGTTTGTTCTCTAGAATTTTTTTTAGATCATCCATCTTATCTTTGGTAAAGCTTCCTGGTAGGATAATCCAAAGTTTTTTGTTGGAGTGCTTTCCAGCTTTGATATTTTTAATATATTCCTCGGTTATAATTGTAGCCGTTTCAGTTAATATTTTTGGTTGGCCATCTTTTTCAGAGACTTTACCCTGCACCATAACCTTGCTCTCATCTTGCCAGATACCAAAGGTTGTTTCTAGTGTTTTAGGGAATACTAGAAGCTCGACACTACCTATAGAGTCATCAATGGTAACAAAGAGCATGGCCTTGCCTTTGTGGGTAATTATCTTTTGGATATGGGTAATGGTGCCGGCTACTTTGACGCTAGTGCCTTCTTTATTTTTTAATCTATTCAAAGGAGTGACTTTGTCTTTTAATAATTGTAAGCACTCCTTAAAAGGGTGACTACTTAAGTATAGACCGATTAACTCTTTTTCCCAGGAAAGTTTTTGTTCGGACGCTATATCTGGATATTCGTCCAGTTTAAGTGAGAGAACAGCACCAGCCAAAGGTAAGTCAGCAAATAGGTTGTTTTGACCGCTTTTATGGTCATTTTGTATTTTTTTATTATATTCAATAATAGTGTTGATATTACCCAGTGCCTGACCACGTGATAAGAATGAATCAAAAGCACCAGATTTAATCAAACTCTCTAATGATTTTTTATTGAGATCTTTATCTTTAATACGATTGAGGAAATCCTCTAGTGTTTTATAAGGTCCATTATCCTTTCTTTCTTGGATAATAACTTTAGCTATATTTTGACCAACATTTTTGATGGCTATCAAGCCGAAGCGTATTTTACCAAGATTTTTAGAATCTTCATTTTCTACTACAGCAAATTTACTAAAACTCTCATTTACATCTGGCTGTAGTACCTGGATGCCCATTTTATGGCACTCATTTATTTCAATGGTAATACGATCAATATTATTTTGATCAGCGCTCATCAATGCTGCCATGAAAGCTTCTGGATAATTAGCTTTGAGGTAAGCAGTTTGATAGGCAATCATAGCGTAGCAAGCAGCGTGGGAACGATTGAATCCATAGCGCGCAAAAGGAATGATAAACTGCCAAATTTTTTGGGCTGTTCTTTTGTCTATGCCGTTGTTGACCATACCAGTAACCATGGTTTCTTCTTGCTCGTTGAGTAATTTTTGTATTTTTTTACCCACAGCTTTACGTAGTACATCAGCTTGTCCATAGGTAAAGCCAGCTAGATCACGGGCAATTCTCATGATTTGTTCTTGGTAGATAGCGATACCGTAGGTGTTCTTAAGGATCGGCTCTAGCTTGGGGTGTAAATAAGTAACCTGTTTAGTTCCATGTTTACCACCAATAAAATCAGGTATAAATTCCATTGGACCAGGACGGTAGAGAGCTACCATAGCAATAATATCTTCTAGTTCGGTTGGTTTAAGTTGTTTGAGATATCTTTTCATACCGCCAGACTCTAGCTGAAATACACCAGTAGTGTCTCCTTGTTGGAGCAAATCAAACGTTGCCTTGTCTTCTAAAGGAATGTTATCAAGATCTATTTTTACATCTTTGCTAGCCTCAATAATTTTAATAGCTTGTTCCAGGATGGTTAAATTTTTTAAGCCTAAAAAGTCCATTTTGAGCAAGCCTAAATCTTCAACAGGATGTAGTGAATATTGGGAGATAATAGTTTTGTCATCACCGCTGGCATATTGCAATGGCGTGTAGTTTGTCAAAGGTTCTTTGGTGATCAATACACCGCAGGCATGAGTAGAGGAGTGACGAGCTAATCCTTCTAATTTTTTAGACATGTTTAATAATCTTTGTGCCTCAGGATCTTCGTTGTAAACTTTTTTTAATTCTTCAACAGTTTCTAATGCTTCTCCAAGAGAAGTGAACATAGGAATCAACTTGGCTAGCTGATCACAGTACCCATAGCTATATCCTAATACGCGTCCGACATCTCTGACGGCAGCTCTAGCGGCCATGGTACCAAAAGTGATAATTTGAGCCACGTGGTCTTTGCCGTACTTATTTTCTACATAGTGTATAACCTCCTCACGGCGGGTATCAGCAAAATCCAGATCAATATCAGGCATTGATACACGTTCGGGATTGAGAAATCTCTCAAAAAGTAATTCATAGTGGAGAGGGTCGAGGTTGGTGATGCCAATTAGATAAGATATTAAACTGCCAGCAGCAGAACCACGACCTGGTCCTACTACAATGCCCTGTTCTTTGGCCCAATTAACAAAGTCCTGCACAATTAAAAAATAAGCCGCGTAACCAGTTTTTTGAATTACCGATAATTCATAATCTAGGCGTTCACGGATTTCATCGGTCATGTCAACCTCTTCATAGCCAAATCTTTTTTTAACCCCCTCAATACTTAGTTGATGTAGCTGTTCATCGGCAGTTAGATTATTAGGTAGGTCATAGTCAGGTAATTGAATGACACCTAATTCAATTTCTACGTTACAGCGGTCAGCTAATTTTTGGGTGTTATCGATAGCTTCTGGGCAGTCAGAAAATAATTGGCGCAACTTCTCCTCACTGTACATAGAATAATCTTCACCTAGATAACTCATGCGATCTTTGTCCGTCTGTTTCCGTTTTATTTGAATACAAAGTAATACATCGTGAGCCTGATCATCTTCTGTGTCTACATAATGGAGATCGTTGGTAGCTATTAATGGTAGATTAAATTCCTTGGCTAGTTTTTTCATGCCCTCGTTGACTATAGCTTGCTCAGGCATATTTCTATTTTGTAGTTCCAAATAAACATTATCCTTACCAAAGGTGTCCAACATAATTTGGAGGTTGTCTTCAGCAGTTTTAGTTTGATTGGCTTTGATATGTCTAGCAATTGGTCCAGCGAGACAGGCGGTAGTAGCAATTAGTCCCTCGCTATATTTTTTTAATGTTGGCCAGTCTAGTCTTGGTTTATAATAAAAACCCTCCAAGTGAGCAATGCTGGTTAACTTGAGAAGGTTTTTGTAGCCAATATTATTTTTGGCTAATAACATTAAGTGATATGGTTTTTCTTTAGGATTTTTATCTTTTAGAGATCCCTTAGCCACATAAGCTTCAACGCCGATGATTGGTTTGAGACCTGCTTTTTTACATTTTTGATAAAATTCAATTGCACCGTACATAACACCATGGTCAGTCAATGCTAAAGCAGTAGCTCCTTGTTCTTTGGCGCGGTCTATTAGTTGATCGACGGTTCCTAGGCCATCTAGTAGGCTGTAATGTGAGTGATTATGTAGGTGGGCAAACATATTTTTTTAAGATAATAAAACCCGATAACCTTTGACAATTAAAATAGATGTATCGGGACCAGACCCGTTAAGTGCGATTTTTTAACAGGCTTTTTTTGTTTTTATTTTTCCTCGTTGGTCTTAGTCGTTTTTTTACGGCTAGCAGACCTTTTTTTTTGTACTTTTTTGGTGAATTCTTGTCCAGCTTTAGTCAATACAGTTAGAAAAGCAGCCGCATTGCCAGCTTTACTTTTGAAAGTAGATATTCCTTCGTTTACATTATCAGCGATATTTTTTACAATACTAATAGTGTCATTAACTCCCTTGAGTGTTCGGCCAACTTGGTATAAGATCCAAGAAAACCATAAAGCCACCCATAATACAGAAAAGCCTATTAGTAGGTTTAAAACATCTTTAGAAGTTTCTAACATTTATTTTTGTTTTAATGTTTAAGTTGCTCTAATTATAACACAATGATCTTTGTCTTGCCAAATATTGGATTTATTGTGCTAATTATTGTATAATATAATATATGAATGATTATAAACCACTTACAACGAAAGAATTAGAAAGAGGATATTTCTTCCTAACGCATAAAGGTGCTCTTAGAAAAATGTTATTCGGAGCTGGTATTTTTGTGGTAGTGATTGTTTATATTATTTTATTGATCAATGCAATTGGCTTTGTTCAAAAGGCTGGTTGGCAACATATGGCCATGGGGATAGGACAAGGTTCTAATTGGGCAGCTAGACATGCTCAGGGAGCGCCTATGCCGATTTTGACAAAGAACGTGCAGGCGTTGTCATTGGGCGATAGGCGTTATGCTTTAGTGGCTTTTATAGAGAATCCAAATGAGGATTGGGCAGCTCGCAGTTTTAAATATAGATTTGTAGTAGATGGTCAGGCATTGCCTGAAGAGGAGGCGTTTATGAATCCATCTGTAAATCCCCTAAAGAAAGAGGAGCGGATGCTAATCAAATTTGGCTATGAATCATCTAGGCCACCATCTGATGTACGTTTGGATGTGGATGCTTTTCAATGGCGTCGTTATGAAAACGATTCACCAGTGATTAATTGGGATGTTTTAGATATAAGATATTATGCAGCTAGTCGAGAATCCCTAAATGGCAATGATGTTATAGTGGATCCCCATGTTGATTGGTGGGCACAAAACCTATCACTGTATGATTTATGGGAGGCAAAATTTCAAATAGCGTTATTTAATGGAGATAGATTGGTGGGAGTCAATGAAATTTTATCTAAAGATTTTATATCTTTACAAAAAAAAGAATTGGAGGTAATCTGGTTAAACGACCTGTCGAGGGTTACAACGACTAAAGTTTATCCCGTAGTCAATTGGCTGGATTATGACAATTTCAAAGCTTTGGAATATCAGCCAAGAGGCGGCGGTTCTAGAGTAGAATTATGAAAAGTTTTTTAATTAAATGGCGAAACATAGATTGGTTGTTATTTTTTGCTATCATAATTCTCTTAGTTTTGAGTATCAGTATTTTGTATAGCTTGAGCCTTAATTCCGATAGTACTAATTTTTTAGTAGTTAAAAAACAAATAATTTTTTCTATAGTTGGATTAGCTTTATTTTTTCTAATGTCTAGTATCAATTATAGTATTTGGTCAACTTATAGTAAGTTGATTTTTGTTTTGTTTGTGATTATTTTATTGGGGGTCTTGTTTTTTGGGTCAGAAGTTAGAGGAACAACAGGTTGGATTGATCTCGGGTTTTTTAGTGTACAACCAGTAGAATTTGCCAAAATTGGTTTGGTTATTTGGTTGGCTAGATATTTTTCTGATCACGCGGGTGAATTTAGGAACTTTAAACACATTTTGATATCTGGATTTTTTACTTTGGTATTAGTGGGCTTGGTGATGAAACAACCAGACCTTGGCTCAGCTCTAGTTCTTATGGGAACTTGGATTGTAGTTCTACTTTTTACAGGGATACAAAAAAAACACTTTTTATGGCTATTGGGCACTTTTTTATTAGTAATTACCTTGAGTTGGTTCTTTGTACTGCAACCCTATCAGCAATCTAGAATATCTATGTTTTTTAATCCTAGTTCAGATCCTCAGGGTGAGGGGTACAATGTTATTCAATCAATGGTAGCAGTGGGTTCTGGACAATTTATGGGGCGAGGTTTATCCCTAGGCTCACAGAGTAGTTTGAGGTTTTTACCAGAACCGGGTACAGATTTTATTTTTGCTGTGATTGCTGAAGATTTAGGTTTGTTAGGTGCTACTTTATTGTTAGGGCTGTTTATGTTTATTTTCTATCGTTTATTTATGATTATGCGTAAAAGCCAGGATGACTTTGGTTCGTATTTAATATTAGGGATTGCGGGAATGCTGTTGGTGCAGTTGTTTATAAATATTGGTATGAATATGGGCATTTCGCCAGTGACTGGCATCCCCTTACCTTTGGTTAGTGCTGGTGGCAGTTCACTTTTAGCAGTAATGATTGCTTTAGGCATAGCTCAGAGTGTGCATATTAAAAATAATTGAGTCGTGTATTTATAAAAGTTTATTTAGACCTTTTTATGTTTAAGCAGACTTGACTTCTTTGTTATTTTATGATTAAATAGACCTTGACTTTTTAAATTAATTATCAAAAATATGTCAGAATTTGTATTAGAAGCAAATCAACGTAAAGTTGACCAACAGAGTAGGTTGACTGAGTTGAGAAACAACAGCCGTGTGCCGGGTGTTATTTATGGTTTTGGTAAAGATCAAATAGTGATTGATGTTGAATACAATGCTCTATTAAAGATATTAACTGAGGCCAGCACTAGTAATTTGATTAAAATCAAAGTAGGCGGTAAAGAAATCGAAGTTATTGTTCGAGAATATCAACAGGATCCAGTTACTGATAAATTGGTACATGTTGATTTTATGGCAACAGATCCTAAACGTGAATTGAACACTGTTGTGTCATTAGAGTTTGTCGGTGTTTCTAAGGCTGTACGTGAGCAAGGTGCTAAACTTGATGTAAAGAATGAAAAAGTAAATGTCACTTGTTTACCACAAGATTTGCCAGCGAAGATTAGCTTAGATACTAGCGGTTTAAATGAGATTGGTCAGAAGTTACTCATTTCAGATTTGCAAGTTAGTGATAAGATTAAAATTACCAATGATCCAAATGCGCCGGTAGTCAGTGTTATTATGCCTAAGAAGATTAAGTTAGCTCCTATAGTTGAAGCAGGTGTTGAAGGTGCTGAAGGTGCTGAAGGTGTTGAAGGTGTTGAAGGTGTTGAAGGTGCTGAAGGTGCTGAAGGTGTTGAAGGTGTTGAAGGTGAAGCTAAGCCAGCTGAAGGTGAAGCAAAAAAGGCAGAATAATTTTTTATTCACAATGTTAACCCATAAATCAAAAATATATTTAGCAATAACTGTCATTTTTATGGCAGTTATTTTGCTAGCGTTTGGTTTGTTTAATATGTTTAAAGTTGATTTAGGTGCTGACCAGATAGTTGATGATGTGGTTCAACTGGATGGTAATCAGCCACGTCATCCTTTGAATGGGCGTGTGTTGATTGATGGTGATGGGGATTTTTTCCCGATAGCAATAATGATAGATAATTCTTATGATATCAGACCACAACAGGGTCTAGATAAGGCAGATGTAATTTATGAAGCATTGGCCGAAGGAAATATTACTAGATTGATGGCTGTTTTTGATAGTCGTCAGGATGTTAATAAGATTGGGCCAGTTCGTTCAGCTAGAAAATATTATATGGATTGGGCAGAGGAGTATGGCGGTGTTTATATGCATGTTGGTGGTAGCCCACAGGCTTTGCAAATTGTCGATACCTATGATTTTGTTAATATAGATCAGATTGGTATTGGAGAGATATATTTTTGGAGAGATAAGGATTTATGGGCACCTCACAATGTCTTTACCTCTGATTCTAATTGGTTGAGAGTAGGGGAGATTAAGGAAGTGGATAATATAGATAGTAATGTTATTTGGAATTTTATAACTGTTGATGATGCCGATATTTCAGATGACAAACCTAAACTTGATTTTAGTCTGAATTTTTCAGGTGCTTACAAGGTAGGTTGGAAATTTAATGACAGATTATTTGTTTATCAACGTTGGCAAACTGATGATAAGTTTTTGTATGGTACTGGTGAGCAAGCTATAGCAGATAATATAATTGTTCAAGTCGCGTCAGCACGCATAGTGGATAACAAGGAGAGGCGTGACATGGATAATAAGACAAATGGACAAGCTTTTATCTTTAATAAATTAGGCATGACAGAGGGACGGTGGATATATGAGGATAACCGTACTAGATTTTTTGATGCCGATGATCAGGAATTTGAATTAGTGCCAGGTAAGACTTGGGTAGAGGTTATTCCTGATTTGCAAGATTTAATTTTAGAATAAAAATAAAACTCCGTTAAACGGAGTTTTTAGTTTGTAATTTTCACTATTCGTATATGTCCAGCTAGATCTTTGAGTAATTTTATTTTAGCTTTTGGCAATTTGGCCTTGATGGTTTCTTGGATTAATTCTTTTTGGGATGGATCGATTTCTAATAAGATAATATATTTTTTACTAAGATGTTCAGTGAGTTGTTCTAAAAGTTTTCTGTAATAGCTTAAGCCATCTGAGCCAGCCAAGAGAGCCACACGAGGCTCTTTTTTGATACTAGGCTCCTTTAATTGTTGAGGTGTTAAATATGGTAAGTTAGCTATAACAATATCGAATGTTTGGTCTTTTAATTTTTTTAATAGATTTGATTTTATAAATTTAACTTTGTTTTTTAGTCCCAGTTTGCGAGCATTGGTTTTAGCTATGCGCAGTGCTTTGATTGAGATGTCTACGGCAGTATATTGTGCTTCAGCGTAATTTTTAGCAATAGACAGAATTAAACAGCCACTGCCAGTACCGACATCTAAAATATTTGCTCGTTTTATTTTAGATTGTTTTAAATACTTTAGAGTTTCTTCAATTATTAACTCACTTTCTGGACGAGGTATTAGTGTGTGTGGGCTTACTAGAAATTTATAGCCAAAGAATTCTTTATAGCCTTTAAGATATGCTAGAGACCAACCGGCTAAACGTTTTACTACCAAGCTATTAAATGTTTTAGCAGTGGAAACAGATATCTTAAATTCCGGATGTTTGTAAATGTATTCAATATTTTTATGCCAAGCCAAAGACAACAACTGGTCTAATTCTGCAGCTGGTAATTTGCCCGAATACTTTGATAGTAGTTCGCGGGCGTTTATTTTTGTTGAGTTTTGGCGGCTTGCCATAATCCTTTGATGACGGGTATTAATTCGCCATCCATTATGTTATTCAAATTATGTAATGTTAGTTTGATGCGGTGATCGGTTAGACGATCTTGCGGATAATTGTAGGTACGAATTTTTTCACTACGGTCACCACTGCCAATTTGACTTTTTCTATCAGCAGCGTTTTTAGCATGTTTTTCCTCTTCCAATTTGGCTAGTATACGGGAACGCAAAATGGCCATAGCTTTTTCTTTATTTTGTCCTTGTGATTTTTCATCTTGGCAGGATACTACAGTATCTGTAGGTAGGTGAGTGATACGTACAGCTGAATAAGTGGTGTTGACCGATTGACCACCATGTCCAGAAGCACAAAAAGTATCAATACGAAGATCTTTTGCTTCAATCTGTAAATCTATTTCTTCAGCCTCTGGCATGACAGCTACTGAAGCAGCACTAGTATGAACTCGGCCAGATTTTTCTGTTTCAGGTACACGTTGCACTCTATGTACGCCGCTTTCATATTTAAAATATTTATAAACATTTTCGCCAGTAATTTCAGCGATGATTTCCTTGAAGCCATCAATTTCTGTTTTATTGGCAGATAATATTTTTAGTTTAAAGTTTTGGTTTTCAGCAAAACGAGAATACATACGGAAAAGGTCAGCAGCAAATAAAGCTGATTCATCACCGCCAGTTCCAGCTCTGATCTCTAGGATAATATCTTTTTTGTCATTGGGGTCAGCTGGATTTACTAGTTCTTCTAATTTTTCTTCATCGTCACGGATTTTTTCTTGCAGAATTAGGACCTCTTCTTCGGTGAGGATAATCATCTCCTCATCAGTTTCAGTATTCATTAATTCTCTGAGATGTAATACTTCTTTTTCATTGGTAGTTATAGATTCGGCTAAATCAAAAGCAGACTTGGCATCGTTATACTCCCTACCAAGCTTTGACATCTTTTTGTTGTCAGAAACTACATCTGGTTTTTGCATCTCAGTTTCTAGTTCGCTGACCTTTTGTTTTAATTTTTGTAAATCAATTTCCATATTATTATTTGAATGACACATTCATTATAACAAAAAAACTCCCATTAATACTAATAAGAGTTTTTTGAAAGTTTAAGTATAGTTATTTTTTAGCAGCTTTGGCTTTTTTTGGAGCAGCCTTTTTAGCTGGAGCCTTAGTTTTTGGTTTGCTATTTTCTGCAATCTCTTTCTTGATTTTTTCTTTTTCTTTTTCAATTTTTCTCTCTGCAGATTTAGCTTTTTTAACAGCCTTACCTTTTCTAGTTTGGCTAGTTTTCTTTTGTAGTTCTTGTATTTTCTTAAATCTATCAACTCTACCGGCAGTATCGATTAATTTTTCTTTACCAGTATAAAAAGGATGACAGGCTGAACAAATTTCAACTTGTATTTCTTTAATAGTTGAGCCAACAGTCATGGTATTGCCACAGGCACAGATGATCTTGGCTTCTTTATGATATTCTGGATGTATGTCTTTTTTCATATTTTCTTAAATTATTACCCCCACAGAGTAGCAAATTTGCCTATTTTAGTCAAGGGTATATAAAAAGCCACCGAATTTCTTCGGGGGCTTTAGCGCATCAATCTCCTTGCCAGGAGAAGCGTAGGCGCTGTGTTTTCATGAAATAAGAGGACTCTTCCGCAAATAGCAGGGTAACCCGCTGTTTGGAGATAGTGACTGATACTGCCGAGACTCCAGAGAATCCCTGATTATCAGCCATAACCATATGCTGCCTTTTGTCATCTTCGATCATGACGATGGTCACTTGGCTACTGCCAGGGAGCATTTGAGGTCGGAAGTTATCCGGAATATAGGGGCAAATTGGGGTTAGACCCATGCAATCACCAGCTTGGACATCAAGAATGATGCCACCCGCAGAGCGGTTGTAAGCCGTAGATCCGCCAGGAGTACAGATGATGATTCCGTCGCCAGAATAAAAGTCGTACTTGTGACCAACCATGATATCGTGGCCATCAATCAGGATTTGATGCTTGGCACCTTGTCCGCGGGTATTGATGGTTTTGGTCCAGATATCATTGAAAGCCAGCACGTCTTGAACTTTACCATCAAAAAAGCTTACAGCAGCTTTGAGTAGAGGAAATTCAGTGTGAACACTTCGTTCCACGGCTGCTCGGATATCATTTTCATCATCCGCATGGTCGTTGAGCAGGAAACCCACGGTGCCACGGTTGATGCCGTAGATAGGAATGCCTAGGTGAGCATACTCTCTGGCAGCCCAGGACATAGTACCGTCACCACCGACAGCTAGTAATACTTCAGCATCCCCAGGATGCTCAACTACTGTGAACTGACGGCGAAGTTTTTCGGTGATAGCTCCAGTTAATTCATAGCGAGGTTTATCACCCAGTAGAATAGCAGCTTTCATTTTATCGCCCCTTAATTTTTTCCAGTAGCTTGAAAGCTCTGGCGAGCATTTTTGACTGCTGGAAAGCAAGTTGCGTTTTGAGTGCTTCTTCGACTGGGATCAGTCGAACATTTTCTAGGTCAGAATCTGACCGCAAGTGATATTCCAGTGAATCGACGGAACCTTCATAGATGGTCATAAAGACCAGGCTACTGCCACCCTGAGTGCCGGCCATGTCTTGGTTGGGACTACCGAACTTCCCTACAAAGTGTAGGTGGCTCAGCGTGTTTTTGCCGATAATGATTTGGGTGGGTAGTATATGAGGCTCGCTGACTCGCAGTGGAATACCAGTTTCTTCTTCAGCTTCGAATAGAGCGGCATTGATGGGACTTTCGTAGTCCTCGATAGCGCCACCGGGTGTAGCTAGAAAACCAGCAAAGTCTCGACTACTGTCACCACGGCGGTTACCGAGCACTACGTGCCAGCGGAAACCGTCATTGACAAACATCAGTAGGTCGACGCATTGTCGTCCCAGTTCAAAATCAGTCTCTCTGCCGAGTACGGCATCGGTGATTCCATAGAAGTCACCAGACTGAGCAATAAACATTTTAGTGCCAGCAGCAGCAAACTCTTCCCAGACAGCGATGTCGTTGTCTCGGATGGCTGCCCGTAGTCGGGTGGCACTGATGTCGATTGCTTCGGTGATGATGTCGCGGGAAAAGCATTCCAGCTTACTGGTGATGCCTTCACCGAGAGCTTCCATAACTCGAGGGTTGTCTGAAGCAATGCCGGTGATTAAATTGAAATGCGGCATGCCAGAAATAAAGGCGCGCCATTTGTCGTCGTCGTGAAAGTCTGGGATAGGCACGAAGACAAAGTCTTTCTTCGGAATTCCTTCCAATTGTAGTGACAGGGCCAGCATAGCTTGCACCTGGAACACCTGAATTGGATTGTTGCTGTTGATGGTATAACAGGATCCATTGGCGATGACTAACTTGTTGCCTTTTTCCCAAAGAGTTTTGAGAAAGGCAATATGACCTACGTGGGGCAGCTTGGCGCGGCCAACCCACAAGGCAATTTTGTCGCCAGCCTTTGACCATTCTTGGATGCAATCGAAACTGGGTAGAACTCGGTTGTCAATCATGTTTACTCCTTCTTATTTCAAGGTTTTTTGAGTTTTGAAAGGTTCTAAGCGAAAAGACTAAGAAAATTAACATATTTTTAGCTTTTTGTCAATATTTATAGGTTTTAATGGGTATACCCTTGCTTTTTTGATAATTTTGTGTTAGAGTATTCGTGCTTAGGTTTTCTTAAACCTATTTTTAATTAACACAAGCACTTTAGTTGTTTAGTAAACAACCTTCCCCAACTTGGGGCGTTTGCTAACAAAAGTGTGGGTAAGAAAGGAAAAAAACAATGAATTTACCAAGTTTAGAAGACTTGCTAAAGCAGGGTGTTCATTTTGGTCATAAGACTTCAAAAAGATATCCTAAAGCAAGTACTTACATTCACACAAAACGCAACGGTATTCACATTATTGATCTACAGAAAACAGTTGAAGCTTTGGAAAAAGCTTTACCTTTTGTAGAGAAGGTGACTAAAGCCGGGGGCGTTATTTTATTTATTGGTTCTAAGAAACAAGCTAAACAGATTGTTTTGGATGCAGCTAATAATTGTAGTATGCCATACATCATCGGTCGTTGGTTGGGTGGAACTTTTACCAACTTTGAAAACATAGTCAAATTGACTAGAAAGCTAGAGAAAATGGAAAAAGACGAAGAAGATGGTGCCTGGGAAATTTATAACAAAAAAGAACAGGTCACTTTTAAAAAAGAAATGGCCAAATTGCAAGAAACAGTTGGTGGTATCAAAAAGATGAAAAAATTACCACAAGCAGTTTTTGTAGTTGATATCAAAAAGGAAAGAACAGCTGTGAACGAGGCTAGAAAAATGAATATCCCAGTAATTGCCATGACTGACACTAACGTTAATCCAGAAATGGTAGATTATCCAATTCCTGCTAATGATGATGCTATTAAATCTATAAGTGTTATCACTAATTTGATATCAGAAGCAATTGCTGACGCTAGAAAATAAAAATAATTAATAAATTATCTATTATGTCCCTAGAACTTATCAAAGATGTTAGACAGATCACAGGTGCTGGAATGTCCGATGTAAAAAAAGCCCTAGATGAGGCTGGTGGCGACAAGGACAAGGCTATTGAAATACTAAGAAAAGCCGGTCAGAAGATTGCCGCTAAAAAATCTGCTAGAGAAATCAAAGAGGGTGTTATTGCCTTAGCTAAAGGTGATGGTAAGATTGCTATCGTTAGTCTTGGTTGTGAAACAGATTTTGTTGCTCGTAATGAAGACTTTATCAAAACAGTTGATGAGCTAGCTGGTAAACTTTTAGAGCTTGGCAAGGATAAGTTTGAATCATGGGCCACTGAATATATTCAAAATGAACTGATTGTAAAGATTGGCGAAAATCTACAATTGATTCAATTTGATGTTTTAGAAGGCAATGCTATTGGTACTTATTTGCATTCTAATAAAAAGATTGCCTCAATTGTAGTTTTATCTGAAGGTAGCGAGGACACTGCTAAGGAAGTTGCTATGCATGCCGCTGCTATGGCACCAAAATATCTTAAGCCAGAAGAAGTTAACACTGATGAATTAGAAAAAGAGAAAGAAATTTATCGTGAACAGCTTAAGAAAGAAGGTAAGCCAGAAAATATGCTCGACAAGATTCTGGAAGGAAAAATTCAAAAATATTATACTGAAGTTTGCTTGCTGAAACAGACATTTGTCAAAGATGACAAAAAGACTATTGAACAGTTTATAGAAGAAAATAAAGCTGTAATTGATACTTTTGGATATTATTCACTATAAAATATTTAAAACGCGCCGCCCATTTGGGCGGCGCGTTTTTTATAAGCTTGCTATTATTAAGCTGATTTGGCATAATGGATATAAGTTTACAAAAAAATATGGCAAAAATAAAATTTAAAAAACGTATAGTTATCAAAACATCCGGTGAAGTAATGGGTGATCCAAATTCTGAATCAAATTTGGATTTTGTTAAAATTAAAAAATTGGCGCAAAGTCTAAAAAAATTAACAAGCTCAGGTTATCAGGTGGCTATTGTTGTTGGGGCAGGTAATATTTTTCGTGGTCGAATGGCCAAAGATGCTCAAATAGAGAGAGTTACTGCTGATCATATGGGAATGATAGCTACTCACATTAATGCTTTGGCGCTGCAGTCCATGTTGGAAAAGAATGGACAGGAAGCAGTGGTGATGTCACCATTTTATATGCCCAAGGCATTAGTACCATATAATCACCACAAGGCCATTAAACATCTAGAGTCGGGTAAAATAGTGATTTTGGCTGGCGGTACTGGCAGTCCATACTTTACTACGGATACCAATATGGTGCTTAGAGCCCTAGAAATACAGGCTGATCACATGTTTAAGGCTACTAATGTAGCTGGGGTCTATGATGCTGATCCAGATAAAAACCCTAAAGCTAAATTGTATAAAGAGTTGACATATTCTCAGGCTCTTGATAAAAATTTAAAAGTCATGGATACAGCTGCTTTTGCACTGGCTCGTGATAATAATCTAAAATTGACCGTATTTGAGTATAGTCCAGCTAATTTAATCAAGGTTGTCAAACAGGATAATATTGGTACTAAAGTTTTTAATGAAAGTCATTAAAGTACAATTTAATAAAATAGATAAGGAATATTTTTTCTTGCCCGAGTTTTCTGCTAAGCCCGATGATAACATAAAAATCGGTGATTGGGTTATTGTTGAAACTATTTTAGGTCAGGATTTGGGAATTATCACTGGCTGGGCTGATTTTCAGTCAAAAGAGACAGAAGTAGGCGGTGGTGATAAGATCGCCGGAATCATACAACAGGATAAAATTTTTGATATTAAGCCGATGTTACGTAAAGTGACTAAGGATGATTTAGTTAAATATAAAAGCCAAAAAGATAATTACAAAAAATATCTTCTTAAGTGTAAAGATCTTTGTGTTAAACATGAGCTCAAAGGAATGAAGTTGATTGATGTTTGTGAATCTTTTGATGGTAATCGATTAACTTTTTATTTTATTTCAGACACTAGGGTTGATTTTAGAGAGTTGGTAAAAGATTTGGTAAAATCTTTCCGTAAGAAGATTCGTTTACAGCAAATTGGTGTGCGTGATGCCGCCAAGGCTTGTGGCGATTTTGGATCCTGTGGTATGCCACTCTGTTGTCGATCTTGGTTGAGTGTTATTGGCAATGTTAGTCCAGACTATATCAAGGATCAATCATTGAGTCATCGAGGTGCAGATAGATTAACAGGAGTTTGTGGTAGATTAAAATGTTGTCTAAGATATGAAGAGGAGGCCTATCGCTATAGTTTAGATAGGCTACCAAAAGTTGGTGATATTATCAAAACGGGTGCTGGCAACGGAGAGGTTAGGGTAGTACATGCACTCAAGAGTACAGTAAGCCTTAAGATAGGTGATGCCATGGTAGAATATCCTTACTTAGACGGTAAATTATGCCAAGGCACGGAAAAAGATTGTAAAAAAAATAAATAATACTTATATAAAATCGATTAGCTACTAATCGGTTTTTTTGTTATAATAATATAGTTAAAATTAAATAAAAAAATATGGCAAAAGGAAAAATAAAAGTAGCTATTAATGGCTTCGGTCGTATTGGTAGAGCAGCTTTCAAAATATTGTTGGATAGTAAAAAATATGAAGTAGTCGGTGTCAATGACTTAGCTCCAGCAGAGAGTTTAGCGTATTTACTTAAATACGATACGGTTTATGGTGTTTATCCAAAAAAAGTGATTCACAAAGGGCAAGATATTTTTGTAGGCAGCAAGAAGTATCACATTATTGCTGAGCCAGATCCAAAAAAATTACCCTGGAAAAAACTTAAAGTGGACGTAGTGCTGGAATGTACAGGAAGATTTGTTAAAAATGGAGCAGCGGCAGCACATGTAAAAGCAGGCGCCAAGGCGGTCATTATTTCAGCCCCAGCCAAAGGTGGTGGTGATGTAGAAACATTTTTATTGGGAGTCAACGAGGAAGGTTATAAAAATCAAAAAGTTGTTTCTAATGCATCTTGTACAACTAATTGTGTTGCACCAGTGGCTCAGGTTTTGGTGTCCAAGTTTGGAGTAGAGAAGGCGATGATGACTACCATTCATTCATATACTGCTGATCAGGGATTGGTAGATGGACCACACAAAAAAGATCCACGTCGTGGTCGTAGCGCTGCTCAAAACATAATACCGACTAGCACAGGTGCAGCAGTAGCTACAGCTCAGGTTATTCCCGAGTTAGAGGGCTTGTTTGATGGTTTAGCAGTTAGAGTGCCAACTGTAGTGTGCTCTTTATCTGATTTTACTTTTGTACTTAAGAAAGACGTCACAGTTAAACAAATAAATAATGCCTTAACTACTGCTAGTAAGCAACTGAAATATAAAGGAATTTTAGGTGTAACAACTGATCCAGTAGTTTCTTCAGATTTTATTGGTGATTCCAGGTCTTCCATAGTAGACTTGTCTTTAACAAAGGTGGTTGGAGGTAATATGGTTAAGATTATTGCTTGGTATGATAATGAATGGGGTTATTCAAATAGACTGGTAGAAATGATTGATCAAATGAAATAATTATATACTTTTATAAAAACCCTGTCTTTGGCGGGGTTTTTTGTATAGACAAAATATGTTTTTGTGCTAAACTAAATTTACAGTCTATTTTATGAAAATTGAGTTATACAATAGTTTAAGTAAGAAAAAGGAAGAGTTTGTACCCATTCAAAAGAATAAGGTGGGTATGTATACTTGTGGTCCAACAGTTTATGACTATCCGCACATTGGTAATTTGCTAGCTTATACTATCTGGGATGTATTGAAGAAATTTTTGTTATCCCAAGGTTATAAGGTGACTCATATTATGAATTTTACTGATGTTGGTCATTTAACTAGTGATGCTGATGAAGGAGAGGATAAACTAGAGAAAGCAGGGAGGAGCACTGGTCGTTCAGCTTGGGAGATTGCAGAGTTTTTTATTAAAGTTTTTAAAAATAATCTTTACCAACTTAATATTGCAGAACCAACGAAATTTTTGCGAGCTACCGATACTGTTGAAGAGCAAATTGCTTTTACAAAGATTTTGTGGGACAAGGGATTTTTATATAAGACCAAGGATGGTCTTTATTTTGATACTTCAAAAATAGACAACTACGGCAAGTTAGCCAATTTAGATAAAGTAGAGCAACAAGAAGGAGCTAGGGTAACTAAAAACCCAGAAAAGAAAAATTTAACTGATTTTGCAGTTTGGAAATATTCTCCAGAAGACAAGAAGCGTGACATGGAGTGGGACTCTCCCTGGGGCTTGGGTTTCCCGGGTTGGCATTTAGAGTGTTCCGTTATGAGTCAAATGACTTTAGGAGATACTTTTGATATACACACTGGTGGTATGGATTTAATGACAGTGCATCATCCAAACGAGATGGCAGGTTCAGAGGCAGTTACTGGTAAACAGCAGGCAAATTATTGGATGCATAATGCCTATGTAAAATTGGATGGTGGTAAAATGTCCAAATCTAAAGGTACCTATGTAAAATTGGAAGATATTAAAGAAAAAGGATTTTCTACCAAAGCTTTTAGATTGTTGGTTTTGCAAAATCATTATCGTAAGTCACTTAATTTTTCTTGGCAATCTATTGAGGCGGCCAACAAGGCTTTGCATAATATAGTCAGAGAAATTTCATTTTATGAAAAGCCCAAGGGAAATTGTGATAAGTTTTCTGACGAATTCTATAGCGCTTTAGCCGATGATCTTAACACCGCTAAAGCATTGGCAGTTATTCAAAAGATATTGGATGCAGATTGTTCTGATAGCGCCAAACTTAATACTATATTTAAAATAGATGAAATCTTGGGACTAGATCTAGAGAGCTTGCGTGATAGAGCATTAGAATTATCAAGTGAAATAAAAATTATTTTAGATAAAAGAGTTGAGGCTAGAAAGGCGAAAGATTGGAAGGAGTCCGATCGTTTACGTGATAAATTAACAGCCCTAGGTGTAGAGGTTCAAGATACGTCAGAAGGGCAGAGGGCAGTACAAGTAAAATTATAAAATATAAATAAAAGGCTCGTCTAAAAGGCGAGTTTTTTAATATTGACGAATTTTTTGTTTCATTATAAGATAATTTTTGCGCATATGTTGTGCATTGTGGTTTATCCCACATAAGACAGGTAGAAAATAATTACCATCAAGCTTAAGGAGGAAATTATGACTATCGGCAAGGTGACTCATGTTTTTACGAACAAGCGCTGCGTAGCTATTCGTATCAAAGAGGGTCAGCTAAATCAGGGCGATTTATTGAAGTTCACCAAAGGGGACGCAAGTACTGGTATGCCCGGTGTACACGACAGTCTGCATAAGGCTGGTTCGATTGAGATTGACAACGAGTCAGTTGTATCAGTTGAGGTCGGACAGGAGTGTGCGGTGCATATTGGCAGCGGTGAGTTGCCACCTAACAACTGTGACGTTATGGTGGTGATGATTCCGGAGCGCTGTTGACAAGTTTTAATATCTGTCATAAGATGCTCTTTGTGTGAATTTTAAATGGGCAGGTAGTTTAACTTATTCCCAGGGCCCGGGAAGACCAAGTTAAAGCACCGACTGACCAGGTCGGAGATTGGGAGTTCGAATCTCTCTCTGCCCACCATTTTTCCCAGGCAAGGGGTGTAGCTCAGCAGGATAGAGCGTCTCGTTTCGGCGAGAGGTCGAAGGTTCGATTCCTTCCACCCCTGCCAATAGTTCTTTATTATATTCATCTCAGATGGAGTCCACGTACCTCAGGGGTAGAGGGCTTGTGTGTTAAGCAAGTTGTCACTGGTTCAAATCCAGTCGTGGACTCCATAAGGAGCGGGCATAGCTCAGCTGGCAGAGCATCTTTGGGACTTGGTAGTACCGCAGGGTAACTACCACGAAAAAGACGGTCGGGAGTTCGAGTCTCTCTGCCCGCTCCACTTATTACCCCGTCGACATTGTTCGGCGGGTCTTCTTTTTAGTAATATTGACATAAAAGATCTTTTGTATTATGGTATAGTATGTTTTATGGTAATGTAAATTATTTTTTTAGATATTTATATGAAAAAACTAGATCAAGTATACGATCACGTAACATCTTTAGGCATAGGATTAACCTCATTATGTAACCTTAAGTGCTCCCATTGCTACTCAAAAAATTTAAGTAAGAAGACCCTAACTCTAGCAGAAATGGAAGGGATTTTTGAGTATTTTCCTAATTTACAGAAAGTAAATTTTGGCACTGGCGAGAGCATACTAAATCCTGATTTTTTAAAAATTGTTGATTTTTTTCATGCCAAAAAGATAAAAATTGCAGTTACATCAAATGGTACTACTATTGCTCAGATGTCTGATGAGCATCTAAAGAAACTGGATGAGGTAGATATTTCTCTAGATTTTGCCAACGCTAAAGAACATGATGAGTGGAGGGGTTATCCTGGTTTGTTTGATAGAGCCATTGAGTCTATAGAGAGGTGTAAAAAATTAGGCATTGAAATATCCATTGCTACAGTATTGATGAATTCTAACTATAAAGTTTTTGGAGAGTTTAAAAAGATATTAGATAAATATGATATTCATCTGAGAGTAAACTTATGTAAACCAGTAGATACTGATGAATTTCAGATGAGCTATGAAGAGTTTTGGGAATCAATGAAAATAATTGCTGATAATTTCACTTTAGTAGCTAGCTCAGAGCCTGTGTTAGCTATTGTTACTGATATTAATGATCATTTGTGTGGATCTCCTTGCGGTGATTCAGTTAGGCTACATCCAGATTTTAGTGTTAGTCCTTGTGTTTATGTGGATGGTAATAAGATTTCAACAGAGAAGTTTATAGAAATGAAAAAACAAATCCCGAAATTTTGTCAGGATTGTGATTTTGTTGATAAATGCCGAGGTGGCTGTATGAGTAGAAGAATTTTTAATGATAATGTTGATAAGCCAGATGAGTATTGTCCAATTTATCGTGGAGATAAAATTCCAGAGATAAATTTCAAAACATTAGTAGGAAAAGAGTTTATACATAGTAATTATTTGTGTACATTTATTTTAAAATAATAGTGTAAGAAAAAACCACAAGACATGTAAATGAAAGGGGTAGCGATGTTGCTGGATGTCAGTAAGTACGCTGACCAAATTGAGCGTCGGCGAGCAAGGCGAAGCCTAGCTGCCCAACTTAGCCCCAATGCAAATGTACCGATATGTTTTTATTTCAACGGTGCATTTTATTGTGAGCTACTGGGCGTTGATGTCGAGGAATATTATCGGGAACCAGAATTACAGGTTGAGGTTCAGCTTAAGGGCTGGCAGTGGCAAATGGAGCATTTGCGTGCAGATTCTTCCACCTGTGATTGGATTGGTTTTGAGACGGGCCCGATTGGCGAAGCGGTTGCCTTTGGTACACCAATATTCACCAGTCAAAATAGTCCGCCTGTCAGTCAGTCGATTGAAAATGATCTATCCGAGATTCTCAAATTGCAAGTTATTCCACCGGATAGAAATAGACTGTGGCAGAGCTTACAGGCTAAGGCAGAACGTTTTGCTGCTCGAGCCAGTAAGTTGGGAACCAACATTCCCGTTGCTAAGTTTAGGCCACCGGCCATTCATTTGCCTTTGACGGCAACATGTTTATTGGCTGATGCTACTCAAGTAATGCTAGCAGTGGGGGGTCGAACTCCTGAGTTAGATAAGGTACTGTGGCATATGTGTCATGCTTTAATTGAGTGGAATGCTTATTTTTATGGCAATGGTGAAATGTGGTTGTGTGACGATTATATCTGTTTCATTTCCGAGGCAGATTTTCGGGCATGCTTAACTAAGCATTATCAGTTTTTAAACACTGTCTATTCTGATAGGCGCTTGTGTTTTCATGCTGATGGTCCTTTAGATCAGCACTTTGCTCATTTGCTGGATTTTGTATCAGCTAAAAAGGTAGATATCGGCGGCTTCAGCTCTTTAGTAGAAGAACGACGTCATCTACAGGGTAGAGTGTTGTTTTCCGGAGGCTTGAATAACAAGGATTTCGACAAACACGGTTTGCATCAAACGACTATCAAGAAGGCTCTTCAAGCAATTGAAGATTCTAAAGCCGAAGGAGGCTTTGAACTTTCTATTGGTGGTCAGTGCTACGTGGGTGTTAATCCTGACAGCCTTTGTCAGTTGGTAGAAATAGTCCGATCGGAGTATAATTACGCTATAGAGTGACATTGAGCCGCAAAGCGGCTCAATGTCACGTATTTATTCAGACTACTTTTAAAAAAAATATATGAATAAAAACAAAACAAACATTAATTGGGATAGTCTTTGGGAAAAAAGAAAAGATTTAGATTGGTGGCGTACACCAGCTAAAGACTTTGTTAAAATTCTAGAGTCACTAGATTTTTCTGGTCAGGAAAAGTTTTATGATTTGGGAGCAGGCATCGGCAGGCACACTGTTTTGCTGGCTAAGGCTGGCTTTGATGTTTATGCTTCTGATGATTCACAAGCAGCCATTGATCAAATAGAGGAGTGGTTAGCCAAAGAAAAAGTATCAGCCAAGACTTATTTATGTGATATGGCTGAAGGGCCATTTGAAAAAGATTTTTTTGATTTTGTAGTATCTTATAACGTAATCTATCATGGGCAGCAGGAAAGAATGCAGCAGGCGATAGATCATGTCTATGATATTTTGAAGCCGAACGGATATTTTTATTTTACTTGTCCAAGTATTAAAGATGGACGTTGTGGTTCTGGCACTGAAGTTGGGTATCAGGCTTGGCGTTGTGAAAATGCTCTAGACAAAGGAGAAGTGCATTGTTTTACGACCAGGGAAGATTTAGATAAATATTTAGAAAAATTTGAAATAGTATCTGTTAATTTGAATGAAGGTAGTTTTGTCCACGAAGGCAAGGATAGATTTTATTCAGACTGGCAGGGGTTAGTAAAGAAAAAATAAAAGATTTAGACAAAAACATTTCCGTAGTTTTAAGACTAACCAAGTATTGCAACTTAAGTTGTGAGCATTGTTATTATGCTGCTTCACCAGACAATAAGCATAGTATGTCAGAGTATAAGGTAAAACAAGCTTTGGAAGATTTGGCATCTTTAGAAAAAGAAGGATTTAAAATAAACGAAATCAGGTTGACTGGCGGTGAAGTGACAGCCTTGCCGTATATAGCAGCTCTAACTAAAGATATTAAAACTAGGTGGCCAAAAGCTACTTTGCAGTTGGAGAGTAATGGTATTAAGTTGATGGCCAATGAAGAATCACGGCAGATGCTTGAGTGGATTGACAGGCTACACATTAGCATTGACACTTGGCATGACAATGTAGACATTGAGGGGAATTCAAAGATTTTAGATTTTTTATTGAAGCGTAGAAAAAAATATAAATTTGGAGTATTGGTGCACTGGGCTACCAATCAAGACGATGAAGAATTAATGCAGAAGTTTTTAACTAAGTATGAGCCGCAACAAATTGATTTTCATATCAGTGAGGTGTCACCAGCTGGGCGGGGAGGAAATTTAAATGAAAGGTTTTTAGCTAAACATCATTCACAACGTACAGTTTGTAGTTTTGCCAATTATATACTTCTAGATGTTGATGAACACTGGTATAGCTGCAGGGTAATGGCTGATTATAGTCGCATTGGTAAAATTGCTTGTAAAGATTTTGTAAATAAGATAAATAAAGCCAAAAAAATAAGGCAGGAGCTAGCTATTGACAAAATTGGCATTCCGTTATTTAATAGAGAACTTGATAAGGCTAAGGTTTGTAAGCAAATCAAGCAAAACAAAGGAATAATATGTGATCTTTGTAAAAAGGTCAATTTATAATAGATAAAGCACCTTAAAATTCTAGCAGCGAGGGGAGTGTACCGTGAGTGGTAAATTTGTGGCTCTTGTTGGCCCTTCAGGGGTAGGCAAGACTACCATCATCACTGCTCTGATGAGCTCTTCAACTGATTTTGTCAGGATGTTGCCGCATACAAGTCGGCCACCTCGACCCTATGAAGTTGAAGGAGAAGATTATTGGTTTGTGTCTCGCGATGAGATACAAGCGATGTTGGCAGCCGATCCTAGGCTCAAAGAAACTTTGGTTGAGTTTGACGGACACCAGTTCGTTATTGACTACAATCGGATTGAGCAAATGTTGGCTGACGGTAAAGTAATATTGATGGACCTCTATATTAACTGGGTTCAGCAGTTTAAAGAAAGGTATGACCAGCAGATGGCTGCCGTACTTTTGCTGCCGGATGACCTGGATGTATTGGTCGATCAGCTAAGTCGCTCGAGGAAACATGATCCCGAATTTGTGGATAAACGCATGGCCCAGACTGCTCGGGAGATGAACATCTTCCAAAACAAGATGAAGCCTTATTTTAATAAGGTAATTGTCTTGCCGCGGTCTTTGGATATGGCAGTGGCCCAGGTTCGGAGAACTATTACCCTATTAACAGATGGGGTTGGGGGGCGCTAGCTACGGCTTCGGCCTCCCCCCTTTTTATTTTTTTAAAATTATGAATATAAATAACAAAAAATTAAAAAATTCAGATTACTGTTCTATTTTTAGTAATAAAGATGGTCAGTATGCTGTTTATCATTCACTGACTTGTGATATTGTATATGGTGGCGAACTATTGAATAAATTGTTTGCACATTTTTCAGACTATAATACTTATCAAGAGCTTGATAAGGAGGATGAAAAAACCAAACAGTTATTAACTACCTTGTACCAAGGTGGTTTTTTAGTTGCTAATGATAAGCAAGATCAGAAATTATTGGATAGCATGCAGAAACAAGTTAAAGCCAAACAATTTATCAAGACATTGTATTTGAGTATTACCTATAAATGTAATTTACGTTGTAAATATTGTATCAGTAATAATGACGTTGCTTTAGATGGAGACAAAAAACTTTCTTTTATGGACATGGATAAAGATACTGCTAAACAGGTAGTTGATTATTATTTGCAGCATGTGGTAGATGAGGGTGATAAGGAGGTTGTTCTCTATGGCGGTGAACCATTAGTTAATTATGAAGTTTTGAAATTCATGGTTGAATATATAGAGGAAAAAGAATCAGCTAAAATAAAAAAGAATAAAGATTATAAGAGGAGTCGTTTTATTTTGTGTACCAACGGCACTTTAATTAATAAGGAAAAAGCAGCCTATCTAAAAGAGCACAGGATTTATCCAGCAGTTACTTTTGATGGAGATCAACTGGCTCATGATAATGTTCGGGTTTATGCCAACGGGCAAGGAACATTTGAGGATGTAGTCAAAGCTTATAGAAATTTACAGGAGCTAGATTTTCCAATTGGTGTGACATTGACTTTAGGTAGTCACAATGTAGACAAGGTGGCAGATTTTGTAGAGTTGTTTGCTAAAAAGCTACAACCTCATACTATGGCTACTAATATTATGATTGATTACGATGATGGTGGTAATCCCTATGTCTGTGAAGGTAATACTCTAGCAGATAATTTAATTAAAGCTTTTGAAGTTGCTAGAAAACATGGCATGTATTTGGTTAAGTATGTTATGGATAATCGTATTAAACCTTTTGTAGAAAAACAGCCAAGACTTAAAGGATGCACGGGCACTGGATCAAGGATTATGGTTTTGCCGGATGGTTCTCTGTCAGCTTGTATGGCTTATGCTAATAATTCATCAGTCAAAGTAAAAGATAATCCAAAGGTAGAGGAATTTTTGCCAACGGGTATAAAAACCTATTCACCATTTCTCAAACAACAATGTCGCTATTGTCCAGCTATTTCTTGCTGCGGTGGCGGTTGCCCTAAGAGCGCGGAGGTTAAACATGGTACCTTATTCTCATTGGACGACGATTACTGTATTCAGAGTAAGAGATTTTTAGAATGGTTAATTTGGGATTTATACAATTTTATTGATCAGAAGCAACTGGTCAAAGATGGTTTTGTAATTCCCAGCGATGAAGAACGCCATAAGATATATGGAAAAATAGAAGTGCGTCGCAGTCCATTAGATTTTCAATATACACCTAACGCTAATTAATATGGGAGAATTGAATCCACAAATTAAAGATCAATTATCAAAGTATGTACGAGTATTTGATTTTGGTGAACATCTATGTTTACTGAATGGCTTGTCTTTAGATAAAGTTTTCATTAAAGCGGATGCAGATAATCAGGAGACCAAAGATGTTTTGCAAAAGTATAATTTGCTTAAAGATTTTGATGTAAAGGCTGAGAAATTTGTGAGTGGTTGTCAGAGTAAGTTTGATCCTAGTTTTAGGCAATTGTATCTGGTGGTGACGGAAGCTTGTAATTTTGATTGTAAATATTGTCGGCAAGTAACACACGACGTCAAGGGTAATCGTAGTATGACTCGAGACGAGGCTAGATTGATTGTTGATAATTTTTTTAATTTGGCGGAGGACAAACCACGTGGCGTAGTTTTTTATGGTGGTGAGCCATTGGTGAATAAAGAGGTTATGTTGGATGCAGTTAAATATATTCGGCAGAAAGAAAGTAAATTAAAATTGGATAGGCCGATTGATATGACTATCATTACCAATGGTACTTTAGTAGATCATGATAGCGCACAGGTACTCAAGGATAATGATGTTTATATTATTATGTCTATTGATGGTCGCGCTCAAGAGCATGACAAGTTTAGAGTTTATGCAAATGGTAAAGGAACCTTTGACGATGTTATCAAGGGTTATAAAATATACCAGCAAGCTGGTTGTAGAGTAGGTATATCTTGTACAATTGGTTCACATAATTACGACAATCTAGAGGACATTTTTGATTATTTTGCTAATGATTTGCAACCAATTAATGTTGGTATCAACCTACCACATGACGATCACGACAATCCATTAAATGATGATTTAGATTTTGGAAAATTCTGTCAACGTATGTTCAAAATTTTTGAACAGTCAACAGATAACAATTTATATATAGAGCATATTATCAGAAAGTTGAAACTTTTATTTAGACACGAGATTAAAATTAATGACTGTGCAGCCTGTGGTGGTAGATTGGTTGCTTTACCTGGGCAAAGATATGGAGTTTGTGAAGGAGCGATTGGTATGGATGAGTTTTTCTTTACAGACATAAAGAGGGTTGCTGAGATGTCCGCAGAATGGTATGGAACTTCTCCGCTTTTTGATGACCATTGTAGTAATTGTGCTGCTGTCGGAGTCTGTGGTGGTGGTTGTCCTTTTGATGGATATTTAGAAGCCAAGCAGGTTGGACACCGTGATAGTCGTCGTTGTCTATTTATGAATAAGATTGTCGAGTGGGGATTAGAAAATTTTTATAAAATACACAAAAATAAATTGCAAGGCAAGAAATACTATATTCCGAATTTGAGTGATCAACATGATTTTTTGAAAGAGATTAAAGCTATTAATGATAGTTTACCCTTGCGTAGTTCTGCTAGTTTTAGTAATACCAAATTATGAAAGTCGTAATACTAGATATTCCAACTACAGAGATTTTTTCTACACCTGAATTTAACAGGTTGTCTTCAGAGGTCAAAAAATATCGTCTACATGATCAAAAAGTTAAATTGGAAGATAAATACAATATTCGTTTTTCACCACCGCATACTTACAACCGTGGACTTTTATTCGTGGCAGCGGTACTAGAAGAAAAGGGTGTTGAGGTTGATTATTTTAATGGAGACTATGACAAAGATTTTTGGCAGAAATGTCAGGATAAAATAAAGGAAGCAGATGTATTGATGGCTTCAGTAAAAACCAATAATTATCCAGTTATTTTAGAGTATTTTGTTCAAGCCAGAGAAATAAAACCAGGGATTACAACTATGATTGGTGGTTCACATGCTACGGCTATGCCTGAACAATGTTTAGAAAACGATTTGATAGATTTTGTAGTGATAGGTGAAGGTGAGATTACTTTGGCAGAATGGCTAGATGTTTATCAATCTACTGGTGATGATTATAGTCAGATTTTAGGCTTGGGTTACAAACAAGGCAAAGAAGTTAAAGTGAACTCTTTACGTCCTTTGATAGAGGCTCTAGATGCTTTGCCGATGCCTGCTTATCATTTGTTGCCAGGTGGCCTTAAAGAATATCATCCTTATATTGATACTTCCCGTGGTTGTATGTATCAATGTGGTTTTTGTAGCGGGCCAAACTTTTGGCGCCGTAAAATGCGCACCAGATCATTTGCTAATTTTTATAAAGAATTAGAATTGATTAAATCATTGATGGGGGATTATAACTTTATTCATATTTCAGATCCAATGCTGGGAGTGACTCCACAGCAGTTGGAAATATTGAACCAGTTAAAAGAAAAAGAAATTGATTTATATTTTTCTTGTGATGTTAAAGCTAATTATATTCGTCCAGATTTAATTCAATTGATGAAAGACAGCGGAATTATTATTTTTTCCATTGGCATTGAAACCCTAAATGATAAAGCGCTGACTTTACTAAAAAAGAATTGTACAGCTGAACTAGAAATTGAAGCTTGTCGAGCCATTAAAAAGTTTGATGGTATTTATGTAAAATCATATTGGATTGTTGGTTTGCCAGGCGAGGATAAGGAATCACTGCAATATAACAACGAGCAAATTTATAATTTATTGAAGACAGAAGCAGTTGATCAAGTTTGTAATCATATTTTAGTTCCATATCCAGGTACAGAGTTTTTTCATGATCCAAAACAGTTTGGTATCAATATTATGCATGATGATTGGATACACTATGAGGGCAGATCATATCCTTTAATTTATAAACTAGACAATCTGTCTGGTGATGAAATATACAAATATTTTTTAGAAGCTCACGAATATGAGCTCAAATATTATAAGGAAGCATATCCAAGTATAGCTTTTACTGATGAACCTGGTAAGCAAGATCAAGATAACATGAGTTTTGGTAAGTACAAAGGAAGGCTACTTTAAAAGCTTGTTTATTGACAAAATTATATAAATATATAAGATTGGAGTATGAATGCAGAATTTTACTACTGCCAATAAATGAACCTTGTTAATAGAATAGGAGAACACAATGAAACCGTTCTACGGTCTTGATTTTGGAACTAGCAATCTGTCGATTGCTATCCAGAATGGGGAAGGCACACAAGTCTTGCCTATTGATGGTCAAAATAAAACGATGCCGACGGTATTATATTTTGGACCAAGTGGAGGGGAACCAATTGTTGGTCAGAGTGCTATGTTGCGCTATGTTGCCGATGGGATGAGTGGACGCTTTATGCAGTCACTCAAGTCAGTTTTACCTAATTCCGGGTTTACTGGCACCTATCTAGATAGGCTTGGCTTTGCCGATATTGAAGACTTGATTGCTTATATCCTTAGGGATGTTAGGCAGCGAGCCAACGAACAAGTCGGCATGGACATTGATCGGGCTGTTTTTGGGCGGCCAGCAGAATTTTCCAAGGATCCGGAAGAAGAAACTATGGCCATCGAGCGCCTGATGAAGGCTGCCAAGCTGGCAGGTTTTAATGAAGTTGAACTTCAGTTGGAGCCAATTGCGGCCGCTTTTCACTACGAAATGTCTTTAGATAGAGAAGAGGTTGTATTGGTTGCAGACCTGGGTGGAGGTACCACTGACTTTACGGTCACCAGGTTGTCTCCAAAAAGAAGGAGAAAACGAGATCGCTCCAAGGACATCTTGTCTACTGGTGGTGTCTACATCGGTGGCGATAAGTTTGACTCAGCTGTAATGGAGATGAAATTGCTTAAGTACTTTGGTCAAGATGCCGAGTACAACAGTTGGGAAAAATGGATGCGTTTTCCATCGTACCTTGTTCGTGGCATTATGCAATGGCAAGAAATTGCCTTCCTCAAAGATACTCGCACTATGCGTGTGCTCAATGATCTAGTACGTTATGCTAGGACAAAAGAAGACAAAGAGTGTGCTATACGCTTACTTACTCTAATAGATGAGAACCTGGGCTTTTCCTTGTTTCAAACTATTGAGACCGCTAAGCGTGGTTTGTCTACTTATGATAGTGACTGTATTTACTTTAATCAGTCAGCTATTAAGATTGTCGAGCCAATCTTTCGAAATGAGTTTGATGAAATCATTGCCTTTGCACTAGAGGAGTACGAACAATGCGTAGATCAGGTTTTGGCTGATGCCGGAGTTTCTAATGGTAGAATTGACTCGGTCTTTCTAACAGGAGGATCTTCACTGGTGCCTTGCGTCCAATCGGCTTTTGCCAATCGTTTTGGTGAAGACAAATTGAGACGTGGCGACACCTTCATTAGTGTTGCTTCAGGACTGGCTTCTAGCCAGTTGCTTTCCTAAGCAGAGAGGTTCTAATTGAGCCTCTTTTTTTATTTGGCTTGACAGGATGTTTTATCTGTGTTAATGTGTTAGTATACTAATACAGAGATATGCAAGAATTTAAATTTAATAAAAAAAGTGACGATTTATTTAAGATTATTCTAAAGCTTAAAAACATTAAAGAAGCTGAGGCTTTTTTTCGTGATTTGTGTACTATTTCTGAATTGCAGGAAATGGTTGATCGCTGGAGAATAGTTAGATTATTGTCAGAAAATAAATCATATCGTGATATTGCCAAAGAACTTAAAACTAGTACTACCACAGTATCTAGGGTAGCTTCTTGGTTAAAAAATGGAAAAGGTGGTTATTCATTAGCACTCAAGCGCTCAGGTAGTCATCATAGTAACTCTTCCTCTGGGAAAGGGTTGCGTTGATATTTTGTGATATAAACTTAGCCCCTTCCCGTCGGGAAGGGGCTTTTTGTTTTGTGCAAAAGGCTGACGCTCTTTTCATTGTAATAGGAGGTAATAACATGCAACGAGTCGTGGATTATTTTGTGAATAGGGATTTTAGTAATATTGTCCCTGGAGCATCAGTTGGTGCCGAAATCGAGACCTCTTTGGTAGAAAGACAAGGCGGTCGTCCGATTTCTCTGCAGACTTCTCAGATGATTATGCAACAACTGATTGATAGTGGGCAGTGGAATCTTCAGGAGAGTAAGGGAGGTTTGATTTCTGCCCTGATGGACAAGCAGGGTAATCGGATTTGTTATGAGTTGGGTCGGCAAAATTTTGAGGTCGTCACAGTACCCAGTCAGGTAGATTCCTTGTTGGTAAAGACCAGGGGCTTGCTTGGGCAATTGTATTTGGCGGCTGAAAAATATGGGGCTGAACCATTCTTTGGGCCAGTTTTACACACTGAGGAGAATCTGCTGATTATTCCTGATGCGCGTGATGCTACCTGGTTGCAAGTGGATGGTAAGCGGGCACTGGAATTTTTGTCCCGTATTTCAGCAGTGCAATTTACGATAGCCGTAGAAAAGAATAGGGCTATCAGCTGCCTTAATCAACTGGCGGGTAAGCTGGATATCTTCCTGGATTATTATCCACAGCATGTTAATTGGTTGGCATACATCGCTGGCTCCAATGCAGGTTATGCTCACAGTCGTTATGGTGGGCCACTGTATTTTGAGAGTATTGCCGATTATGCTAGGCAATTGACTGGTCATGGTGTGATTACCGAAAGTGTTAGGCCTTCACTCCGTGAGCCGTGCACTGGTAATTTGCGACCACTCAGTGAGGTGGTTGATCTGGATATTCCCATGTACCTGCGGTCTGTCTGGTGGCACTTTCGGCTCAAGGTTTATGGTGACTGCCTCTGTATTGAAGTTAGACCGATTGGTCGTCGTAATGATGACCAGCTGGAAGAGCAGCTTGATTTAGTGATGAGTTGCTTTAGCTGACATTTATGGGAGGAAGAAATTCCTCCCTTTTACCCGGTAATTTATAAAATAGATTATCGAGTAGAAGATTATTAATAATAAAATTATGTCTATTTATGTATTTGGCTACGGATCATTAATGAATGCTGGTAGCTTGCAGCGAACTTTGCCTGGAAAAAAAATTATGGCTAAAGCTAGCTTGTTGGGCTATCGACGTAAAATTAATGCACCAGTAGATGGTTATCTCTATCTAAATATTGTACCAAAAAAGAAATGGAAAGTAGGTGGAGTAATAATTAAAATATCGGAGCAGGATTTAGAATTTTTAAAACAAAGAGAAATTGGTTATAATTGCTTAGATGTCAGTGATAGGATGACACAGAAATTTGATGGCCGGGTATTTACTTTTGTCGCTCCAAATAAAGAATATCCAAAATTTAAAATTCCCTGGAGCTATATCAATACCTGTTTATCTACTGTGTCATACGATAAGCGTGATTTGTGGCTAGACGAAACTATAATAGTTAATGATATTGAGTACGATATTGATCAGCCGGTCTATTCTTTAGTGGCTAAATAAGCCTAGGTTTTCTTGACAATCGAGTCTTATATCTCTATAGTTAAAAAGAAATTTGATAAAATTATTTTTAATTTATGAAGGTTGATAAAGATAAAATTGAAGAACTATTAACTAGGGGTGTAGACGAAGTTATAGACCTCGATAGTTTAAGGAAAAAGCTGCAGGCAGGTAAAAAATTACGTGTTAAATTAGGGATTGATCCGACTAGCTCTAATATCCACCTAGGTCGTATGGTGCCGTTATTGAAGTTGCGTGATTTCCAAGAATTGGGGCATCAGATTGTATTTATAGTTGGAGATTTTACAGGTACTATTGGTGATACCAGTGACAAGGAAGCGGAAAGGCCAGCTATTAGTAAAAAAATGATAGAAGATAATCTGCGTACTTATATAGATCAAGTGGCTAGGGTGATAGATATCGATAAAGTAGAGGTGCATTACAATTCTGAATGGCTAGCTAAACTCAAGTATGAAGATATAGGCGAGCAGGCTAATCAATTTTCTTTAGCAGAATTTATATCTAGAAAAAATATCAAGGATCGTCTAGATAAAGGTAATAGAGTTTCACTTAAAGAATTGTTGTATCCGCTGATGCAGGGTTATGACTCGGTGATGGTTAAGGCAGATGTAGAATTAGGCGGTACTGACCAAAGATTTAATCTATTGGCTGGTAGGAATATGCAGGAACATTATAAACAGCCAGCGCAAGATATTTTAATGACTAATTTAATTGAAGGATTAGATGGTCGTAAGATGAGTTCCAGTTGGGGTAATACAATTAATTTTAATGATCCAGCAGTGGAAATGTTTGGTAAGGTAATGAAAATGACTGATGAGATGATCGTTGTTTTTTATGAGCACTGCACTAGAGTGCCAATGACTGAAGTTAAACAATATGAGACAGACATGAGGGCTGATAAAGTTAATCCACGAGACATCAAGATGAAATTGGCTAGAGAGATTACCAGTTTTTTCTGGGGAGTCAAAGAGGCTGAGCAGGCAGAGGATAGTTTTGTGTCTATGATTCAAAACAAAGAAGTGCCCGATGATATGCCAGAGTTGTCACCTAAATCAAATAATATTGTTGATGTTTTAATAGAGGCCAAGTTAGCCAAGAGTAAAAGTGACGCTAGACGCTTAATTGATGGCGGAGGTGTTAAGGTTAACGATGATAAGGTAGGAGATTATGAGATTGAGTTGAAATCAGGGGATATAGTTAAGAAGGGAAAGCGTTTCTTTGTTAAAATAAAGTAAAATAATTTATAAAATAGAAAATCCGTACTTTAGTGCGGGTTTTTTGTTTACCTTGACAAAAAAGCCTACTATCACTATATTTAATAACGACGGCTATCTATTTTAGACGGCTAAAATAAATATGTATATGAGTTTAGCAACCTTAACTTTAGTATTTGTCTTTGCAGTTAACATTATTTTGTTATTTTTAATTTTGCTTAGCAAGAATAAGCAAAGACGTTGGCCAATATTTACGATGGTTTTATTGTTGGCTTTTTGGCAGAGCATAGAATTACTCGATGTTACTATTTTTATTGATAAGGGCATTTTGTTGCTACAGGCAGAGCGTTTTGGTCTATTGCCAATATTATTTTTAGCACCGGCTTGGATGTGGCTGGTTTTTTCTTTATTTGATAAATGGGCAGAGATCAAGATATATAAAAAGTTTTTATATTATTTGCCAGGTATTGCTATGATTCCGTTTGTGTTTACGGATTATAACCTTAAAGACGTAGTAGTCAACAATGGTCTGATATCATATACTCCGGGCGCCCTGTATTATTTTTTTAGTATATATTTTGTGGGACTGGTTGGCTACGGACTTTATGTATTGATTAGGCATAGAAATGAATCTGACCTGGTAGTTAAAAAGCAGATTGACTATATTTTTACAGCTACAGCTCTGACGGTTATTGCTAGCGTGCTATTTAGTGTGATTTTACCCTTGGTAGGTGTTAGTGATTTTTATTATATTGGCGTCAATAGTTCAGTTTTGTTTACTTTGATTGTTACCTATGCCTTATTCAGGCATAGGTTTTTTAATGTAAAAATATTTTTTTATAGAATAGTTATAAATCTGTTGAGATTATTTATCGTTGGCTTTGTTTTTCATATATTCTATATGATCTTAAGTCAAGTGGTAGGAATTAGTTTTTCTGATAGTAAAAGTATTATTTTCTTTTTGATATTTTTGGGTGTGACAGCGCCATTTTTATTTGACTTGGTAAATAAGTTGGTCACTTCTTTCTTGATTAATCCAAGCGATGACGTTAAAAACGCAGAAAATAGTATTGCTGACATTTTGCGTTCCAGTCAGGATATGAATTTATTATATTCTAAATTGGTAAAAGAAATTAGTAAGGTAGTAGATTACCAGGAAATATTTATTTATCTTTCCAAAAAAGATAGTCCAAACTCTTTTTATCAGGTTTTTCCAGTAGGCGAGCGCTTGATTAATGTCAAAGATAGTCACATGCTAGAGTTTTTGCAACGATATCATAAAGCCGCCAATCAAGCTGAGATAGGATATTTTAAGACAGATAAAAAATTAGCTAAGGAAATGAAAGATAAGCAGATTGACATTGCTTTGCCTATATTCTACAATCAGCAGTTGCTTGGAGTAATGATTATAGATAATGGTGACCAACTATTATCTACCCAACAATTACATTTTTTGCATAAGGTTAATAAATATTTAGATATAGCAGTAGGTAGCTTGTTGTTACACCAACAGGCTATGTCTGATAAGTGTAGGTAATTTGTAAAAATATGAATATACAAAATACTGTTTTACTGGCTTCGGGCATTATCAATCTGATAATGAGTGTTTATATTTTATCGCGAGGTTGGAAGAATAAGGTTAATCTGTATTTTAGCTTGTTAACCTTTTTTAATTCTATGTGGGCTGCGGGATTAATAGTAATAAATGCAGGCGTAAGTCATGAGATGACAAGATTTTTTGCTAGCTTTATTTATCCAGTGGCATTAATGATAATAGTTAGTTTATTTTATTTTATTATTTATTTTCCTTACAAAACTTTTGAATTGTCAAAATTATATCGGTGGTTAATAAACATTTTTATAGTTGTTACTACACTTTTTTGTATCTTTTTCTATAAAATTTTTGTATATAATGTGGCTCTAGTGCCAAAGCTGGTTGTGTATTATGAAATATGGAGTTATTCCGCGTATTCTTTAGTGTTAACCATGTTAATGTTGTCAGGAGTTATTGTTTTATTTTCTAAGTTAAAAAAATCTGAAAGCGTATTTAAATTTCAACTTAAGTTAATTTTAGTAGCAGTTATTATGGGGACTATAGCTGGTAGTTATTTTAATTTATTTTTGATGTATTTTCATAATTGTGATTATAACCATTTAGGTCCGTTGTTCACTTTATTAATGAATTTTGCAGTTTTTTATTTAATAATGTCTCCAAAAATTATTAAAGAATAATTATGAATCCCAATTTACAAAATTATATTTTATTGATAGCAGGGCTGATTAACCTGATAATGAGTATTTTTATTATTTCCCGAGGTTGGAAGAACAAGGTAAATTTATATTTTAGCTTATTAACTTTTTTTAATTTTTTATGGGCTGGTGGGTTATTTATATCTAGGTCAACTGCTGATGTGGGTATAACCTCATTATTTAGTAGGAGTACGTATGTTTCAGCTATAGCAATTATAATTTCGCTCCTTTATTTTGTCATTTATTTTCCTTATAAGAGTAAAGAATTGCATAGTTGGCAAAAAATAATTATTTGGGTACCAGCCATGCTTTTGTCCGTTATAATTTTTACAAATTATTTTATAGTAGAATTTATAACCGCTTATAGTGAATATGAATTTATATCTGTATTTTATAAACCAATATTTTTGATATACGTACTATATTTTGTATCATTAGCCTCATTCTCTATTTATTATTTGTTGGATAAATATAAGGGTGCTGTAATTACTTTTAGAAAGCAGACAGGCTTATTATTAATAACCATAATTATTGGTTTAATATTTGGTGCATATTTTGATCTATTTTTGATATACATGGGAGATTTTAGGTTTAATGGTTTGGGTCCATTATTTACAGTTTTTATGAATGCAGTAGTATTTTATTTAATATTTTCATCTAAGAAAGAAAAGTAATTTAATTCATGTCTAAGGAAAAGAAAAAAATTGTTGTATTGTTTGCCGGCGGCACTTGTTTACTTGATAAACAAGGGCATATTTTGACTATAAAAGAAAAAACAGATATAGATAGTTGGCTGCAACAAATGCCAGAATTAAATATTTTAGCTGACATCAAGCCTATTTTAATATCTGGAGAAGATGAGATCATCACGTCGCAGATTTGGGAAAAACTAGCCTTAACTATCTTGGATAATTTTGTTGAAGCAGACGGTTTTGTAGTAGTTACCAAGATTGATCAATTGATTGAAACCTCTTTGGCCTTAGATTTTATGCTGCAGCATTTTCAAAAAACTATCATTACCACTTCTTCTTATGTTAGTGGTACTAGTTTTGTGGATAAAAAAGAGACAATCAATACTCTTAAATCTAAATTTGGTGGTTTAGGGCTAAGAGCTAACTTAATTAATGCTTTGCAGGTAGCCGATCAACCATTGCCTGGACCAGCTTTGATGTTTGGCTCTCGTTTGATTCCGGCTATTACAACAATTTATCAGCAACCAGGAGATATTAATTTTTTTAGTAGCCTAGATGGTGTATATTGGGGTAAGGTAGATTTTGGTGTTAATGTAAAATCTGGTTTATCCTATTCTAGTCATAAGTCCAAGATTTATAGAAAAATAGCAGCAGACGTCCTGGTGCTAGACGATATACCAGGGGTACCTTGGAATTTTGCTAAAGAGCAAGCGGTAAAATATAAAGCTATATTTATCAAAGTAAAACCATTTCAAGCCCTAGATACCGACAAGCAAAAGCAAATTGGCCAGTGGAAACAGCCAGTAGTATTGTATAATCAACAAACTGTCATGGACGCTAAAGGTGTGGTGGCTATTTCAGGTTGTACAGAGCAAGCGGCTATAGTCAAAACTATGTGGGCAGTTGCTCATCATGCCAAATTGGCAGACTTCAAAGTAGTGATGCAGCAAAATATAATTGGAGAGTTCATAAATTAATTTGGTCCAACATGAAGATTTATTTTTATTCAAGTAATGCCGAACAGGGTAACGATAGTAAACAAATTGTTTCTTGGTTGAAGAAGTCGGGCGTAAAAGTCATAGACCATTCTTTTGTAAGTGCAAAATCTCAGTCTAGTAGCAGTGATCAATCTTTATCAAAGGTTGATGCTTTAGTTGTACATGGTAGTAAAATGGATGCTAAAAGTGGCTATTGGACAGCTCTGGCCTTGTCACAAAATAAAGATGTTCTATGTTTATTACCCCAAGGATCAAAGGTTGACGAAGCGCTTAGTGGTTTGCAGACAGATAGTAATTTTGCCAAAAAATTACATGTTATCTTCTATCAACCAGCAGATTTGCAGGAAAAAATATTAAATTTTTTACGTTTGTTGGATCAGGATAATCTACGAGACCTTTTTAATATTAAATATACTTTGAGGGTATCACGTAAAATTAATGATTATCTTAATTGGAAGGCGGATAAATTAAGTGTGCGTAAGGCAGACTGGCTTAGAGATAGGATTCAGGATATAATAAAGGATGATAGTGGTTATCAAAAACACCTGGCAGAGAAGTATAAATTAAACAAGTAGCTATGGTAAAAAAAGAGTGGCGACGAGATTTTAAAGTTATTCCTGGAGTAGCTGATAGGGCTCAGCCTTTTGAGATTATTACTGGTGACAAGCATGAGACGTTAGTTGTTATGGTCCATGGTTTTACTGGTTCACCCTATATAATGAAGCATTTAGCAGAATTCTTAGCAGAAGCTGGCTTAGATGTCAAAGCAATTCTTTTGGCTGGCCACGGTAGAAGTCCGCAGGCTCTAGGTAAGACCAACCACCAAGATTGGTATCAGTCAGTGGATGAAGTGGTGACTGCCAATATAGATAAATATGAAAATATATTTTTAGTGGGGCATTCTTTTGGGGCTAACATGTCTATTCATGCTGCTATAAAGTATCCAAAGATAAAAGGAATAATATCTTTAGGGGTGTCTATTAGTATTATTGATGAAATATGGATTAGACTACTTTTGCCTCTAGCTAGAATTTTTAAAAAGCAGTATAAAAAAAGGTGGATTAAAAAAGAAACCGCAGAACGTTTGCATGCCACTGGTAGGTATACACATATTCCAATTAGAAATATCGTTCAGTTCTATAGTTTTATAGATAATTTCACTAAAAAAGAAATCCCCAAACTTAAGTGTCCTATTTTGGTGATGCATTCACGTGAAGATGAGGTGTCACATCCTCGTGGTTCAGAATTTTTATTTAAGAGATTAACGATGGAGGATAAAGAGTTGTTTATCTTGGACAAGAATAATCATGGACTATTACACAAGACTAGGCGTGATTTTGTTTTTAATAAAATTGTAAGATTTATTGAAAAACGTAGCTAGGGTATTTGGTCTTGATATTTTATCTAAAAAATGGTGTGGTTTGTTGTAGCACTGTTTTTTTTATGGTAAAATTAAGCATATCTGTAATTTATGCAAAAAACAGTTTTAGCTAAGTTTAGAAGAATTGTGGAGGGACATGGAGACAGCACAGCGCTGGCCTTTTTGGATAGAGGAAAATATAAAGAAATCAGCTATCAAGAGCTAGATCAGTACCGCAATAAGCTAGCTAGTTGGATGAAACAACATGGCTGGCAAAAGGGTGATAAATTTGCCTTGATGCTTGGCAATGGTCCAGAGTGGATTATAGCCGATTTAGCTGCCGCTAGTCTTGGTTTGGTAATAGTGCCAATCCATACAACATATAATGCAGAATATATTCGTAAGATAGTGGCGCATGCAGAGCTTAAATATTTGATTATTGATAGTGAATTATTTACTAAACATGAGGTAGTAATTGGTAGCTTGGATTTTCAGCAGATAGTTATTATCGGTCAGCATGATAAAGAGAACACTAAAGTTGTTTCCTGGCCAGACTTGGATAACATTGGTTCAGATACGGACGTAGAAGATGAGGTGTTAGAGGATGATTTACATACTATTATTTATACTTCTGGTACTACTGGAGACCCCAAAGGTGTGATGTTGTCACATAAGAACTTAATGAGTAATGCAGAATCTGCCAAACATAATGTAACAATTACAGCAGAGGATAGATTCTTTTCTTTTTTACCCTTATCACATGCCTTTGAGCGTATGGCCGGCTATTATGCACCAATTATTACTGGGTCCAGCATTTATTTTGCCCAGAGTACCAAGACTATTGTAGATGATATCAAATTAGCCAAGCCGACTATTATGTCTTCTGTGCCGCGTATTTTTGAAAGAATTTATGGAAAAGTTTTTGATAATATAGAAAATAGTAGTAAATTTAAGAAAAAATTGTTTTTCAAGGGGCTACAGCTAGCAGTACTGAAGCGTAAGGATTTGTTAAAATTTTGGCAGTGGGGTCAGTGGAAATTGTTGGATATGGTAGTTTTGAAAAAAGTACGGCAGGTATTGGGGGGAGATTTGCGCCTGGCTATATCGGGTGGGGCTTCGTTGGACCTCAAGGTGATTAAATTTTTTGATAATTTAGGTGTCAAAGTTATCGAGGGTTATGGTATGACCGAGACATCGCCGATTATTGCAGTTAATAAAACAGATGATTATCGCTATGGCACAGTAGGTTTTCCTGTTGATTGTAATGAAATAATTATTGATGAGCACAAGGAAATATTGGTTCGTGGAGAGAATGTTATGATGGGGTATTATAATAATCCAGACACGACTAAAGAAGTAATAGATAATAATGGTTGGCTACATACTGGTGACTTAGGGTTTATCGATAGAGAGGGCTTTCTTACTATTGTTGGTCGAGCTAAAGATGTAATAATATTATCAACTGGTAAGAATATATTTCCTGAGCAGATTGAGAATGTCCTTAATGAGAGTCGTTATATTACGCAAAGTATGATTTATGGCGATAAGGACAAGCATATCTCAGCTTTAATAGTGCCAAATTTTGAGCAAATTAAAAGATGGTGTGCTAAGTATGGGCTACCCTTTGATTTAACAAATGAGAAAATATTAAATTTTTATCAGGATAAGATTGGGAGTAGATTAAAACATTTTGCCAAAGTAGAGCAAATAGATAATTTTACTTTGATAGATGAAGAATTTAGTCAGGAAAATGGTTTGTTAACCCCAACTTTAAAATTAAAGAGAAAAAAAATATTAAGTAGATATAAAATAGTATAGTATGGAAGAAATTAGAAGAATACTTGAATATTTGGAAAAACATAACCTCTATCCAGATATGAGAATTATTCAGGGTGGTGCAGAACCTGAGGTAATAGTAGACGGTAAAAAAGTATTGATGTTTTCATCTAATAATTATTTGGGCTTAGCCACTCATCCAAAAGTGGTTAATGCTGCTATAGAGGCAACCAAGAAATATGGTGTAGGTGCAGATGGTTCACGATTGTTGTCAGGAAATTTACAGGTTCATAGGGACTTCGAAATTGCTATAGCAAAATTTAAAGGTGGCGAGGATGCTATAGTTTGGCCTACGGGATATTCTGCTAATTTGGGTGTTATTACTGCAATAATGAATCCCCCAAAAATTGGACCGTTGGATTTTTTTAGACGTAAGGGTGTTATTTTAAGTGACTCATTAAATCATGCTAGTATTGTTGATGCGTGTAAAATGAGTGGTCAAAAAGTTGTTGTTTATAAACATTGTAATACTGCTGATCTAGAGAAAAAATTAAAAAAATATAGCAAGAGAAAGAAGTTGGTTGTAACTGATGGCGTATTTAGTATGGATGGTGATGTTGCACCTCTTGATAAAATCACCCTCTTATGTAAGCGGTATGATGCTATGTTGATGATTGATGAGGCTCATTCAACTGGGATGCAGGGTGAAAACGGTCATGGTACAGCAGAGCGTTTTGGCTTGGAGGCAGTTAAGGATATTGATATTATCCTTGGAACATGTAGTAAGGCACTGGCTGCTACAGGTGGTTTTGTTGTGGGTAGTAAAGAGTTAATTAAATATCTTCGAATTGCGAGTCGTTCATATATTTTTTCAACCGCTATGACTCCTGCAGCCTCAGCTTCATTAATAGCCTCATTAAAAATTATTGAGAGTGAACCAGGAATTAGAGAAAAAATGTGGCAGAATACAGAGTGCCTTAGGGCGGGTTTTAATAGTTTAGGATTTGATACATTATCTAGTGAAACTCAAATAATTCCAGTTTTAATTGGTCCTGATGATAAGGCTGTAGAATTCTCTCGTCGATTATTTAAAAGAGGGGTATATGCACCATGTGTTCGTTGGCCAGCTGTTGAAAAGGGAAAAGCGCGGATAAGATTTACGGTTATGGCAACACACACGGTTGAACAAATTAATTTCTTACTTAAGACATGTGAGTCGATTGGTAGTGAGTTGAATTTACTAGTGAAATGATTGTTGGTTAAATAAATATGTTTATGTTAGACATCAATAATTATAATTATAATGGTAAAAATTTAAAATCACCGTTAACGTATAATAAACTTAAGGGGATAATGTTTTTTTTACCAATTTCATATTCTCGTGCCTCTGATATAATAAGTGGGTTAGAGGTCGTGCCAATTCGTATTTTACCACAAAAAGCTTTGCTTGGTTTGACGGTTTTTGATTTTATCGATTCTCCTGTGGGACCATATAGGGAGTTGGCGTTAACAATACCGGTAGCATTAAACAATTTGTATAAACCGAATATTATCCCTTTACTTTTTCCAAAAGCACTTAGTAAGCATTTTGCTTTATATACAATTATGTTAGGGATGAATACGTTACATGGGCAGAAACATGCAAGTGAGATTTTTGGATACCCTGTATATAAAAATTTGTTAGATATTGATTTTAATTTCGACGGTGGTGTTGTAAGTGTAAAAATTAAGGATAATGGTAGTGATGTGTTAATTTTTAAAATTAACGTAAACAAAAATTTTAAGGAGCATGAAAGAGTTTATCAGACTATTTTTCGAGTTGGCGAGGATACTAGATTGGTAGATTTATCTGCTTCAACAGTTGAATCTGCAACCTATATGGACCGTTTAAATAATCTTCAACTTGGTAAGTCTTCTATTGCAAATAAAATCAATAATCTAGAACCATCAATGTTTAGTTTGCAAACAAGTTTTTATAAAAATGCCATTGAAACACTAACTAATTCAGAGAATATATAAAATATAATGGGAATTGTTGTTTATTTTAAAATCGCCTTCATACTTGGAAGTATCCTATCATTGGGAATTTGGTGGCTTTTATTTGTTAAAAATAGAGCAAGTTTACGTAATAGGATTTTTGGTATCACTTCTTTAATGACCGCCATATGGAGTATTGGTTTTTTTGGATTAACAAGTGCTAACTCGTTAATCTCAGCAAGTTTATCACGGTGGTTTATGGAGGCTGGTTCAATTTTTATACCTGCACTCTGGTACCATTTTATTTTTACACATTTAAACTTAAATAAGGAGCATTTCAAGAGAATACGTTTAATGTATGCTATTAGCGCAGTATTATGGGTATTAAATATTCTAGATTTATTTATACCGGGATTATTTTCTAGTGGCATGTATCAGAAGCTATTTTTTCAATATTATCCAGGCGGTGGATTAGGATATTATCTTTTCTTTATCTATTTTGCGTTTGTTGCAGTGTACACAGTTTTTTATTTGCACAGGTATTTAAAGAGAAGGTCAGGGATGCAAAAAGAACAAATACGTTTTATTCTATTAGCCGCTTATTTTGGATTTGGTGGTGGAGGAATGACATTTTTAGTAACCTTTGGAATAGAAATACCACCATTCGGAATTTTTTTCTTTGCATTTTATCCTATTGTTATTGCTTATGCAATTGTGAAGTATAGATTAATGAATATCCGGCTACTTATTACGCGTAGTATTTTATACGCAGTTTTAGTTGGTGCAGTAGCTAGTTTTTTCGCCCTATCAGTATTTGTGGTTGGTAATACTATTGGTGGTAATACTCAAACAAGTAAAATATTTACATATATTATCACCTCACTTATAGTGGTGGTATTTTTAGAGCCAGTCAAACGCACTTGGGCCAAAGTGACGGACAAGATTTTTTACAAAGATAAGATTGATTATCAAGAAGTCTTACAAGAGGTTGGCCTCGTAGTGGCTAGGGAAATCGATTTAGAAAAATTATTACAAAATTCTATTATTCTTTTGGCCGAGAAGTTAAAGATAAAAGAGGTCTCTGTTCTAGTGCCGACAAATAATCATTTTAATTTATTGACTAGCTCTCAACAAGGTAAGAGCAATTCTTCTTTGTCACAGGAGTTTATAGATTATCTACATTCAAATAAAGACTTTGTTATAATAGAAGAATTGAATAGAAATAATGATAATGTACAAGAAAAGAAGTTAAGGTGTAAAATAGAGAGGTTTATCAAAGAGGCGGAGATGCTAAATGCGGAAATGGTTATTCCGGTTATAGAGCAGGGAGAGTTAACAGCGGTGTTCTTATTTACCTCTAAGAGCTCCGGAGATTTATACGGTGATCAAGATATAGATTTCTTTAGAGTATTAATGCCACAGATAGCTACAGCTATCGAAAAATCTAAGCTCTATGAAGAAGTTGAAGAATTTAACCGTGAACTGCAAGCTAAAGTAGGGGAGAGAACTAAGAGTTTGCAGGAGGTTAATGCAACTCTGGAGGAGCGCAATAGATTTTTGACTACTATGCAAGCAGTGACTAATATGATTAGTCGTACGCTAGATTTAAAGAAAGTCAATCAGATGATAGCCAATAGTATTGCCAGTGAGTTGGGATACGTAGGTGGTATCTTGAGCTTTATTGATTTTGAAGCCAACGTGCTTAGGGTTGGTGCTATTACTGACAATAAGGCTAACAGAAAATTGCTGAGTTTACTACCACAAGATCCTCATGAATATGAAACTAAATTAGAACCAGGATTTAATAAGGGAGCTCAGACAGTTTTATTAGGTAAAATTAATTTCTCTGATAGAATGTCTGACTTTTTGTCACCGCCAGTAGATAAAGAAATAATGGATAAAATACAAGAAGAAGCGGGTGTTAAAACTATGGTGGGTGTGCCGATATTTTCGGAAGCCAAAATCATTGGTATTATCCATTTTTTATTACAGGTAAAGCAAAAAAGAATTTCTTCTATGGACATCGAGATGATGGGAGCGCTGACTAATCAGGTTGGTATCGTGTCTCGTAACCTTAAATTGTATAATAATTTACAGAAAGCAAATCTAGACATGCAAGAAGCAAATGTCCGTTTGCGTGAGTTAGATAAAGCTAAATCAGAATTTCTTTCTATTGCTTCCCATCAACTTAGAACACCAATTTCAGCCATTAAAGGTTATTTGTCCATGATTATCGATGGAGATTTTGGTAAGGTGTCGCCGAATATTACTAAGGTGATTAAAGACTTGTTTGAGAGTGCTTCTAGATTGGCTAGATTAATCAATATTTTATTGAATGTATCTAGAATTGAATCTGGTCGACTTAAATTAGAAAAAAAGCCTATTCAAATCAGTGATATGATTGATAGTGTAATAGTTGAGTTGATAAACCAAGCTACTCAAAAAGGTTTGAAATTGACTTATAAAAAACCAAAAGGAAATATTCCAAAGATTTTTGCTGACAGTGATAAGTTGAGGGAGGTGGTGCTTAATTTGGTAGATAATGCTATCAAGTATACACCAAAAGGTAAGGTGGAAATATCTCTAGAGTTTAATAAAGAACACATGACCTTTATGACCAAGGATTCTGGTATTGGTATTGATCCTAAAGAGGTTAAGAGTTTGTTTAGAAAATTTGTACGTGGTTCAGGTGTAGCACAGATCCATACTGGTGGTTCAGGTTTAGGTCTATTCATTGCTCAAAAGATTATCAAAGAACACAATGGGAAAGTTTGGGCAGAGAGCGAGGGTACAGGTAAGGGTTCAACATTTAAGTTTGTAGTGCCTTTGTATGATGAGTCAATGTTGAGTGATGGTGTTGATGAACACAAAGATAAATAATATGATAAAAAGAGTTAGAGCAGTTATTATAAAAGATAACAAAATACTTTTAATAAAAAGGGTGAAGCCCGAAGATAAATATTGGGCTGCACCAGGAGGAGGTGTTGATCCAGGTGAGTCTGATAAACAGGCTTTGATCAGGGAGTGTCAGGAAGAGTTGGGCGTAAACGTAGAAGTATGTGAGTTATTTTTAGATATTATATCTGAAAAGCCAGCTACCAAAGGTCAGTTGGAATTTTTTTATGAATGCAAAATATTGTCTGGGAAGGTGGGTACAGGAGATGGTCCTGAGTATCAACCAGACTCAGGTTACATAGGCAGCTATCAGCCTGAATGGAGGGCTTTAGATGAATTATCATCTTTAGAATTACGCCCCCGACAACTTAAGGAAAAATTACTTATACACAAATAATTTTGACAAAGATATTTATTTTTTTAACAGAGACTATTAAGCGTTTCTATCCTGAAAAAAGAGGTGATATACAAATTTCATTTGCTGGTGGAGACACAGAGGAGCAAAGAAGAAGTATAGAATCTATTCATAAGATGTATAATCCGTTAGCGACTTCTGATAACCCAATATATAAAGAAAAAGCTGTAGTTATTTGTGACAAACCAATAGATCAGAAAGCAGAGAGTAAGTTAGAGGAATTTAAAAAAGGCTATCCTTATCTAGTAGAAAATAATCAATTATTTGAATTAGAAGCTACTAGCTTAGAAGAATATTATCCAGAGGAGTGGAAGAAGACTTATGCAGAATCTAGGGAACTTGGTAAAAAAGGTGAAAAGACCACTTATGCCGAAGAAGTTGCAAGTCAGATAACAAAAGAACAGTTTGAGAAGGAAATGCCGATTTTGCATGAAGCATTAAACAGATGTTGGGAACTTTCATATTAGGGTATGAAAGCTTTAATCAGTCAAACTAGCTCTTTAAGGTTATTATAAATCTTTTTAATCTGAGATTGAAGAATTTGTGCATAGAATAATGGATAGTCATAAAAGTGCTATTGATGTTTTTGGTATCAGACAAAGGCCGGGAAAGGATATCAAGTCTTTAGGATCTATATTACAAAATATTAAGAATCCCAGAAAATATAAAGGGTATAAGAACCTTTTTGAGATAAAAGATATAGCTGCTATAACAGTCATTTGTCATTTTGCAGTAGTTTGTATAAAAGAAAAGGATAAAATATAATCTCTAAGCCTATAAAATAACCACCAAATCTGGTGGTTATTTTTATTTCCAAAAACCTTTTAAAAATGTTATAATACTCACATAGAAAGCCCCCCAACAGGGGCCAGAATTAAGTAATTATAAAATATGAAAACAAGTTATTCCATAGCCTTTTTTATAGTCCTGTTAATAGTAGTATCGGGTCTAGTAGTTTTTTATGAAAAAGAGGATGAAGGTAAATCTAAAGTGCTATTGCAAACCTTAGAATGTCATTCAGATAAAATAGATAGCTCTGTGTCGGACTTAGACTCCGATACTAGCCTGATTGGCGCCATGATTAGCTTCAAGGCAGTGCCCATAGATGAAGATACTAAAAATAAATTAACTGAACTACAAATAGTCCTAGACGAACATTCTTGGATTTTTGATTATGTAGTGGCTAAGATTCCTACTGATAGTTTATGTGAATTGACTAGCCAAGAGCAGGTGACTAGAGTATTTATACCAGAATTATAGAATATGAAGTTAAAAGATATTAAACAAATAAAAAATTTAACTGGTAAGCGAGTTTTATTGCGTCTTGATTTGAATGTGCCCATTGAAAAGGGTGAGGTGCCCAATAGTGGTACCTGGAGACTAGAGCGAGCTATTCCAACTATTAAATATTTAACTCGTAAAAAAGCGCGAGTGATTATTGTTGCTCATTTAGGAAGACCTGAAGGCAAGGTGATGTCCGAATTTACTATGCAGCCGGTATGTGAAAAATTGTCTCAGATGCTAGGGAAGACAATTGAGTTTTGGGCTGATGACTTTAGTGGTTATATTCAAGATAGTGAGGAAATGAGCAATGGCAGTGTGGCGATGATAGAAAACATCCGTTTTTATCGGGAAAAGAAAAATTGTAAACGTCTAGCTACTAGACTTAGTAAGTTGGCCGATATTTATGTCAATGATGCATTTGGCAATGTTCACCGTCAAGATGCTTCTATGCATGCTATTACCTATTATCTACCTAGTTATGCTGGATTATTGATGACAGACGAAGTAAATTATTTATCCAAAGTATTAAAAACCAAGAAAGGCTTGTCAGTGATATTGGGTGGAGCTAAAGTGGCTACCAAAATAAAATTGATAGAGAAGTTTAGTAAAATGGCTGACCATGTTTGTTTGGGTGGTATTTTGGCTAATACTATGCTCAAGGCCTTGGATTATAAGGTTGGTAAATCAGTCTATGATAAGGACTTCTTAGCTTTGGCCAAGCGTGCCTATAACGCCAAAAAGGTCCATTTACCGGAGGATTTGGTAGTTTGTAAAAACAAGAAATCAAAAAATTGTCAGACAGTAGAGATGGATAAGATCCCAGCTGGTATGATGTCTTTAGATCTGGGTCCTAAGACTATTAAAAAATATTTAGCCGAAATTAAGGCAGCCAAATTGATTGTTTGGAATGGACCATTTGGATATTTTGAGAACAAACTTTTTGTACAGGGTTCAAAGAGCATGATGAAGGGTTTGGTTAAACTGCCAGCCAAGGTTATTATTGGTGGCGGGGAGACTGTTGAGCTGGCCAATCAACTTAAATTGAGCAAAGAATTTACTTTTGTGTCAACTGGTGGCGGTGCTATGTTGGCTTTTTTGCAGGGTAATAAATTACCGTCTTTAGAAAGATTGAAAAAATAATTTTTAAATAATAGACATGCCAGATAAAATAAAAAAAATAAGCGCCCTTGAGATTTTAGACTCTCGTGGTAATCCAACAGTGCAGGTTAATATAGAGTTGTCCAATGGTACCATTGGTTCTGCTTCTGTGCCTTCAGGCGCCTCAACTGGACGTTTTGAAGCCTATGAGCTTAGAGATGGAGATACGCATAGATACGATGGTAAAGGGGTGCTCAAAGCAGTGGCCAATGTAAATACTGTTTTAAATGATGAACTGCAAGGCATGCAGATTACAGAGCAAACCAAGATAGATGAGTTGATGATCAAGCTAGACGGCACTAAAAATAAAAGTAAGTTGGGTGCCAATGCTATTTTGGGTGTATCTTTAGCTGCTGCATCCACAGCTGCTAAGTCAACTGGCAAGCCATTGTATGAATATTTACGTAGCCTATACAATCCTAAATTAAAGAAAATGAAACTACCAACGCCAGTAGTTAATGTCATTAATGGTGGGGCTCATGGTAGTACCAATATAAATATTCAGGAATTTTGGATAGTTCCTATTAAAGCTAAAACTTTTGCGGAAAAAATACGCCAAGCTAGCGAAATTTTCCATGAATTAGGTGATTTACTGCACGCTACTGGTTTAGATACTGACCTAGGTAATGAAGGCGGTTATTCACCAATGGTAAAATCACACAAGCAGGTGTTTGAATTCTTGATGCACGCTGTAGAAAAAAGTGGCTATGTGCCAGGTAAGGATATTGTTTTTGGTATTGATGCCGGAGCCTCTGAATTTTATGATCAAGACAAAGAGGTTTACCAACTTAAATTGGAAGGACACGATTTTAATGCCGAGGAGTTGATTGATTATTACCTTGATACTATGGAAATTTATCCATTGAGGTTTTTGGAAGATCCACTAGATCAAGAAGACTGGCATGCTTGGCAGCAATTTAGCAAGGAGCATTATATCAAAGACAATGATGTTAAAATTATTGGCGATGATTTATTTGTCACCAATCAGACTAGATTAAAAAAAGGTATCGATATGGAGGTAGCCAATACCATCTTGATTAAACCAAATCAGATTGGTACTTTAACCGAGACCATTGATACTATTAAGTTAGCGCAGGCTAATAAATACCAAATTGTAGTTTCTCACCGTAGTGGTGAGACTGCTGATACAACCATTGCTGATTTATCTGTGGCGGTTAATGCAGATTATATTAAGACTGGGTCAACTTCTAGAGGAGAGAGGACAGCCAAGTATAATCGCTTATTAAACATTGAACAAGAATTAAGTAAATAATAATATAGACAATATATATTATGCCTATTTCAGCACCAATTACAGCTAAAGGGAAGAATCAAATAAATAAGGGGGCACTACCGCTTGTTTTGGTGGTTTTGGATGGCTGGGGTCTCAACCCGACCAAAGAAGGTAATGCTATCGCTGAAGCCAACACCCCAGTAATGGATAGTCTTTATGAACAGTATCCAAATATGAAGCTGAATGCTTCCTCAAGCTATGTTGGCTTACCCAAGGGGCAGCCTGGTAATTCTGAGGCTGGTCATATGAATATTGGAGCTGGTAGAGTAGTAGAGCAAGATGCGGTATTGATTTCCAGGAGTATTAGTAATGGTACTTTTTTTAAGAATCCAGCTTTTTTGCAGGCCGCTCATCACGCCATCAAGAATAAATCTGATGTTCATCTAATGGGCTTGCTGGTAGACGGATCTAGTCCGCATTCTGATAATGATCACTTGTTATCACTGATTAGTTTTTTTATTAGCTCTACCAAACGAGATATCTATCTACATCTGTTTACTGATGGTCGTGATAGTCCCAAGTTTGCAGCCCTTAAAGTTTTGGGGCAATATAAAAATATTTTCAATACTCCACGTATAAAAGTTGCCACTATCATGGGTCGTTTTTATTCTATGGATAGGAAGAAATCGTGGCAGCACACTAAAATGGCCTACGATTGTTTAGTTTCTGGCAAGGGGCACGCAGCCAGTACCCCCTTGGATGCAGTTAGTCAGGCCTACAATAGAGGAGAGAGTGACGAATTTATGACCCCATCCGTAATAGTAAAAAATGGCAAGCCAATTGGATCAATAAATGGAAAAGACTCTGTAGTATTTTTCAATTTGCGATCTGACCGAGCCAGGCAACTGGCCAAAGCGTTTACTCAAGATGATTTTGAGAAAAAAAACGGCGGTAATTTCAAGCGTGATAAAATAGTAGATGATCTATTGTTTGTGGCTTTGACTGATTTTGGGCCAGATCTAGACAATATACTGACGGCTTATCCTGGTATTGATGTTCCTGATACACTACCTATGGCCATGCGTGAATTAAGTCAGGAATATATAGCAGAGACAGAAAAATACGCTCACGTCACTTATTTTTTTAACGGTGGTTATGCTCATACTGTGGTTGGAGAAAAAAGAGTCAATATACCATCCAAAAATATTCCGTCCTATGATAAGATGCCAGAGATGAGTACTTTTGAAGTTGCTGATGCTGTGCTTAAAGCAGTTAGAGGAGGTAAGTCAGATTTTATTACTGTTAATTTTGCTGCACCAGATATGATTGGGCATACTGGTAATATAGAAGCAGCTGTCCAGGCAATTGAAGCTGTCGACAAGGCTTTGGGTAGCATTGTCAAAGCAGTTAAAAGTAAACAGGGAACAGTCGTGGTGCTTTCCGACCACGGTAATGCTGACGAGATGTTAAACTTGAAAACAGGAGAAGTTGTTACACAACATTCAAAGTATTTGGTGCCTTTTATCTTAGTATCTGATAAAAAATATAATTTAGTTACAAAAGGTAAGTTGGGTAATGTGGCACCGACTATATTAGAAATTTTAAATATTACTAAACCGAAATTAATGACTTGTAAGTCTTTAATAAAAAAATAAATGCAGAGACCAAAACCAGTAGTACTAATAATTTTAGATGGATTCGGCATAGCTCCACCTTCACGAGCCAATGCTATTTCTTTGGCTAAAACGCCAAATTTTGATAAGTATGCCTCCAATTATCCAATTATGCCAGTATCAGCTAGCGGTGAAGCCGTTGGTTTGTCCTGGGGTGAAATGGGTAATTCACAGGTAGGTCATTTATCTTTAGGCTCAGGTATTATTCCTTATCAACTATTGCCTAGGATTACCAAATCAGTTACCGATGGAGATTTCTATGAAAATGAAGCTTTTTTGAAGGCTTGTAAGCATGCCAAAAAGAATGACAGTGCCCTTCATATAATGGGCCTAGTTAGTAATGGAGGTATTCATAGTTATAATGAACATCTTTATGCTTTGGTAGAATTGGCACATAAGCAAAAAGTAAATAGGCTTTATATACATGCTTTTTTGGATGGTCGTGATACCCCGTACAATAGTGGTTTGACTTTTATTACCAAATTACAAGACAAGCTAAAAATCATTGGTATTGGTGCTATTGCTACTTTAGCAGGCCGTTTTCATGCTATGGATAGAGATAACCGTTGGGATAGAACTGAGGGAGCTTTTAGAGCTATAGTTGATGGTGTTTCAGCTAAGCAGTTTAAAGATCCTCTAGAAGCTATACAGAAATCATATGATGACAAAGTTTATGATGAGGAATTTATACCAACCGTGATTGTGGATGATGTTAATCAACCGCGTGGTAAAGTTAGCGATGGTGATGCAGTTATATTTTTTAATTTTAGGTCAGATAGAGCTAGGCAGCTAACCAAGGCTTTGGTGTTGCCCGGGTTTGAAAAATTTAAAAGAGAATACTTTAAAAATTTATACATGGCTACTATGGCCGAGTATGAAAAAGATTTGCCGGTTATTGTAGCTTTTCCACCACTGACCATTGAGATGCCTCTGGCTAGAGTGATCTCTGAAGCAGGATTGAAACAATTGCATATAGCTGAGACAGAGAAGTATGCCCATGTTACTTATTTTTTCAATGGCGGTAAAGAAATTATTTATGAAGGAGAAGATAGAATATTAGTGCCATCGCCAGCAGTAACCTCCTATGATCAAAAACCAGCTATGTCTGCTCGTGAAATGACTGCCAAGACTACACAGGCTATCAAAGAGGGAAAGTATGATTTTATAGTCATGAATTTTGCCAATGCGGATATGGTAGGACACACTGGTAATATGCAAGCGGCCATAGAGTCTATAGAAATTTTAGATCAGGTGGTTGCGGAAATTGTAGAAACTGCCTTATCATATGATGGCGTTTGCCTAATCACTTCTGATCACGGCAATGTAGAGGCTATGCATGATCCTCAAACTGGCGTGATAGATAAGGAGCATACAAATAATCCAGTACCTTTGTTTATTATAGGAAATGAATTTGCTGGAAAAAGTGTTTTGACTGGCGTGACAGGCACAGACCTTAGTCATGTTACACCAGTGGGTGTTTTGTCAGATATTTCCCCGACAGTTTTGAAAATTTTAGGAATAAAAAGACCACCGGAGATGACCGGTAGCTCTTTAGTTTAAAGTTTAAATTAAGACCAGATCATTATAGCGGCCATTGTCAGCACCAAGCTGATTAGGGATCCAACTATAATTTCGATATTTTTATGACCGAAGCGCTCGTTTAGTACAGGAAATTTATATTCCTGCTTATCAGGCAGTTCTTTAATTAGCTTGTTGAGAATTTGTCCGTGAGTACCTAAATGCCAACGAATACCAGAGGCATCACGAATAGTAAATAGGGTGATAATGATAGCAATAGCAAATTCTGGAGAATCCATACCTTGGTAATAGCCCATGACTGTGGCCAGAGATACTACTAGAGCTGCATGACTAGAGGGCATACCGCCATAACTAAGTATAGATGGTAATGAAAAATTTCCCTTTAGTATTTCTATAATAACTTTAATTCCTTGGTTAATGATCATTATTGCCAAGGGTATGATAAATAATTTGTATTCCATAAGACGAATATATAATAATTATATACAATCATTATAACAAAAATTAAGTAAAAGACAATGAATATAATAGAAATTTCTTTTTTAGGGGTTGTTCAGGGTATAACAGAGTGGTTACCTGTTTCTAGCTCAGGGCACCTAGTATTATTTACACAATGGCTTAATATACAAGATTCTTCGTTGGCTTTTGATATATTTTTGCATGTAGCGAGTTTGGCGGTGATTATATTTTTCTTTAGAAAGCAAATCATCGAGGCTATTGAAAATTCTCTCAACAAAAGACATAAAAATAAAGACAAGAAAGACTGGTTGTGGTATATAGCTCTCAGTAGTTTAGTGACAGCAGTGGTTGGGTTGATATTTTATAGATACATGGGTGCTTTCCGAAATAGTGCTTCAGTATCAGATTGGTTACTGGTCACTTCTATTTTGTTGTTAGCTACAAAATTTAGTAAGGAGCATAAAAATATTGGTTGGGGACACGCCTTGGTACTTGGTTTAGCACAGGGTTTTGGTGTGTTGCCAGGCTTGTCTAGGAGTGGAGTGGTGATAGCAGTGGCTTTGATTATGGGTGTAAAGAAGAAACAAGCCTTTGAATATGCTTTTATTATGGCCATCCCAGCTATTCTAGGATCATTTATCCTGTCACTAGGTGATTTTAACTGGCAATGGGTATATTTGATTGGTTTTGCTTTGACAGTAGTTGTTAGTTATTTAACTTTAAATTTATTACGTATAATTATAAATAGGAATTATTTTTATTTATTTTTTATTTATACTTTACTTTTAGCATTAATCATTAAAACTCTCTAATGCTTTATCCAGTTATTCTAGCAGGGGGGATAGGCAGTAGGCTGTGGCCGATATCAAATAGTAATCAGCCAAAACAGTTTAGAGCCTTGCTCAACGATAAAACTTTACTGCAAAATACATATCAGAGGATTATTCAGGGCTTTGATCCAAAGTCAGTTTTTGTGACTACCAATTCAAATATGGCAGAGACTGTCATAGAGCAACTTGGTATTAAGCAGCAACAGTTGTTTGTTGAACCAATAGCCAAAGGTACAGCTATCGCTATTGGCTTGGCAGCTTTGCGTTTAACACAAATAGACAAAGAGGCAATCTTAGTTACCATCAACAGTGATCACTACATTAAAGATGAGAAGGCCTATATAAAAACCATTAAACAGGCTGGTAAATTAGTTGAGAAGAACCCTGATAAAATGGTTTTGGTTGGAATAAAACCAGAATACCCTGAAACCGGTTATGGCTATATCGAACTTGGTAAAAAACAGCCTGGCCAGGTATATAATGTTGATTCATTTAGAGAGAAGCCAAATGTAAAAACTGCTCAACAGTACATCGAAGCTGGAAATTATCTTTGGAATCCAGCTATTTTTGTATGTCGAGCCAAACAACTATTAGCTTGGTATAAACAATTTTTGCCAGAGATATACCAGGCTTTGATGGATATTAAAAAGCAAAAAACAATAGCCGCAATAAAGAAAATATATGAACAAGTTAAAAATGTCAGCATTGACATAGGCTTGTTAGAAAAGATGTCAGATATGTTGGTAATACCAGCAGATTTTGGTTGGGCTGATATTGGACACTGGCGCAGCTTGCGTGATGTGCAGTTGGTCAACAAGGGTGATGGTAATGTCACTAACAGTCAAACGGTGCTACTTGAAAGTAATAATAATTTGTTGTACAGTTTTAGTGGCAAGCTGGTGACTACCATTGGCGTACACGATATGATATTGGTAGAAACTGAGGATGTATTATTTCTCTGTCCAGCCGATAGGGTTCATGAGATTAAAGAATTATCAGCTGAAATTAAATCAAACAATTTAGATAAATACTTATGATTCAAGTTATTATAAAATTTATTTTATTAGTGGGTGTGGTTATTTCCTTATGGTTTTTGACTGTGGTTATTTCTGGCAATGATCTAAATGAGCAAGATTCTTTTGTTATTGAAAGTGGTCAGGGAGTTAATCAGATCAGTGAAAACCTGCATAAAGAAAGTCTTATAAAAAATAAATTTGTATTTGAAACTTGGCTATGGTTGAAAAAATCAGAGAGCAGAGTAGTGGCTGGCGTATATTCTCTACCAGATAATCTTTCTATTCGTCAATTGGCCAACATGTTGGTAGCTGGACCTGAAAAGGCACAGGGGTCTATCACGTTACTAGAAGGCTGGAGTAGACCTTTTATGGCTGAGGCAGTTGATAAAATTGGTTTGTCTGAGCAGAAATTTTTGAGATTAACCAATAGTAAGTTAGACTGGGTGGACGATTATGATTTTTTAAATGATGCACCAAATAGCGCTACCCTAGAGGGTTATATTTTTCCAGATACTTATTATATAGACGAGTATACTAATGAGGGTGATATAATTGTTAAATGTTTGAATAATTTTGATAGGAAGATGACAGATAAGCTTCGGGATGAGGCTGACAGGCAAGGTAAGAGCATTTTTGAGGTTATTACCCTAGCTTCTATTATTGAGCGTGAAGTTCCAGTTTATGCAGATAAAAAAATGATTGCTGATATTTTTCTCAAACGTTTAGATGTTGATATGGGTCTACAGTCAGATGCTACTATTAATTTTATCACTGGTAAAAAAGACCCTACCCCGTCACTGGATGATTTACAGGTAGATTCCCCATATAATACTTATAAGTATCGTGGTTTGACTCCAGGGCCGATTTCTAGTCCAGGGATAGATAGCATTGAGGCCGTTTTATACCCTAGCTCCAATGCCTATTATTATTTTTTAACTACCCCAGAAGGGGATGTAATCTATAGTGTAGATCATGATGAGCATGTAGCTAACAAGAATAAATATCTTAAGTAGAATTTCAGTTGACACTTTTTCATAGATAGTATATAATATTTTCATCAATCAAATATTGATACCGCAGACAGTGGGTTATTTAGCTAGTATTAGCTAAGTTATAAATCCTACCGAGGTGCCAAAAAGTAATTTTTAGGTAGTCTGCGGCTCTAATTCGCAGATTTTTTGTTTAAATAACAAATATATGGCTAAAACTAAAGAACAAAAAAAGAAAATTTTGGACGTCTTGAAGGATAAGATAGCCAAGAGTAAGTCAGTTGTTTTTAGTTCTGACAATGGTGCTACTGTACAATCAGTGGAATCTTTGAGAAAAGAACTAAGAGATAATGGTGCAGAGTACTTAGTTACCAAAAAGACTTTACTTAAATTAGCTACCAAAGACGTAGAGGGCGAAAATCAAGTCGAAGATTTAAGCGGTTCAGTTGGCTTAACATTATCCTATGAGGATGAAGCCACTGGAGCCAATGTGGTTAATAAATTTGCTAAGAAACAGGAGTCATTTGAGTTGTCAGGTGGTATCTTGGAAGGTGGATTTATTTTACCAGAAAAGATCAAAGTATTGGCTACTTTGCCAAGCAGAGAACAATTGCTAGCTAAATTGGTTGGTTCAATTCAATCACCAATTACAGGTATGGTTAGAGTTTTGAGCGGCAATACACGTGATTTAGTAGGTGTATTAAATGCTATCAAAGAAAAAAAGAGTTAACATATAATTAATAATCAATAATAAATAAATATTATGTCAGAAGAAAAAAAGACTGAAGAGAAAAAGGACGTAGCAGTACCTGCTAAATTCAAAGGTATTGTCGAGGAAATCGAAAAAATGTCAGTACTCGATTTATCAGAATTAGTTTCTCTTTTAGAAGACAAATTTGGTGTTAGCGCTGCTGCTCCAGTAGCTATGGCTGCTGCTCCAGCTGGTGATGCCGGTGAAGCTGCTGAAGAAAAAACAAGCTTCAATGTTGAATTGACTAGCACTGGTGACAACAAGATTGGTGTCATTAAAGCTATTAGAGAGATTACACAAATTGGATTAAAGGAAGCTAAGGACATGGCTGATGGTGCTCCAGTTATTGTTAAAGAAGGTGTAGCTAAAGAAGAAGCCGAAGAACTTAAGAAAAAACTTGAGGAAGCCGGTGGTAGTGTTACCCTAAAATAAATTACTCAATTAAAAAACACCCTCGCAATGCGAGGGTGTTTTTGTTTTTAGTTTATAGCCAAGAGGTATAGGTGATTGCCATTTAGTAAATAGATGGCTTTTTCTTCTGGGTCAACTGCCAGATCAGTTAGATTGTCAAATTTTTGAGAAGTATACTGGTCTTTTATGTTGCCCTCTTTATCCAAAACTATAATACGCATATTTTGTGGATCTATAATATATAGATAGTCAGAATCGCGGAAAGTTTTAATGGTAGCCCCAGCACCTATAACTGGTCTAGGTTGATGGTAGTCAAAATCTTCTTCCTGACCCTTGAGGAAATTTCGGATATCGCCGTTGTTTTCAATAGTATAAATACTGCCATCGACAGTTAGGCTATTTGCCTGGGATATTTCTAACTCTTCTTTAAGCCAAATAGAACCGCCACCAAAGCTATTACCACGTTCAGGGTATTTGAATATTTGATTATTGGCAGCATCTAAAACATATAAGTTATTTCCATATATGGTTAGGTCAGTCACTTCAGTGTTGTTACTAACAGGCTTGAAGACCTCCAATGATTCTTTGTTAGCTAGATCAAATGTAAAATAGTTTAATTCGTTATCGGTACCGAGAGAACTCATAACTACCTTATCTTTTTCAGGCCAATCAGTCATAGAATTTACCACGACATCAGTAAAATTATCCAATGAAGTGAAAGTCTCATCTTTGATCATGAAAATTTGATTGTCTGCTAGTAGATAGAAACTTCCATCTTTTTGGACAATATTTTGACTAGATAATATAGAGTCTACAGGGATAATGATTTCTACAGGGGAGGGCACGACGTGAATATGACGTACTTTATTTAGCTCATGGAAAGCTTTTTCTTTTATGTCGTCTATCTCAGCTTGTTGTTCAGGTGAATTAATAGGTGTATTATTGATAACTTCATTAATGGCTAAAATTATTTCTTCGGCTGCCTCTTCATCATTATAGATTAACTTAGCCTCTACTTCATTAAATTTATTATTTATTTCTTGTAGATTGTTATTAAAAGTTTCATCTTTTTGTTCGGTGTCTTTTTTTTGAGTTAAAAACACTAAACTCTGTAAAAATACAAGCAATATAATGAATAGGGCTATGATAGCTATTTTCTTTTTTGTGGTTAATTTTTGGAACCAGCCGTATTTTTTGTCTGTCATATTTTTAAGGCTGTCCAAAGTTTCCGCTTCTTTATTGCGTCTATATTTTCCAGAAAATACAAATAAAAGGCCATTTTTTATTTTTTGGTAGATATAAATAAGCATTTTCCAGATAGTTGCAAAGAATAACCCAACTAGGCCAAAGAATTTTCCAATAAAGTGTAATGATTTTACATTTTTGAATCCCTTAGGGTCGATTACTAGTTTGGTGCGGGCAGCTGGAGCCTTGGATTTGGAAGAACGATAGTCTTGAGCTGATTTATCAGGTGTTAGTAGTGTCTTCTCATCTTCTGGATATATATCTTCAATGTTTTCTTCTTTAGCTTTGATGTCGTCGGCAGTAATTTCAATATCAGCAGAGGTAGAGCTTTTTATAAGTAGTGAGTTGAAAGTGACGAAATCGGGTACAGTTTCTAGGAGTTCATTTATCTTTAAAGCAGCACCTCTAGGTGTATAACGTTTGACTAGTTGTTTTATTTTTTCTCTAGAAATGTAATCAAAGAGTGAGTTAGTGGAGACCATCAGTACATCCCGAGCATCTAATTGTCCACTGACTATGTCAGCAAAGATTTTAGTGGGATTAATGTCAGTGTTTTTTTCTAAAATAGGTGTTACTTGTCCATGGTGTATTAATAAAGCATTGATATTACCAATGCTAGCCACGTAGACACTATCTCGATGGAAAATTCCCACAGCTAAATCAATAGTAGATAACCAATTTCTAATTTTTATAGAAGCACCTAAATTAGGTAATAATTGATTTAGTTCTTGTAAGATTTCTTCTAGTAGTATTTCAGGGTCTTCTTGGTTGCTGGTTTCGAAATAAGTACTAGCTTGATTGATTATTTCATCAAGGGCTGACTGTTGATCTATCTTATGTTTGGGTAATTCTAGGATAAGAAACAAACGACCACGATCAGTGGGGTCGCTAATATATAGTTCAGAGAGTTCACGAGAATTGATGTGGTCGTGGGTGAATATTTTATTGTATTTTAGTTCAGCCATTTTACATTTGTTTCAAATAATATTATACTATATTTAAAGGTTTTAGTAAATAAATCTCAAATCATTTATTTATGCTTGAGCAAATTTTTAGTTCAGTAGCCAGAACCAAGATTTTAAAGCTTTTTTGTGTCCATGCCCAAGAAAAGTTTTTTATACGGGAATTAGCTCGTCGTTTGGACTTACAATTAAATTCTATTCGTAGAGAATTGAGTAATTTAGAGGATTTTGGTATTCTGACTTCAGAGGAATCACAAGGTAAAAAGTATTATTTTACAAATCTTGATTTTGCTTTGTTTCCTGAAATAAAAAATTTGGTTTTTAAATCTCTAGCCCTGGAAGAAATGGATATTGCTGATAAAATGTCTAAGATTCCAGGTTTAAAATTGTTAGTTTTTTCTGGAGTGTTAACTGAATCACCAGCAGCCACCGATGTATTGATAGTAGGTAAGGTAAATAAAACTAAGTTTGATCGTTATCTACGTAAAATATCCGAAGGATTGCCTGAAGATTTACGGTACACTTTTTTGTCTCTAAGTGATTATCTGTATCGTTTAGAAATAACCGATAAGTTTATTTATGATATTTGGTCAAACTCTAAGGTTATTGTGGTAGATAAAATATCTAAAGACATGAAGCAGCCGCAAATGATGGATTTTAATTTCAAGCATTTCAAAACAGATAAGAAATAATTATAGAGTTTATCAATGTTTATTATTAGATTTTTAGCTGCGCTAGCATTATTATCAGCTGGAGCCATACATACTTTTCCTGCTTTATGGTTAGCCTGGGATAGGCAAATGCAAGAAACGCCGCATCTTCATAATACCATAGGGCTGATTGCTTTTAGTTTAGGTATTTTAAATTTACTTTTATTATTTTATAAACCAAAAAAAAATTATTAATAAAAACAAAACTATGCCTAAAAAAACAAACAAGGAGCATAAGCCTAGAAAAAAAGAAGAGGGATTTGGTTTTCACACCGTGATTCTGATTACTATCTTTCTTTTTGTGATTGTCACTTTTGTAGTAATAGTTCTCTGGCTTCAGATGGAGTTCATTATAAGTGATATAGAGCAATTACGTAATAATTGTGAAACAGCTGGTCAATTTTTGAAGAATCTAGCATAGAATAATTTATTATGGCAAAGAATAATTTTGGATTTACTCTAGTAGAGTTATTAGTGGTTATAGCTATCATTGGCATTTTATCTTCTGTAGCTGTATCGCAATTAAACATAGCTCGTAAAAAAGCTATGGTAGCAGCCGTAGAGGAATCCCTGGTTTCTTTAAAGTCAGCTGTTATACTTTGTTATGAGGAGGGTTTTTATTTAGCGGCTGATAATAGTGCTAGTAATATGTGTGAGGGATCAGAAAATCCTATAGCAGGGCTTAAGATATGTGGGGCTATTTTTGCGCCAACTTGGCCACATTTGCCAGATGGTTGGAGTTATGTTGATAATTGTTTAGGTGATCTTGGTCGTATGGCTATTTATGAGTTTCGTTATGCGGCTATGGACACCGACGGTAATAGAGTGGATTGTAATCACAATGGTTGTATTACTACACCTTAATTTTTTTTATGATTTTAGCCTTACACGTTAAAGATAACAACAATGCCCAGTGGCTACTGATTGAAGATGGAAACATTGAATTTAGCCATGATTTTTCTATGGGAGTAGGTGAGGATAAAACCCTGGCTAGCTTAGATGATATTTTAAAAGAAAATAAATTAGCCTTAGCTGATATTAAAGGTATGGTATTAGCGATTCGTGAGGCCAGTTTAACCCAGGTCAAATTATATACGGCCACTATTAATGCTTTGGGGTGGCAACATAGTTTACCAGTAATAGGTGAGTTCTATTTCACAGGAGAGTTTGATGTCTTATTACCCAAGTTATTAGATCGATTAGCTCAACAGTCAAAATTTGAGCAACTAAAGGTTAAATATCAAAGGGGACCAGACATTACTATTAGTAAGAAACAACCCAAGTACAAGATATCCCAGTAGCTCTTAATAAGGTTTATATTGGAATACATAGGCACTACTTGCATTAAAGTAGTGTTTTATGTTTTAGTTTTGCACAAAGCCTGTGGATAAATGCAGGCTTTTTATACATTGACATTTTGGCGAACGGTGGGGTATAATGTATCTACGAACCACAAAAGTGGAAAAAAGTGGGGAATTTATAAAGCTATCTGTGGATAACTATGTTTATTGGCGAGTATAAATATAATTTAGATACAAAGAATCGCTTGGCTATGCCAAGTAAGTTTCGCAATTTGTTTAAAGACGGGGCAGTTATTACTAAAGGTTTAGATAATTGTCTTTTTGTTTATACTACTAAAGAATGGAAGAAATTAGCCGACAAGTTAGCCAACCTACCTTTTTCTCAGGCTAAGTCCCGTGCTTTTTCCCGTATGATGTTGGCTGGAGCTATGGATGTAAAGATAGATAAATTGGGTCGAGTTATCCTACCAGATTATTTGAAGCAATTTGCTAGCTTAAATAAAAAGGTGGTTTTAGCTGGTTTGTATAATCGTTTAGAGGTTTGGGATGAAAAGATGTGGAATAAGTATCAACGTACTTCTGAAAAAGATAGCAATGAGATAGCTGAAGGATTGGTAGATTTAGGTATTTAATATGCCAGTTGAATATCAGCATATTAGCGTGCTCAAACAGGAGATATTGGAGCTTATGAAACCTCAGCCAGGGCAACACTTTATAGATGGTACTTTGGGTGGTGGAGGACATACAGAGAGCATATTAGAGCAAACATCACCAGATGGAAAAGTATTAGCTTTTGAGCTCGACGATAGAGCCATTAAAGCTGCTAAGAAAAGATTAAAGAAATATCAGGAAAGATTAATAATAGTTCATAAAAGTTACGTTCATTTAAAGCAGGAATTTAAAAAACATACAAAGGAATTTAAAAAGCCTTCAGGCATTATACTTGATTTGGGATTATCATCAGATCAACTTGACCGAGCCGATCGTGGTTTTTCTTTCAAGGATCATGGATCACTGGACATGAGATTTGATAAGAAAGGTCAAACATTAACCGCATCAGATATTATTTTGACGTGGCCTGAAGATAAATTGATCAAAATCTTCCGTGAGTATGGCGAGGTGAAACAGTCAAAACGACTGGCCAAGGGATTTATTCTCTGGCGTCAAACTTTAGTTAAACAAAAACAAAAAATGCTAAAGACTTCCATGCTTGTCTACGTCATACTCCGGATTTTGAATATAAAACCCGATAGTGTAAAGAGGTTTAGAAAACATCCAGCTACCCAAGTATTTCAGAGTTTACGTATCGCTGTAAACGGTGAGCTAGATAATTTACAATCAGTTTTACCACAAGCTATCGAAGTGTTACCAACGGGAGGCCGCTTGGCGGTCATCAGTTTTCATTCCCTTGAAGATCGAATAGTAAAGCGTTATTTTAAAAAATTAGCCCAGAACTGTATCTGTCCACCAACCAATCCGATTTGTAATTGTGACAATGAAGCACAGGTTAAACTGGTTAATAAGCGGGCTATCAAGCCTAGTCAGGCAGAAATAACTAGCAATCCGCGAAGTCGTAGCGCTATTCTTAGAGTGATAGAGAAAGTATAATATAAAATAAAATAATAATTCCCATGCAAAAATCACCAAAAGTTACAAATTTTTGGCACGGAGTAAAAAAATACAACACTCCAATAGTATTTTTTATTATCTTGTTCTGGACTATGATGCTGGTATCCAGTAATTATGCCAATAGTCAGAATTTAGAGAGAAACGATCTCACTAAGAATATTAGAGTGATTGAAGATGAAATTAGGTTGCTCAATACTACGGTTGGTGAATTACAGACTACGGAGAGGTTAGAAAATGAAAGCCAAAGATTAGACTTGGTGAAAATACAAACAAAAGACATTTATTATATTGATCAGACAAACGAAAAAGTTGCTTTAAAATAATAACGATTGTGATATAGTATGCACTTTTCCCGAAGTAATAATTACCAGATATCTACTGTTAGAATAAATATCCTGCAAGGGGGTATTTTTTTCTTGATGCTCTTAATGATTGGGCGTTTATTTTATGTGCAGATTATTCAAAATGATTATTATGCTGGATTAGGAGCGGAGCAACGTTCAGTTATTAAAAATATTCAACCAGAAAGAGGACGTATTTTTTCTTTAGTAGATAGTGCTAGCGCTATTGATGACTTGTATCCTTTAGCAGTTAATAAGGTTTATTATGAAATTGGTGTTGCACCTGCTAAAATTAGTCGTCCACAAAATGTGACGGATATCTTCGTCGAAGTATTGGAGCTAGAAGAGGAGGAGGTGCTAGCTAAAGTTAAAAAAGATTCTAGGCGTTACGAGGTTTTAGCTAGGGAGGCTCCTAGAGAAAAAGCTGAGCAGTTGCAGGTTAAACTAGAAGAACTTAGGTTTGATATTAATAAAGATAAGTCAGAGGAAGAACAAGTGCAGAGCCTGGAGGACATGGGAATAAGTTTTACCAAGAACATATTACGTTTTTATCCTGACAAAGAAATTGGTGCGCATATTTTGGGATTTTTAGGCTATGGCAATGATGGTTATTCTAGGGTTGGTAAATATGGCTTGGAAGGGTATTTCGAAAGTGATTTAGCTGGATATTTTGGACAGGTGATAGGTGAGGCAGATGTGGCTGGTCGTTTATTAGCTGACAATGATGGTAAACCAGTCCAAAACGGAGCAGATTTAGTATTAACCATTGATCGTACGGTTCAATACTCCACTTGTAAGGCTCTAGAAAAGGCTGTAGCTCGCTATGAGGCTGAAAGTGGTACAGTTATTATCATGGACACTGAAACGGGCGCTATTCGAGCTATGTGTAATTATCCTAGTTTTGATCCTAATCAATATAATCAAGTAGAGACCGCAGAGGTCTTTAATAATAATGCCGTTTATCATGTATATGAGCCAGGGTCAGTAATGAAGTCTATAGCCATGGCTATAGCAGTGGATCAGGGTAAAGTATCTCCGAGTACTACTTATAATGATGAGGGTGAAATAAAATTTGCCGGAGGACAAGTGATCAGGAATGCCGGTAATAAAAAATATGGCTGGGTAGACATGAAGGAAGTACTGGCAGCTTCTATTAATACTGGTATCATTGAAGCCACCTCTGATATAAACAATAAGATTTTTGAGGACTACATGAAAAAGTTTGGTTTTGGTGAAAAGGTTGGTATTAATATTAGCCAGGATAGTATGGGGGATATATCTTCTTTATCTAAAAAGGGGGATATATATAAAGCCACTGGATCCTATGGTCAAGGTTTGACGGTTACTCCTTTACAGATGCTTAGTGCTATAAACGCCATAGCTAATCGTGGTAAACTGGTACAGCCTTATATGGTTAGTCAGATTATGTATAGTGATGAGATTATAGAGGACGTAGAACCCAAGGTGATCAGAGAGGTTATATCTAGTGGTTCGGCTGCACAGATATCAGCTATGATGGTGAATGTAGTTGATAGTGGACACGCCAGTAAGGCAGCTGTAGAGGGGTATTATGTGGCTGGCAAGACTGGTACTGCACAAGTTGCTAATCCAGAAACTGGTAAATATTTTGCAGATAAAACTATACATAATTTTGTTGGTTTTGCACCAAATGAAAACCCTAAGTTTACTATGATTACTAAACTTGACTATCCTAGCGCAGCGCGCTATTCTGCCGATACTGCTGCTCCATTGTTTGGCGAGATAGCTAAATTTCTGTTAGAATATTATCAAATACCACCCAATAGATAAAAGTAAAGAAAATGAAGAAAGTTCTACATTTTATATTAAAAATATTAGCTAAATTGGTGATTAGAAAATATCAACCAAAGGTTGTTGGTATTACGGGTAGTGTGGGAAAGACCTCTGCTAAAGAGGCTGTTTATTGTGTATTAAAAGATAATTTTAAGACACGTCGTAGTGTCAAAAATTATAATAATGAAATTGGCACACCATTGACTATTTTAGGTTGGAGTAACTCACCTGGTAAGAATTTATTTAGGTGGTTAGTTTTACTTGTGCGTTCCATAAAGTTAATTGTTCGTAAAGATACAAATTATCCGGAAGTCTTAATTTTAGAAATGGGAGCAGATCGTCCAGGAGACATCAAATATTTGATTTCTATTGCCAAGCCAAATATAGCAGTGATGACTGCCATTGGTCCTAGTCATATTGAGTATTTTGGTAGTCTTAAAAAAATTGTTAAAGAAAAAAGTAGCATTTTGAAAGATCTAAAGGATAAGGATTGGGCTATTATCAATCGAGATGATCCCGAGTTAAGTGGAGTAATTGATGATATTAAAAATAATTTACTGACTTTTGGACAAAGAGAGGATAGTGATATTCATTTAATGGATGTGAAAATCACCAAGAGGGATGAAAAGTATGGCACTAGTTTTAAATTGAGAAATAAGGGTTCAGAGGTGCCAATGTTTTTACCAGCAGTGCTAGGTTGGCAACATGCTCAGGCAGCGGCCACTGCTTGTGCGGTAGGGGTAGCATTGGGGTTAAATATGGTAGAAATAAGCAAGAGCCTAAGTGAGTACGAACCAGCTCGTGGGCGTACTAATCTTATTTCAGGAGTAAAATATAGTCAGATTATTGATGATACCTATAATGCCTCACCGCAGTCTTCAAAAGTTGCTCTTAATATTTTGGCAGAGTTTCCTTCGGAGGGTAGAAAGATAGCAGTTTTTGGTGATATGTTGGAGCTAGGTGAAATGAGTGAAGAAGGGCATCGTGAAGTTGGCCGGGATCTAGTTAAGTTAGGAGTTGATTATTTATTTGTAATAGGCGAAAGAGCTAGAGATATATCTAGAGCCGCTAAAGAATCTGGTATGCCAGAAGACAAAATTTTTCATTTCCCCTTTACTATGGAGGCAGGAGTATTTTTGCAGGAAAGAATAAAGCCAGGTGATGTTATCCTGGTCAAGGGTTCTCGTGGTTCTAAAATGGAGCAAATGGTTTATGAAATTATGGCTAAGCCTTGGGAATCTAGAGAGTTATTAGTTGGACCAGTTATCAAATAAGATTGACCTTTATCTGATTTTCTGTTAAAAATATACTTGTTTTTATGGCCCCATCGTCTAGTGGCTAGGACGCCAGGTTCTCATCCTGGTAACCGGAGTTCGATTCTCCGTGGGGTCACCACCACAAAAACACTTCTAATTTAGGGGTGATTTTTTGATAATAAAAAAAGGCCCGTCAAAGCCTTTGTGTAGAATTAGGACTGATATGACGGGCTGGGTTTCGGGCATTTTGGGCACCCCTTTGGTCGTGAGTACACGATTTTCAGGAATCTGTACCTTTCATGCACGGGCTGTTTCGAAACAACCCTATCGAACAGCACATATAGATTAGCATATATTGGTAATTTTGTCAATAGCTATAGGGTTTTGGTAGTTAATTTGACATAAATAGTACATTATGTTATAAATAAAATACAATTAATAAATATTATGAATTTACACAGAATTGCCCAATTTAATATGTACTGGTGTGATGTCACCAAGTCTAAATCAGGGAACCCAAAGCAACTGGGGCAATTTTTGTATGTTATGAAAAAGTAAGTATTTTTTGAATCGTGATATAGAAAAACTGCCTCAGTCCGAGGCAGTTTTTTGTTGGTTCTTTCAAAGAAAGAGGAGTGTCATGAGTGATAGAGTGATTTTTCTCAAAGGTAAAAAGGTTATTATGCGGCCCATGAATCAGGAAACTGATATGGCTGATTTTCAGCGCTGGATCAATGATCCTGAAATCAGGCGGTTTTTGACCGGTTGCATGCCTATTTCTATGCAGCAGGAGGAAAAATGGTTTGATGCCTTGCCAGATCGTCATGGACATATTGCTTTAGCAATTGAGACCATCGAAGATGGTGTTTTGATTGGCAATATGGCTTTGCATAATATTAATTGGATTTCTGGGACAGCAGTCACCGGTGCTTTGATTGGTAATATTGAGTATCAAGGCAGAGGGTATGGTACTGACGCCAAGATGACCTTGTTGAATTATGCCTTCAATACTTTGGGCTTGCGAAAGGTGTGCTCAGAAGTATTGGATTTTAATGGACGTAGCTTGCGTTACGCTGCTAAATGCGGGTATAAGGAAGAGGGTAGGTTGGTCCAACACAACTTGTTTAATGGAAAGTATTATGACAATGTTTTGTTGGCAGTTTTCAGAGAAGATTGGTTGCCTTTGTGGGAAAAATATCAGTTGCAAGATTAAGCTTGTTAGCCCTACGTCAGTTTGACGTGGGGCTTTATTTTAGTATAAGATAAATACAGCCAGCACCAAGCCCTTTAAACCAGGAGGAAAATCCATGGCCACTAAGAATAAAGGGCCTCGGAAGAGGTCTCCGTATGGTTTGGGCAAAAGACCGCCCAAAAGTTTCCGTAAATGGTTGAGAAGTTTATCCCGCTCAGAAATTCGTGAGCTTCGTGAAGAGATGTATTTGAGGAGACAAGAAAGGAGAGTTAAACTTGATAGCTATGAACCATGATTCTCTACCCTGTTAATTCAACAGGGTATTTTTTTTTGCAAAAAAAAATCCGTCGGATGCCTAAGTTGGTTAACTGTTTGTATTGGCATTATAAACATCCGACGGACGCGTCCTAATTACTAGCTACAGTTTCTTCCTTTTTACGGGATTTTTGTTTGATAGGAGACGTCACTTGACGTCGGCTCTTGGTCGTTCCTGGTTGATCCACGGTAGCCGTGGTTTGACCACAAGATCCACTACCATTGACGCAGTGCTTGAGTTCCACCTTAATTTCGGCGAAATATTGATGCTTGAGCATCGCATTGGTCGGACTGGTGTAGAGTTGGTGAACGAGTTTTCGAGCCAGAATAAACTGATCGGGGTGATCTCTGAGGCGTCTCAGATCATTAAGAATGCTTGGCATGGAATGGTATACCAGGTTCAGGCATTTGTGATCTGCACTCCAAAGAGCGCGAATTACCTTGGCGATCGGAGCGATATCAGCTTGTGTGCGTGGGTATTTTTTTGCCCCCAGTAGACTGATCATGCCTCTCCAAATTGCGCTAGGTAACTGCCCCGTTGTGGGGTTTTGAGTTTCTCGTGCCACGTTTCCCCCAGACTTAGTCTAGTTTTGTAATTTATGTTGACTGGTTAGAGTCAACGCTCCTCCTTGAGACAGTTTACAAACCACCCCCTTTCAATAGCTAGGTGTTATAAAGGACGCTTAATATAATTAATGAATAATATATTATAACACTGATTTAGTCAATATTTGTAAATATGCTATAATTAAAACATGAAAAAAGCTTTTATTTTTGTAGTTTCTTTATTTTTGATGATACCTATTTGGTCACAAGCGCAGACTTTTGAGGATGCTGATCATGATGGTTTATCTAATATTGAAGAGATTGAGAGGTACCACACTGATCCATATAACGAAGATACAGATGGTGATGGTTATGTGGATAGTTTAGAGGTGTCTAATGGTTATTCTCCTAGGCATGGAGACTCTCAACGTTTGATTAGTGTGGATTCTGATAAGGATTACCTCAATGATGCTTGGGAATTAGTATTGGGTACAGGTCTGATGAATCCAGATTCAGATGGAGATTTGTATTTAGATGGCACAGAGGTTGCTGCTAGTTATGATCCTTTGAATGCTCAGCCAGTGAAATTAGACAAACTTATTAAAGTTAGCTTAGATGAACAGCGCTTAGAGTATTTTTTTGGTGGAAAGTTATTGGATTCATTTTTAATATCCAGTGGTTTAGATAGTATGCCAACGCCAGTAGGAGAGTTTAAAATATTAGATAAAGTACCAGTCAAGCATTATGGTGGTGGTGATTATGATTATCCTAATACTAAATGGAATCTACATTTTACTACACAACGTTATAGATATTATATACACGGTGCCTATTGGCATGATAATTTTGGTGAACAGATGAGCCATGGCTGTGTTAATGTGGATTATGAACACATGGAGCCACTTTATTGGTGGTCTCAATATAATACTAAAATTATTATTGAATAGAGCATGAGATTTATTGTAGTATTTGTAACTTTATTTTTTTTAGCTAATATTCCTAATGTTTTAGCTGCTCCTGATTTTTCAGTAGAAACAGAACTTTGTAAGAGCACAGCGGGCATGGTTGATGTGGAATACAAGGTAGGCTTTAGATGTATCTGTCCAGAAAAATATAAGTGGTTTGATGGCTTGGGTTGTTTGACTTCAAGTTCGGGTGTTGTTGATTATAGTAGTCATTATAATTTGATTGTATTATTAGCTGTAATTGGAATATTAATGTCAGTATTCTTATACATATTTTTGATGTATAGAAAACAATAGTTTAATTAATGATTAACAAATAAATATATGAAAAAATTATCATGTTCCGCTATGGGTGGTGGTGATAAATGTCAGGAGATTTTTGAGGGTGAAACAGCCGAAGAACTCCTGGAAAAGGCTACTAAGCATGTAATGGAGGCTCCAATTCATGAAGATTTAAGACAAGAGATGGCTAGTCAAGATGAAGCAGGAAAAGCTAAATGGATGGAATCTTATAATAAGCTTTGGGAGGAGACTCTAGAAGTATAAAAAAATATCCGCGTCCTGAGCGTAGTCGAGGGGCGCGGTTTTTTAATTAAAATTTTATTTTTTTTTACGGAAAGGCAATTCAGCTTGTTTGCCTAATAGCCCTAGGGTTATTTTTTTTCCCTTGGGCGTGAGTTTTATGTGTCTAATAAATAATTTATGTTGAGTTTTTTCTCCAAAGCCTACTAACAACCCTTTGTCAATTAGTCTTTCTATACTTTTGGTAATAATATTAGCACGAATTTTTTTGGCTGGAGCTTTTTTAATATTACTATAAAATTTTTCCAGCACAACACGAGATATTTTAGCCCTATTGCTTTGCAAGGTTTGTTTGAGAATATATTTTTGTAGGCTGGATAATTTCATATTATTTCATAACTATGGTTGGTTTTTTTAGTTTTTGACCAAAGTTTGATTTGTTCCACAGTCTCTCATGCAGATAATATAGAAACGCTTTTAGTATTTGCACCATAACTGCTTCTGTTAAACCAATACGCCAATCTTTATTGAGGATGGTTAAGATAGTAAAGGTGGTTATAAAAGCCAGGATAAACCAGGTTGTTGATTTTAGGAAACTACGAGAGTGATGTTCATGAAACATATTTTTATTTTAGTATTTTATGTTTATATTATTACACTATTTGCAGGATATGGCAAAATGATTTATAATTAATTCAGTTTACAATTTAATAAAAATTATCAAGAGTGCGGTGAGAGATTTGGCTCGACGACCCGTCAGCAACCTGTCCTATTTTGGATAAGGTGCTAAGTCCAACCCTATGCAGGGAAAGATGGTGTATTTATCATTGACTTCCTTGCCGTGGAAGTTTTTTAATTATTAAGTGTTAAGAAAATGTTAAAAACAGCAGAAAATGTTAGCTTTGGTCACCCAGATAAGGTTTGTGATCAGATATCAGATGCTATTTTAGATGAATGTCTAAAGCAGGACCCTCGTAGTCGAGTGGCAGTGGAGGCATTGGGTGGTCATGGTAAATTAAGTATTATGGGTGAGGTGACTACCAATGCAAAGTTTGATGCCGCTGAGATTGCTAGGAAAATTTATCAGGAGATTGGTTACGAAGATAATCTAGACATTTTAGTAAACATTACTACCCAAAGTTCAGACATTGCTATGGGAGTAGATACTGGTGGCGCCGGTGACCAGGGTATTATGGTTGGTTATGCTTGTGATGAGACAGAAGAACTTTTACCATTAGAGCATGTGTTAGCAACTCGTTTAATTCGCAAATTGGAAGATGTGCGTTTAGCTGGTCAGTCTGAATTGGCTAAGTATCTTTTGCCAGACAGTAAAGCGCAAGTTACCTTAGATGGAAAGCAGGTAGACACAGTCGTTGTATCTACTCAACATCAGGATGATGTAGATTTTGACAAGTTGAAGAAGTTGGTTGAAGAAGAGGTTGTTAGACCAATTGTTCCTCAAGCTAATAATATTTATGTTAATCCAACTGGTCTTTTTGTTCAAGGTGGTTTTGAGGCAGATACTGGATTGACCGGGCGCAAGATTACAGCAGATAATTATGGTCCACAGGTTCCAGTAGGTGGAGGAGCGTTTTCTGGTAAAGATGCCACCAAGGTAGATAGATCAGCTGCTTACATGGCACGTTATTTAGCTACTGAATATTTAAAGAAATATAATGCTAAAGAAGTAATTGTAAAATTAGCCTACGCCATTGGTAGACCGCAGCCAGTCATGGCTACGGCTAATGTTGATGGGAAAAATGTAGAAATTAATGGTTATGATTTAAGTCCGGCTGGTATTATAGAAAAACTTAATTTAAGAAAACCACAATTTAGAGACCGAGCTAGGTTTGGTTTCTTTTTGGACTTTGATATTGAGAATTAAGAGTTTGACCGCATTTGTGGGTTATGTAGTGAATAGGTGGGTCATCATTTATGGTGGCTCACTTATTTTTATTTTACACCTTAAACATTGTTATTTTAGGTGTTTTTTGTAAACAGGAAGTTGACATCTTTAATGAAGTGTGTATATCTAAAACATGATTTATCCCTAATTTACTTAACAAAACTTAATAAATGTGTTATATTTCTAATTGATTTAATTAATAAATAATAAATATTAAATTTATGGCAAAATTAACAAAATCTCAATTGCTTAATGTACTAGCTGAAAAGACTGGTATGAGCAAAAAAGAAGTCACCGCTTTTATGGAGACTTTTGCTGACTTAGCTTATAGCGAAGTCCAAGGAAGTGGAGAATTTGTCATCCCTGGTATTGGCAAATTAGTTAAAAAGGATAGAGCTGCTCGCATGGGTCGTAACCCAGCCACTGGCGAGAGCATTCACATTCCTGCTAAGACAGTTGTAAAATTCCGTGTAGCTAAAGCTGCTAAAGATGCTGTATTATAAGCAAGATTAGAAAATATTATAAAAAAGGGCTTTCCGTAAAAAGAAGGCTCTTTTTTTATTTTATGATATTTAGTCTTACTACCTTTTATACACAAAGATGGTAGTGACTCCATTGTCGATGAGTATTTTCTCATCAGCAGTTAGAGTGGCTTGATTGATGGCTTGTTTGGCACTGTGCCAATAATTATTTACTACAAAATATAATTGATCTACCTCAGCCTTGTCCATGGCATTGATAGCCTCTTCACGACTAGCATTTGTTTCAATCATGTTGAGATAATTTTGGTAAATATTATCTACTCCCAGGGGCATAGAGTAGTAGAAGTTGTCATTATAATAATTTGCAAAGCCAAATTCTGAGATAGCTGCCACACCAATCATTTGGTTAGCTAGAACTATATAGGGAGTCTCGCTGGCGTGTTCGTCTATCAGGTTGACTGCCTTGATGTCACTCTGAGTAACATTTATACTTTTGGTGTTACTGTGTCGATCATATGTTGGGTAGGCAAAATATAAACTGACTGATATTACAATTACAGTGATTACCATAATCCAGATTTTTTGAAAGATGCTTTTTTCTTTGTTGAGAGAGTCTTTGAATAAAAAGTAAATGCTAGTTAGAAATATTGGCAACAGAGTCAAAGCAATTAAATATATAATTCTGTTTATATAATCAAATTTTTGATAGTCAATTTGTAGATTGAATGACAAGAATATTTTGGCTAATAAATAATTGATTAACAGTACACCAGTAAAGAGTAAGTGGCGTCTAAAGAATATGAATTTATGCTCTTTAAAGATGAAGAGGAGGCCAATTAGGACCATTAGTAAATATAACCAAACCATATTACCACCTATATTGTGAACCATGTCTAGCGGAAAGCTAAAGCTGCTATGCCAAGTAATAGTTGGTATATCAAACAATGGCCAAATTTGGAAAGAGAATATTTGTGACCAGGAAAATCCATTTATTTTCTGGTACACAGCAAGTAATAGTGGTAGAGCGACACTGGATAATAATAAAGTTATCACATAGGCCAGGTTTCTTAACCAGGGCTTTTTTTTGATACGCAGCACAGATAACATAGCTGCTAGTGATAGTAGTGGTATACCACTGAGCGGATGTATAGTTAGTGTCATGGCTGCTACAGTCCAAAGAAAATAAAGACTAATTTTTTTACGGTTGATCTCAGGTAAAATAAAAATAGTAAAAGCTACCAATAAATAGGAAAAACTTTGAGGAGTAGTCATGATAGCAAAGCCTATACCCACAAAAGTGCTCCACAGGGTGCTGATGTAGCTAGCCTTGAATGACCATTTAAATCCATAACGCAAGCCATAGAAGATACTACTAGGCCAAAGTAGACTAAAGAATAACGGGAGTAGTATTTTATTGGCAGTAGATAGGTCGATTTGTGAGATTTGATGAAAGAAAATACTAATTCCATATTGCCCTGTATATAGCCATAGACGTGGTTGGATAGTGCCAGTGTCATTTATTATATTTAAAGCAGTTTGGTGAATGAATGAATCATAGCCATAGCCTATTTTATATAGGATAATAGCTATGCTGCTCATCAGTAGAAAATGCCAACTGATTAACATGATATTTTTGGCAGTTTTTTTGTGTAGAAGGGAGATAATTAATAGTATATTGCTTAGAATAAATAAAGCCCAGAATTTATAATTAAGTATTTCCCATGGTGAGCGTATTAAGCCCAAACTAGCCTTTTTGAATAAAGCTATAAAGAGTACAGCGTCAATTAAAAAAACAACCGTTGGTAGAATAATGTTACGGAGATTATTCAGGCCTAATTTACTAAGATCAAGTCCAGTGAGATAGTAGTGTTGACTATGTAATTTTAAAGAGAGGAGTTCTATGATAATTGGTATGGACAGTAGCAAAAATAAAAATACCCAGAGATTTACTTGGTAAACATGATAAATCAATGTATAGGCTAGACTGATGTAGGAAGATATTAGTATTAAACCCAAAGCATTTTTTAATCCTTTGTGTATTTGTGGGTAGAAAATATCGGCTAGTTTTTTGCTATTTAGCCATAAATATAAAACAGTAAAAATAGCCCCAAGGATTGGGGAGTGCAACCAGTAGGCGTTGGCTGAGATAACCAAAACAAGAATAATTTGCACGATAATATTCTGTTGTCTGCTAAAAGTAATCATAAAGACGCATCTATTGTAGCATAATTTAATACTTTTTTACACTTCTGTAAATAGCCAAGTTCTGCTACAATATAGGTATGATAAAAGCTAATAAAATTAGTGTTATTATTATTTTTCGATATATCTGGTTGATTGTTGCGACATCTATTATTATATATATATTGGGCCAGGCAATTGTTACTACTAGAGAGATTGTTTATCAGATTGATAACAGTGATTCAATTACTAGAGATATTACTGGCTGGTATCCAGAACAACGTTTAGTTTTTGCTACAGAGGATCAGACCTTGAGAATAGTGGCTGAGCCTTTATATCTTCAAGCTTATATACCAGTTGATTTTAAAACTTTAACTGTTGCGGGTGATATTTATTTTGGTGCTGAAACAATTAGGTTGGGTTTAAAACAAGCTGACGGCACATGGTCATATAGAGACATAGATGAAAATAGTTTTAATTTTGAATATGATTTATCTCAGGCACAGGTTAAAAAAAATAAATTAGAAATGATTTTATCTATTCCCGATTTAACAGCCACCTCAACAGTGGTATTGGGTAATAATTGGTCTTTATTTTTAAACAGATGAGAATACTTTTTAGCTTAGTAAAAGATTTTTTTAATATAGCTCTAGGCACCTGGTTAATTTTGGTAGCATTTGAATTGGCTAAGCCAGGCATGGTGCAACGTTTTATAAATTTGGAGTATTGGCTTTATGCTTTAGTTCTGATTTATATTATGTATATAATTTTACGCCGTTGAGGTCTTTTATGGTATAATGTATATAGATTAGAAGAGCGTGATATCTAATATTCAATATTAGAAACAATGACAAAACAAAAACAAAAAATGCATGTAGTGGCAGTTGATATGGGCTATGGACACCAACGGGCGGCCTATCCATTTCTAGACAGTGCCTATAGAGACGTTATTAACGCCAACCACTACCAAGGTATCAGTAAGGCAGAACAAAATTCTTGGGAAAGTGGACGTAAATGGTATGAAATCATTTCCCGTTTTAAAGGGTTACCTTTTGTTGGTGAGGCGGCTTTTGCTATTATGGATCATTTTCAAAAGATTGATCCATTTTATCCTAAACGTGATCTCAGTAAACCATCTCAACAATTAAAGTATTTTCAAAAACAGATCAAGCGTGGCATGGGTAAGGACCTGATAGACGATCTCAATAAACGTATACCAAAAGGACACAAAACACCGTTACCATTTTTGGCTACTTTTTTTGTGCCAGCATATTTTGCGGAATACTATGGCTATAAAGGTAAAATATATTGTGTGGTTTGTGATGCTGATGTAGCTCGTGCTTGGGCACCTTATTATTCTAAGACTAGTAAGATTGTTTATTTGGCTCCAAATAAGCGAACTAAATCTAGGCTGCAACTTTATGGTGTTAAATCTAGTAATATTCATGTGACAGGGTTTCCTTTACCCAAAGAGAATATAGGTGGTCCCAGTCAAAGGGTGGTCAAGGCTGATTTAAGAGATAGATTGTATAATTTAGATCCTAAAGGAGTCTATCGTAAAAAATATGCCAAACACATTGAAGATTATCTTTGTCCAACTAAAAACATTAAGAAGCCAAAGCGTCCATTGACTATTACTTTTGCAGTTGGTGGCGCTGGTGCCCAAAGAGAGTTGGGTATTACTTTGCTTAAGCGACTTCATAAGGATCTCAAGAAAAATAATATCCGTCTTAATTTGGTAGCTGGTGTACGTAATGATGTTTATCTTTATTTTCAAAAGGCTCTCAAAGAATATTGTCTAGATAATTGTGGTGCTGTCAGGGTCATTTATGCAGAGGATAAAATGTCTTATTTTAAAGTGTTTAATAAAATATTGCGTAAAACTGATATTTTGTGGACCAAGCCATCTGAACTTACTTTCTATAGTGGTTTGGGTATTCCTATTATCATGTCAGAACCAATTGGATATCAGGAAAGATATAATCGTGGTTGGCTATTTGCCATTGGTGCTGGTGTAGATAGTTTGAATCCAGAATATGTAGATGAGTGGTTATTTGATTGGTTAGATTCCGGTTGGTTAGCTGAAGCAGCTATGGAGGGATTCTTAGATGCTCCGAGAATGGGTGCTTATAATATTGAGAATATTGTCTTGCGTAATAAGATTAGTGAAATAGAAGATGTCCACTTGTTATAATCTATGATAATAAAAAATCTTAAAATAAATTTTTACAAGAGCATCAAACAATCGATGGATCTTAGTTTGGATAGGGTCAATATTTTTATTGGTCAAAATAATAGTGGTAAGAGTAATATCTTGGATGCCATTGAATTTACTTTGAGTGAACACTCAGAGGACCACACTTTGTATTATGAAAAATCAGATATAGATATCACGATTGAATTTACTGATCAAACACAAGCCAAATATAAATTACCGGGCAAGGAGGGAGTGCTCAGTCTTAAGGGTCAGCAAAAGCATCTTAATTTTCCAGGTGCTACTTTGCCAGACAACAAGGCTTTAACTCATATGCTGAGCACGCATTTTAAGAGACTAGATACAGAGGCTTTTACAGACTTTGAGCAAATAGAAGAAGATTTTCAGGATCTATTTAATTATCCAAGTCAGTTGGATAGATTTAAAGAAATACTTAAACATCATTTTCCCAAGATTTCTGCTACCAAAAATGCATTAGATATTCGTTATGAAAACGAGGGTTTATATGAAGGCAAGAGAAGAGTGACTATCGATAGGCTTGGTTCTGGCTTTCAGCGCATTTTCACAATGCTTTTGTATATTTTTCATCCTAAATATTCAATAGTGATGATTGGCGAGCCAGAAATTCATTTGCATCCAGCTATTGCCAAAAAACTTCTTTGGGCTATGCAGAATAGCAATGCTGGTCAGATATTATTTACTACACATTCACCATTGTTTATTACACCGATGACTTTGCCACAGGTAGTAAGAGTGACTAAACATGAAAATACTACGCAGGCTTTTGCACTTTCGCAGGTTAAATATAACTACAAACGTCTAATACAAGAACTTAATGCAGACAATCTAGAGATGTTTTTTACTGATGAGGTTGTTTTGGTGGAAGGTGTATCAGATAAATTATTGATTCGTGGTTTGATAGATAAGTTTTATCAAGGAGATAGAGCTATTAAAGTGATTCAAGCTCACGGTAAGGGTAATGTTAAAATATATGCAGATTTGTTAAAAATTTTTAAAATTTCTTTTACTGTTGTTTTGGATAAAGATGCTATAAAAAGTAATCATCTAAGAGAGTTGTTGCGGCATCTAGATATCCATATGCCACCGTTGAACACGGAAGATTTAATTGAGCAGCTCAAGAAGTATAGTATTTTTATTCTACCCAATGGAGATTTGGAGGCTAATTATCCACGCAAGTATCAGTTGGGAGATAGTAAATCACTCAATGCTTTGCATGCCGCTAATTTAGTTAGTGAAAAGGATTTTAATTCCAAGGTCATGGAAAATTTAAAAGCAATAATAGATAACTTATAAAAATATGTCTTGGTTATTAGTAGCAGTTATAGCTTATTCTATTTTAGCCGTTGTTAATGTAGCGGATAAATTTATGCTGGAAAAAGTTATTCCAGCGGCTAAGACCTACGCTTTTTTGGTAGGTGTTACTGGTTTACTTGTTTTTGTAGTTGCTCCATGGTTTTTGGAGTGGCCAGGCTTTAATTTATTTTTGTTAAATATAATTACGGGTGTGTTTTTTGCTGGTGGTTTATTGTTCTTGTATACAGCGCTTAGAGATGCAGAGGTGACCAAGATATTTACCTTGACTGGGGGGGCAGTACCGGTATTTATTATTTGGTTGTCTATTATATTTTTTCACGAACGTTTTAGTCCGTGGCAATGGTTGGCAGTGTGCTTTTTGATTGCGGGTACAGTTATGATTTCCTGGGTTTCTGGGGAGCACGGAGTCTGGACTAGAATTAAAGAATGGTTGCACATAAAGCATGATAAAAAAATACGCAGTATACTATTTGCAGTTCTAGCTGCTGCATGTTTTGCTATATTTTGGGTAGGCACCAAGTATGCTTACAACACTCAAGCATTTGTCAGTGCGTTTTTGTGGATTAGGCTGGGTACATTTTTGGCAGTAATTTTGATGTTGGTAAACGGAAATAGTCGTCGGGAAATTTTTGATGATTTGCAGCAATCAAATACTAATAAAGATAATAAGTTTATTTTTATGGGTGTTCAGGGCTTGGGAGCCATCGGGTCAGTTTTACAAAATTATGCAGTCTCACTTGGCTCAGTAGCTTTAGTGACATCTTTGCAGGGTTTGCAGTATGCATTACTTTTGGTGATGAGTGCCATTGTGACCGCTTTCTTACCAAACATCATCAAGGAGTATAATCCTAGGAGAATTATTATTCAAAAGATTGTGGCAGTATTGATAATTGGTCTGGGGTTGTATTTTTTGGCTATTTATTAGGAACATGAGGTTTAAAAAGAAAAAGAAACTAGTTATTTGGTTTATCATAATACTAATTGGTATTTGGTATTTTAAATTTGCCAGCCATCATCCACATAAAATAGACCTGCAAGCCAAGGATGATTTTTGGGGTGTGACTTACTCACCTAAGTTTGCCTATGAGCTTGGTTTGGATTGGGAAGAGACTTATTTAGCCATGATTGATGATATTAAAGTAAGAAATGTTCGTCTACCTATCTATTGGGATCAAATAGAGGTCGAAGAAGGGCAATATGATTTTAGTGTTTATGATTATATTCTTGATGAGGGTGCCAAACGAGATGTAGAGTTTGTAGTCAATGTCGGTTGGAGATTGCCGCGTTGGCCAGAATGTCATACGCCCCAGTGGGCAAAAGGAGAGGATTTAGATATTATCAAGGCCAAGTCTCTGTCTATGATTAAATTGGTTGTAGAAAGATATAAAGATAGACCCGAGATAGTAGCTTGGCAAGTAGAGAACGAGCCCTTGTTAGATTGGTTTGGAGAGTGTCCAGAGGGTGATGAAGATTTACTCAAGCAAGAAGTAGCGTTTGTGAAAGATATGGATGATAGGCCAATTATAATTTCTGCTTCCGGAGAATTAAGTGGTTGGCATAAGGAAGTGGAGATTGCGGATACTTTTGCTACTACCATGTATCGCGTAGTTTGGAATCCTTGGTTTAAATATTTTAGGTACCCTTTGCCAGCTTGGTTTTATAAATTAAAATTAGACTTAGCTGGTGCTAGCCCAGAACAGGCTATTGTCAGTGAGTTGCAGGCAGAGCCTTGGGTGCCCAATGGAACGTTAGATAATATTACTTTTGATGAATATGATAAATCATTTAGTCCAGAACAATTTAAGGCCAATTTGCAATTTGCTATTAATGTAGATTTCAAACAAACTTATCTATGGGGCATAGAATGGTGGTATCTACAAAAAGAAAAGGGTGATACTAGATATTGGGACATTGCCAGAGATATTTTTGCTAGGCAATAAAAATATTGACATTTTACTTATTTAAAGGATAATAAACAAATAATTATATTTATTTATATGAGTTTTGAAAACACAGGAAAATCAAGCAAAAGGCAGGAGCCAAATACTTCAGCTGACAGTCCAGAAGCAGAACTTTCTGCAGAAACAGTAGAGGCTTTAATGGAGGCAGCTATTATTCATGGTCAGAAGCATAATGAGGGTCAGAATGCTGTTATTTTTAGAGTACAGGTAAGCAAGTTGCCCGAAGAAGCTTTGCATCAAATTTTTACTGCCCAAGGTAAAGAGGTGCCAACTGGAAAGTTAGCTAGTAAAGTAATTAAGGTTTATGTTAGTGCGGCAGCATTAAACGAAGCCAATAATCATCAGGAGATATTTGACTTGGTGCAGGGACAAGATGATCAGGAGGGTATGGCTATAGTGCCAGAGCCACACGTCAATGCAGAACTAGCTATCAGGACAGATACCATGAAAGAAAGGTTGGTAGAAGCTGGCATTAGTGTCCAGCGCGATAAAGTTGGTGTGATGATGATGGATTTTGTTAAAGGAATTGATTTGATGACACATATTTACAGAGGGATTATCAAGAATTTACCCGAAGAAGATTTTAAGATGATTTATCCGGATGCTAACATAATCAAGAAAGAGTTGGAGGAGAATCCAGACGCAGTAGATTTTGCTAGACTTGAAGAAGCTATTGTTTTTGCTTTAGCTATTCAGGGTTCTGATGCTGGTGAGAGTACAGAGGATAGGATTAGGCGTGACTTAGGAAATAGAAGTAGGGTATTTGATTCTTTCCAAAAGCTAGGTTTGACTATCAATCCAGAAATTTTAGCTAGAGTTAGAAAGACAGTGTCATTATTAAATAGTAATAATATATATCATAATGATTTGCATGAACGAAACATTATGATAGAGACAGATGATGAGGGTGAATTAGTAGATGTATTTTTAATTGATTTTGACAAGGTCTCTGGCACCAAGGATGAATCTTGGGGTGGAGATATGGGTGTGGTGTCTGAATATGGTAAGTTAACAAAAACAAAGGAAGAGCTTGTACAAGAGAAAAAGGATAAAGAAATACAAGATGCAATTGATTTTGTTGAAAAGGTTAAGAAGCACAGGAAAAAAGAATGGGAGGAGTTTGAAGAAAGTATTAGGGATTTGATAGGTAAGAAATATCCGAAGATATTAGAGTACTTAGATAAAGATATTCAACATTTTGCTAATACCCATGGTAATATTTCTCCAGAACAATTGGCAGCTGGTATTATTTTAGAGCTATCCAAAACAGAGCCAAAATTAGCTAGAGATTTTATTGAATATAAGCGTAGTAATCCAGGTGGAGGAGGAAGGCCGTTTATAAATTTATTAATTAAACTTTTGCCACATATCGAGGTTGAAGATGAGGCAGAAGAATAGACTATTGACAAATCTAATATTTATGTGTATAATAGCACATCCTAAAGTTATCAATTTTTTATTAGTCCACCCAATAGCCATACAACAAAAGGAGAACCGTTTATGATTGTATTGAGTGCTGACATAAAAAAATCATTCAGAGAGTCCTTCGAAGTAAGAGGGTACACAGTTGAATTCAAGGATGATCATGTCTTGGTGACTAAGGATGGTAAACCTGAAAAGATTACCAATAAAAAGGTGATGCAATACATCGAAGCCTTCAGTCCAGAGGATTGAGATACACACAATGTGATCAAAAAAACTTCGAATAGCACGCCGTTTCTGTCTCTTTTGAGTCAGATTTGCCTCGTTGGCTTGTCCAGCGGGGTTTTTTCTTGTTTTTGGTAGCGATTTTTGGTATAATTTAAGCAAATTATTAAGGTAAAAACCATTGTGAAACGCAACAAAAAAATAGCCTTGTTGGGTGTATTTTTACTACTGTTTGCCAACAACACGCAGGCCTTTAGTCAGGATTACACACCACGTGATGCGCATTTGAAATATCAAAGTTATTTTAACTTGATAAACATTGAACCAAGTTGGTCCAATGATTTGGAGGTGAATAAAGAAGTGGTAGTGGCAGTTTTGGATTCCGGAGTCGATATAGATCATCCGGACCTAAGCGACAACATTTGGGTAAATAGTGGTGAAATACCAGATGATGGCATTGATAATGATGGTAATAGTTATATTGATGATGTGCATGGTTGGGATTTTGTAGAGAGTAATAATGATCCAAATCCAACATTGGGAGCAGATTATAATCCAGTGGCTATTAATCATGGTACAGTTGTAGCTGGTATTATTGCAGCTGTGGCTAATCAGGAGGGTATTATTGGTATTGCTCCTAACGCTAAGATTATGCCGCTTAAGATATTAAATGAAAAAGGTTCAGGCAATACCATGCTTTTATCTCAGGCAATTGATTATGCTGTAGAAAATGGAGCAGATATCATTAATCTTAGTTTAGTAGGTGATTTTTACGATGATTTTTTACAAGATTCTGTAGAGAATGCCTATAAGAGCGGGGTATTAGTAGTAGCTGCTTCGGGCAATGAAGATGATGAAGGTATTGATTTAGATATAGAGCCACATTATCCGGTTTGTGATATCGATGAGATTGACAGGGTGGCTGGTGTAGCAGCTGTGTCTGCTAGCAGGAGACTCACTCCTTTTTCAAATTATGGTCAAGGATGTATTGATATTTCTGCGCCAGGAGTTCGTTTTTATACTACTACATATTTTAATGCTGATATTCCAGAGTTTGCCAAACTGTATAGCAATGGTTGGTCTGGTACTTCAGTCGCAGCGCCAGTTGTGGCTGCTACAGCTGCTTTGCTTAAAAGTCATTATGCAGATTTAAGGCCATATGACATTATGACTATTTTGAATGCCACTGCGCAGGATTTGGAAGAAGATAATCCAGAACTTTATCGTGATATGGGTAGTGGTTTGATAGATGTAGGTGCAGCTATAAATTATGCTGAAGATTACTACAATCAATATGTAAAAATATTATTAGCACCAAAGGCTGGTCTGCCACCGGAGATTTTGATAATGGATAACGAGGGAGATTTAGAAAGCGTCTTTTTGGCTTACGGAGCCAAGTTTAAGGGTGGTGTTAATATAGCAGTTGGTGATGTTAACGATGACGGTGCTACTGAAATTATTACTGCACCGATGGCTGGTGGAGGACCACATATCCGCGTTTTTGATATGAGTGGAGGATTGGTTTCTGAATTTTTTGCCTATCAACATGATTTTTATGGCGGTGTTAATATAGCAGTTGGTGATGTTAATAAAGATGGTATTGATGAAATTATTACTGCACCGATGGCTGGTGGAGGACCACACGTTAGAGTTTTTGATATGAGTGGCGCTTTAATTTCAGAATTTTTTCCTTATGAGCATGATTTCTACGGCGGTGTTAATATAGCAGTTGGTGATGTTAATAAAGATGGCGCTGATGAAATTATTACTGCACCGATGAGTAAACACGTGCCAGAGATTAAGGTTTACACTTACAATAATAGAAGAAAGAGTAGTTTTTTTGCCTATGGTGTAGATATGACTAATGGTGTTAAAGTAACTGTGGCAGATGTTAATAATGATACTTGGCCAGAGATAGTAACTGTGCCCGCCAAAGGTAGGTCACCAGAGGTAAAGATGTTTAGTATTAGAGGTAGACTTAAAGGTCAATTTACAGCTTATAGCAAAAGCTTAACGTCCGGTATTAGTATTTTAGCTCGTGATATATCAGGAGATAAAATGCCGGAGATTTTAACTCTACCAAGTAAAGGTTCAGCAGCTTTATTGGAGTCCTACGATTCCAAGGGTTTAGAGAAAGATAGTTTTTATCTACGAGATCCAGAAGATAAAAATGGTTATAATTTTGAAATATTGTCCAAATAATTTACAGACATGCAAATTAGTGTAATTATTCCCGCTTACAATGAAGAAGGTGTTATAGCTGATACTATCAAGGAAATCAGAGGATTTTTGCAGGATAATTTTGAGAGTTTTGAAATTGTGGTAGTTGATGACAAATCGACTGATAGCACTTTAAATATAATCCAATCACTGGCAGATGTTAGAGCGGTAAAAAATATAAAAAATCATGGCAAAGGATATTCTGTAGCCAAGGGTGTTAAAGTAGCCAAGGGTGATCTAATTTTATTTATGGATGCTGATAATTCTACTCGGATAGTAGAACTGCAAAAGTTTTTACCACAAATAAAAGATTATCCAATTGTAATTGGCTCTAGGGGACTCAAAGACTCAGATGTGCAGATTAAGCAAAATTTTATCAAAGCTTTTTTGGGAAAAGCTGGTAATATGTTGATACGCATATTAGTGGCGCCTAGGATTAGTGATACACAGTGTGGATTTAAGTTGTTTACAAAGGAATCAAAATATTTGTTTGATAAGTTGACCATAGAGCGTTGGGGATTTGATTTTGAGTTGATTTTTTTGGCTAGAAAATATAGTTTAAAGATTAAAGAAGTGCCAGTAGTTTGGCGGAACAACTTTGATTCAAAGGTGACCTGGTTGGGTTATGTTTCAACTCTGTTGCAGGTATTCAAGGTTCGTTTGAATAATATTTTAGGAAAATATAATTAAAATAAAATAATTTAAAAATATGGCAATAAAAGTTTACTTTGAAAAAAAGAATATATTGATATTAGGTGGAGCTGGATTTATTGGTTCACACTTGTGTGAACATTTAGTAAAGGCAGGGGGCAATGTCATTTGTGTAGATAATTTTGTTTCCAGTGATGTTGATAACATTCGAGCTTTATTAGAATATCCAAACTTTGAATTCGTGAAACATGATATCACTGAAGATATAGATTATGGCACTCTACCAGGATTGAAAAAGTTTGAAGTAGAGGTGCAAGGATTTCAAGAGATATATAACTTGGCTTGTCCGACTGCACCAAAAGATTATACTAAATTTCCGATTAAGACTGCTATAGCAAATTCGGTTGGTGTAGTTAAAAGTTTAGAGTTAGCGAAGCAATATAAATCTAGATATTTATTAGCTTCAACCTCAGCGGTTTATGGTAAACCACCAGAGAATGGAAAAGCGGTTAAAGAGGATTACTATGGTCTGTTAGATTTTCTTGGTCCTCGTGCTTGTTATAACGAAGGTAAACGTTTTGCGGAGACCTTGGTGATGACTTATAGGGATACTTATCAACTTAATACTAGTATAGCTAGAATCTTTAGTACTTATGGTCCGAGGATGTTACAACAGAGCGGACGACAGGTGCCAGATTTCATTAGGTCTGCTGTAAAGAACGAGAATGTGATGGTTGCTGGCGATGAAAAATCACTTTTAAGTTTTTGTTATGTTAAGGATGTGGTTGAGGGTATGATATCTTTGATGGCTTCTGAGATTAGCGAGCCAATTAATTTTGGCAGTGGTAGTCCGCAAACTTTATCTGAGGTTGCTAAAAAAGTAATTGAAATTATTAATTCAAGTTCAGAGGTGAAGTATACCCAGAAGTATGCCTATACAATGCAACCTGCTATTCCTGATATTAATAAAGCTAAAAATGAATTGAATTGGTTTCCATTGGTTTCCATTGATGAAGGTCTTAAGTTGGCAGTCGATTATTTTAAGGGTACAGCTTTTTTACACAGACCAACAATACAATCACAAGAAGAATAATTTTTTATGAAAATTTTTGTTGTTATACCAGCCTGGAATGAAGCCAAAAGAATCAGACAAGTTTTACAAAGTCTGATTTCTTTGCCTTATGAGGTGGTAGTAGTTGATGATGCGTCTACCGATGAGACAGCAGAAATAGTTAGGGAGTTTCCAGTTTATTTATTGAGACACAGACTCAATCGTGATCAGGGAGCAGCCTTACAAACAGGTAATGATTTTGCATTAAGCCATGGGGCTGATGTGATAGTGCATTTTGATGCCGACGGGCAATTTTTAGTAGAAGAGATAAAAGATTTAGCACAGCCAGTCATTGACGGAGTTTGTGATGTAGTATTTGGCTCTAGATTTTTGGAAAAGAAGTCAAAGATGCCTTGGTTCAAAAAGAATATTATGTTTCCCATAGCCAGGTTAGTTAATCGAATTCTCCTGGGTATCAAATTGACTGATCCACAAAGTGGTTTTAGAGTGTTGTCTAGACAGGTAGCCGAGGCTATTATCATCGAGCAAGATGGTAAAGCACATTGTAGTGAAATTGCTGCTAAAGTTTTTGAACATAAGTTTAAAGTCAAGGAAGTACCAATGACAGTTATTTACCATGAGTTTGGTCAAGGTTTAAGCGGTGGTATTAAAATAGTGAAGGATTTAATATTTAGTAAGTTATTAAAATGATTTTTTTACAAAGTGTAGTCACCTTATTTATTATTGTAATTCTGTTCAAATTATTTAGACAGCGACAGAGTGGAAAATTATCCCTGGGAGCGTTTATTTTTTGGTTTATATTATGGTTATTGGTAGCGGTTGTTTTTTGGCAACCAGAGACAACCTCTTACATGGCAAATCGTTTAGGGATAGGCCGAGGAGCTGACTTAGCTGTTTATTTGTCTATATTGGCAATATTTTACCTGTTGTTTAGAATTTTTGTCCGTCTCAACAAGATTGATGCGGAAATTACTAAAGTAGTCAGAAAGGACGCCATTAAAAATGTTGAAAAAAAATAAAGTCATAATTATTATAGCTAGTTATAACGGTCAAAATTATTGGCCTGGATTGATGCCTTTGCTGAGTCAGGAAAAGTATCATGATTTTGATTTAGAAATATTAGTAGTAGATAATAATTCTAGTGATCAATCGGTAGCTTATTTGAGGGAAAATTATCCAGAAGTTAAGTTAATCGTTAATAAGGAAAATACTGGCTTCGTCGGTGCTAATAATATCGGCTATCAATATGCTGTTCAGCAGAAGGCCGATTTTATTTATTTATTAAATCAAGATACCGTGATAGAGTCCGGGTTTTTACAACCTCTTTATGATTTTGCTAAGCAAAATAAGTTTGGTTCCTTGCAATCAAAACTTAGACTGTGGGATAAGCAGGATAGGATTAATACTATTGGTAACGCTATCCATTTTTTAGGTTTTGGCTTTAGTAAGAAATCAGGGCAGGTAGATGATAATAAACAAAAAATAAGTCAGATAAACTATGCTTCTGGTGCAGGTGTATTCATTTCCATGGCAGCTCTGCGAGATTTGGGAGGGTTATTTGATGAAACCATGTTCATGTATTTAGAGGACCTTGATTTGGGTTGGTCTTTGCAACTATTGGGTTATGATAATTATTTGATACCAGAGAGTATCATTTATCATAAGTATGAATTTAGTCGTGGCATGAAGCATTTACACTGGTTTGAGAGAAATAGAATATGGACCATGTTAAAAAATTATAAGTTGCCCACCTTGATTATGATATTACCGGCTTGTTTAATTATGGAAATTGGTCAATTATTTTTTGCTTTAATGAATAAAAGGTTTTGGCAAAAAATTCGTGCGTATTCTTTTTTATTATCACCACGGCAATTGCGTGTTTTATTAAAGAAAAGAAAATATATTCAAGCTAAACGTAAACGTAGTGATAGACAGGTCGTTTATAAATTTTCTGGTAGGATATTATTTCAACCACTTGATTCAGTTTTATTAAAGATATCAAATTTTGTTTTTGGTTTTTATTGGCTCCTAATTAAGAATTTTATTTTTTGGTAATGAAAATAGCAGAAGTCTGTTCAACTTTTCCACCCTACAAAGGAGGCATGGGTAATGTGGCATATTACAATGCCTGGTCTTTGTCTACCCTTGGTCATGAGGTGACAGTTTTTACACCTCGCTACAAAGAGGACAAACAGCACGCTGATGAATATCCCTTTAAGGTGCAACGTCTTCGTCCTTGGTTTAAATATGGTAATGCAGGCATCTTGCCACAATTAATGTGGAAATTATTGAAATTTGATGTTATTCATCTCCATTATCCATTTTTTGGTGGTTCAGAAATTATTTATTTTTTAGATAAATTTAAAGATTTAAAATTAGTGGTTACCTATCATATGGATGTGGTAGGTAAGGGTAAGTTGTTGTCAAAGTTTTTTAACTGGCATAGTAATCATGTTTTGCCACGTATATTAGATTGTGCTGATAAAGTAATAGTAACATCTTGGGATTATGCAGAATCTTCAAGTCTTAAGGATAGATTGAAAACAGAGCCTGAAAAATTTACTGCAATTCCTTGTGGGGTTAATCATTTACTTTTTAAACCTAGATTTAGAGATAAGAATATTTTGAATAAGTACGGCCTAGGTGATAAAAAGGTAATTTTGTTTGTTGGCGCTTTAGATAAGGCACATTATTTTAAGGGTGTTAATATTTTATTGCAGGCCGTTAATAAGCTAGCTGATAGTGATGATTTTAGATTGGTAATTGTTGGTGATGGTGATTTACGAGGTAGTTATGAAAGCTTGGTAGATAGTTTAGGTTTGAACAATAAAGTTATTTTTGCTGGTTTTATACCAGATAATCTCTTGCCAAAATATTATAGTGTGGCTGATATATTTGTTTTGCCATCTATAGATAAATCAGAAGCCTTTGGTATTGTTTCTTTGGAGGCTATGTCTTCTGGTGTGCCAGTAATTGCAGCTGACTTGCCAGGAGTTCGTTCAGTGGTAGATAAGAAAGAGACTGGCCTATTGGTAAAACCGGGCAGTGTAGATAACCTAGCAGATATGATAAAGTATTTACTTAAGAATCCAAAGATCGCTAAGAGCTTAGGTAAAGCTGGTCGAGCTAAAGTTTTGGAGCTATATACCTGGGAAAAAATAGGGTATAAATTAGATAATATATTTAGGAGTATTGAAAAATGAAGATAGGTATTATTTCCAATTTATATCCACCGTTTATTAGGGGTGGTGCAGAAGTTATTGCTGCAGCTGAGGCTGAAGGTTTAAAAAAAGCCTGGCAGCATGTTTTTGTAATTTCTAGTCGACCCAAGAACATTAGAGTACGTGGTGGTCGATTAATGGGATCCAAATCTATAACTCAAGACGAAATTAATGAGGTGTCTGTTTTTCGTTTTAATCCTATTAATATTTATTATTACCTAAACGATTTTAAATATCCTGGTTTTGTGCGTCTACTATGGCACTTGTTTGATATGTTTAATATTTTTTCTTATTTTAGTGTTAAAAAAATATTGAAGGAAGAAAAACCAGATTTAGTAATCACGCATAATTTGATGGGTTTGGGTTTTTTAATACCTAGATTACTGCGTCAATTAAAAATCAAACATATACACACTATTCATGATGTGCAATTGGTGACGCCGTCCGGTTTGATTATTAAAGATAAGGAGCAAGCCTGGCAGCATAAGCTTTTTACTTTTATAGGTTACGTTAAGGTAATGCGTTGGTTAATGGGTTCGCCAGAAATTATTATTTCGCCATCTAAGTTTTTATTAAACTATTATAAACAGAGTAATTTTTTTGCTAAGTCAAAAAAAGTTTATTTACCCAATCCGGTTAAAGGAGCGATTGATATAAAAAAAGAAAGTAGTCAAAATTTAGAGTTATTGTATTTAGGGCAGGTGCATAAAGCTAAAGGGGTTTTAGATTTAGTTAAGCATTTTGAAAAAATAAAATTGCCACATATTCGATTGCATGTAGTTGGTGTAGGGCAAGATATGTCCAAGGCTAAAAAATTGGCCAAAGACGATAAAAGGATTCATTTTCATGGTTGGATGCAACACAGCTCTTTGATGCCGCTATTGTCCAAGATGGACACCTTAATTGTACCATCTATGTGTTATGAAAATTCGCCAGCTGTGATTTACGAAGCACTGAGTATGGGATTGCCAGTTATGGCAGCTGATATAGGTGGTGTGCCAGAGTTAATAATTGAGGGAAAAAATGGCTGGATATTTACTGCTGGAAATTTTGATGAATTAAATAAAAAAATAATTAGTTTATACAAGCAACGTGATAAGATAAAACTGATGTCTGAAAATTGTCGGCGTAGTGTTGCTAAATATAATATAGATAATTATACAGAGAAAATTTTAGAGTTAGCCAATGAAACTAAGTAAAGAAAAAAAATATAATATAATCCTACTTTTTTTGTGCGTGTTATTTTTTGTATTGTATAGTTTTACAGTAGTAGCTGCTTGGCTGCCGCAATGGCTAAACCTCAAGCACCTAATCTTTAATTGGCCTGACGCCAATGCCAATTATTTTTTTGCTAAATTATTTGCTGAACAGGGAGTGTTGTCCTGGCACGAGCCATTTAATAGTATTACTGATAATTTGTTGCACACTAGAAGTATTAATGTTGTCGATGCTAATTTAGTACCGATGACTTTTTTACCAGTATTAATACTTTTTGGTTTAGCGGCTAAGCTATTTGGTCCTTTTGGAATTTTATTTTTAACGCCGCTACTGGCTACTTTGACAGTTTATATTATTTATTGTTTATCTTTTTATATATTTAAAGATTTAGATTTATCATTTTTGATTGCTTTGTTATTTTTCCCTTTGGCGCCTTGGTTATATTTCTCTAACATTGTGATGTTGCCGACTGTGTTATTCATCTTTTTAGTTAGTGGTGGTTGGTTGGCGATAGCTAAGAGTTTGGCCACAAAAAATAATATTTGGTGGATAATAGGTGCCTTATTTTTGTCGTTAGCTGTGGTGGTGCGTCCTACAGAGGTGTTATGGTTAGCTTTAGTTTGGGTTTTTGTGATTTATATAAACAGAAAAAGACTTAAGTATCAAAGGTGTTTAGTGGGAGTGTTAATTTTTCTAGCAGTATTTATAACGTTTTTGTCTTTTAATAAATTGATCTACGGTGGATACCTCAGCTTTGGTTATTTAAATCTGCAATCGGGTACGCTACCTACAGAATTTAGTGGGCAACAGAGTCGCAATGTATTTGATTCCGTTAAATTACTATTAATGCCTTTTGGTTTTGATTTTTTATTGATAGTTAAAAATTTTGTAAAATATTTTGTAAATATTATTTGGTATCATGTATTATTTGCCGCAGCTGGATTTATTTTACTATCGACCAACAAAAAACTTAGTTTAACTTGGAAGAAATATTTTTTACTGACGCCTTTTGTGTTCATATTAATTTTGTTGTTTTATGGCTCATGGGATTTAGCAGATCCTCTAGTAAAAGAATTAAACACCATCAGCATTTCTTATGTGCGTTATTTTATGCCATTGTATATTTGGTTGTTGCCTTTGTCAGCCTATGCCATTAAGAAATTATTTAGCAGTAAAGATAAAACTAATCAATTAGCTTATTATGTAATTATCTTCGCGTTAGCTATTTTATCTATTAAGGTAGCTTTTTATGCTAAACATGATGGTTTATTTAAAAATAAAGAAAATTTACTAAACTATAGCCAGCAGTACGAGGGAGTGTATGAACTTGTACCAGAAGATGCTATTATTATTACTGACAGAAGTGACAAGGTGTTTTTCCCGCAATATCAGGTAATTGTGCCACAGGGTGATTTGCCTTTGTGGCCGAGGATTTCTAAGATTGTTGATAATCAAAATATTTACTATTTTACTGATAAATCTGAGCAGGAGATTGATAATCAACGTGTAGTGGCTAATTCAAATGGTGTTGCCATTGGTAATTTAGTTGAGATTGATAAAAAATTTAAATTATATAAAATAATTAGAATAACAAGATAAAAAAATGGATTGTCTATTTTGTAAAATCGTTAATAAGGAATTGCCTAGCAAGGTTCTTTATGAGGATGATAAGTTTGTGTGTTTCATGGATATAAATCCACACACTAAAGGGCATTGTTTAGTTATACCAAAGGAGCACGCAGAAAATTTTACTGCTTTGGATAATGACACTGTTGGTGAATTTGCTAAATTAGTGCACCGCATTGCACCACAAGTAGCTGGTATGATGAAAGCCGATGCATACAATGTGGGTATGAATAATGGAGCTGCCGCCGGACAGGTAATTGGTCATGTGCATTGGCACATTATTCCACGTTATCGAAATGATGGTTTAGAGTATTGGGGTATTAATGAGGAGGAAGTAAGTAAGTTGGATGAAAGGTTTACCGAATTAGACGGCAAGATAAAATAAAGTATGAATTTATTAGTGACAGGAGGAGCTGGTTTTATTGGCTCCAACTTTATTCATTACATTTTAAATAAATATCCTGACTATCAGGTTGTTAATTTAGATATTTTGACTTACGCTGGTGATTTAGAGAATTTGAAAGAAATTTCAAATCATTCAAGCTATACTTTTGTTAAAGGTGATATCAATGATTATCAATTAGTAACAAAGATAGTTAAAGAGCATCAAATTGATGTAATAGTGCATTTAGCTGCTGAAAGTCATGTGGATAGGTCTATTATTGGGCCAGATGTTTTTTTGCAGACTAATATTCTTGGTACTGCTAATTTACTTAAGGTGGCTTTGGAAAATAACAAGCTGAGGTTTCATCACGTATCTACTGACGAAGTGTTCGGTAGTCTTGGTCAGACAGGAAAGTTTGATGAGGGCACTGCCTATGATCCACGTAGTCCCTATTCAGCATCTAAGGCGGCTTCTGATCATTTAGTGAGAACTTATTATCATACTTATGATTTGCCAATCACTATCAGTAATTGTTCAAATAATTATGGTCCACGTCAGCACTCAGAAAAGTTGATTCCTTTATTTATAAATAATTTATTGCAAGATAAAAAAGTGCCCTTATATGGCAAAGGGGATAATGTTAGAGATTGGTTATATGTAGATGATCATTGTAGTGCTTTGGATTTAATTATCCATCAGGGTAAAATTGGTGATACTTATTGTATTGGCGGTGATAGTGAGCAAACTAATCAGCAGATAGCAGATGTATTGTTGCAAAAATTAGGCAAGGGAAAAGATTTAATTGAATATGTGACAGATAGGCCTGGGCATGATTTTAGATACGCTATAGATTTTTCTAAGATAGAAAAAGAATTAGGTTGGCAGCCAAGCGTGAGCTTTGAAGAGGGTATAGATAAGACTATTGAATGGTATAAAAAATGAAAATATTAATTTTAGGTAAAGGATATATTGGTCGGCGTTGTGCTGATACTTGGAACGATGCAGTTATTTCTGATAAGTTCATTAAAAGTACGGAAGATGTTTTGCAGTTATTAGATAAACACAGTCCAGACGTCGTGCTTAATGCTGCTGGCGTTGTTGGTAAACCAAACGTTGATTGGTGTGAGACTCACCAGCTAGAAACCATAGAAGGCAATACTGTTTTACCACTCTTGATTGCCAAGGCTTGCCAAGCTAGAAATGTGTACTTGTTGCATATTGGCACTGGTTGTATTTTTTACGGTGAAGCTCCAGATGGTGAAGCTTGGACAGAGGATGATTATGCTAATCCAGTGGCAGTTTATACTCGTTGTAAGTATGCGGCTGATTTAGCATTAGCTACCATGGATAATGTTGGAATTGGTAGAATTCGTATGCCCATAGATCACATTCCTCATAAAGCCAATTTAATAGATAAGGTAGCTTCTTTTAAACGAGTGATAGATGTGGATAACAGCGTTACTATTATAGAAGATATGATGCAGGTTTTTCATCAATTATTAGAAAAAAGGGCTAGTGGTGTTTTTCATGTTACTAATCCTGGATCCATTAAACATAAAGAAATTCTATCATTGTATGAGAAATATGTTGATTCCCAACACAATAATGAGTGGATTACAGAGGAGCAATTAGTTAGTCAGGGATTGGCAGATAAAAAAAGATCAAATAACATTATGGTGTCTCATAATTTAGCTAAAGTAGGTATTAGCATGAGACCAATTATGGAGGCTATGGAAGATACCATGAAAAAATACGCTAAATATAAAAAATGATATGAAAGGAATTATATTAGCTGGTGGAGCTGGCAGTAGATTACATCCTCTAACTAGAGTAACAAGTAAACAATTGTTGCCAGTTTATGATAAACCGATGATTTTCTACCCCATGCAAACTTTAATTGATGGGGGCATAGAAGATATTTTAATTATTTCAGATCCACATAATATTGGTAATTTTGTTAAATTATTTGGTTCTGGTCGTGATTTCGGAGTTAAAATAACCTATGAGGTGCAGGATAGACCAGAGGGCTTGGCGCAGGCATTTATACTAGGTAAAAATTTTATTGGTGATGATAATGTCACTATGATTTTAGGAGATAACCTTTTTGTTGGCGATGATGATTTTCTTAAGGCGGCTATCAAGAATTTTGAAAAAGGCGGCAGAGTCTTTGCTAAAGAGGTTAAAGATCCGCATAGATTTGGTGTGGTAGAGTTCGATGCTCAGCAAAATGTACTTAGTATCGAAGAGAAGCCTGATAAACCAAAAAGTAATTTTGCAGTGACAGGATTATATATTTATGATAACAGTGTCATTAATAAAGCTGAAAACTTAAAACCATCTGCTAGAGGAGAGCTAGAGATTACAGATCTTAATAATTTGTATCTTAAAGAAGGAAATTTAGATGTAAAAATTTATGATCATTATTGGTTAGATACCGGAACCTTTGATTCGTTACTGGAAGCTGGCAATAAGATCGCGGCATTAAAAAAATAATATGGAAGATAAAATAAATAAAATATTAGATAAGGTGCGGCCGGCATTAGAGCGTGACGGTGGTGACTTGGAACTAGTAGAGTACGACAAAAAAAATAAAGTCGTAAAAGTTAGATTACAAGGCGCATGCGCGCATTGTCCGTTGGCCGATGTTACTCTCAAAAATATTATTGAGCAGGAGATTAGGGTGGCTATTCCAGAAATAAAAGAAGTAATAGCAGTTTAATATAAACATATGAAAAAATTAATTAAGACCCAATTTTTTGTTTTACTTTTGGGTACAGTTTTTGCTTGGGGAAATTTTGGAGTTGAGCTTAACAATTGGTTAAATGATAAGGCTTGTACTACTGGCTGTGCGGTGGGCGCCAATCCATTTGTTACTCCATGTTTTTTTGGAGCTTTATTTTTTACGCTAGCTTTTGTACTGAGTATTAAGATGCTTAAAAAGAGTAAATAAAAAACCCGCTGTTTTGGCCAGCGGGCGCGCCATTGTTGTTAGTCCTATGGTTTTTCTTCCTCTTCCGAGGGGAGGAAGGTCTGTTGATGGTCGATTGCTATGGGCGCTATGCGTTCACGCTGGAGATGCTGGAGATGCACCTGGGCATCAGTTTGATTGGCACAGATGCCGTGGTGGGCATCGGTCAGCATGTTGGCATAGACGGTCTGGCGATGACCATGCGGATTATTGACGAATATCTTGAGTCCACTAGGACCACCATCATCCAGAAATGAAATAATCTGGAAAGGTCCGAGAACATCGGTGGGACCTTCGGGGTCCTGCCAGAGGATGGTCCAAAAAGTGGAGCCTTCCGGGAATGTAACTTGAAGTTCCTGGGGATCGGTGATTACTTTCACCATGATTGCGCCTCCTGCTAGAGTTTCGGACTTTTAACGATTTTATGGGCTTAAAAAGAGCTTTAGTATAATTAGAAATACTTATTATAATATCATATTTTGGTGTTTTTGTCAACACCAATAAAAGTTGACTTTATAACCAGAAATTGCTGTAATTTAGCAGTAGTTTTTTTTGTTTAAATATGGTAAAATTGCTGTACACATAAATATGGAATTATTAAGAAAAGCAAAGGTTTTTTATAGAGACCGGCTAGTTTTTTGGCTATTGAATTTCTCAATTCTCTTTATTCTAGGTACTTGGGCACTTTTTTTAATTAAAAAAATAGAGCAGGGACCACTAACAGTACTGCACTATAATATTTATGTTGGTATTGATATGTTTGGCCATTCTAAATGGCTGTATATAGTTCCGGGCATTGTTTTAGCTTTTACCTTACTCAACATTTATCTAGCCGTCCTACTTTGGACGAAGCAGAGGATAATGAGCTATTTCTTATTAGTATCGTCTTTATTAGTGAATAGTATAATATTTATTTATATTTTTAATATCCTTAATCGTAATTTAAATGCCTGATACAGAGATAATTAAAATTCTTGCTTTAACTAGTATTAGTTTTTTTCTAGCCATTATTATGACACCGGCTTGGACTCATTTTTTGTATAAATACAAACTGGTAAAAAATATTCGCAGTGACGGACAGACACCACTTTTTTCTAAAATGCACAAAACTAAAGCTGGAACACCTACCATGGGTGGAGTATTGATTTGGATGACGGTTTTAGTGTTAGCAATTGTCTTCTTTTGGTTTAGTAAGTTATGGCCAAATACTCTGATAGGTTCATTCAATTTTCTCAGTCGAGGTGAAACTTATTTACCATTGGGCGCTTTGGTGGCTTCAGCCTTAGTTGGTTTGCTCGATGATTGGTTTAATGTCACTAGACAGGGTGGCGGCAAAGGCGGTGGATTAACAGTTAAGCATAGACTGTTGATTTATGCTTTAATTGCTATCTTTGGAGCCTGGTGGTTTTATTTTAAATTAGATTGGGAAACAGTACGCGTACCTTTTATAGGTACATTTGAACTTGGTTGGTGGTTTATTCCATTTTTTATATTTATTATTGTTGGCACAGCTTTTTCTGTAAACGAAGCAGATGGTTTAGATGGTTTGGCAGCCGGTATAGTTTTAGCCGCCTTTGCCGCCTATGGTACGATTGCTTTTGTCCAAGGACAATATAATTTGGCTACTTTTTGTGGAGTTATTGCTGGTGCCTTGCTTTCCTTTCTCTGGTTTAATATTAATCCAGCGCGATTTTTTATGGGGGATACGGGTGCAATGTCTCTTGGTGTTGCCTTGGGTATAGTGGCAATGCTGACGGGATACCCTTTGTTGTTGCCAATTATTGGCTTTTTGTTGATGTTAGAAACTTTGTCAGTAATTATTCAACTCGCATCAAAAAAGATTCGCAAGAAAAAAGTATTTTTGTCAGCACCAATACATCATCATTTTGAGGCCAAGGGTTGGCCAGAGACTAAGGTTGTTATGAGGTTTTGGATTATTGCTGGAGTGTTGGCAGTATTAGGTTTGATCATAGCAGTGATTGATTTGCGTTTATGGTAGGGAGCTTTAAAGACAAAAGAGTTTTGATTATGGGACTGGGACTGCACGGAGGTGCAGTGGCAGTGGTCAAATGGCTGCTTAAAAATAAGAGTAAATTGACTATTACGGATGTTAAAACTAAGCAAGAACTCAAAAATAGTTTAGACAAAATTAAAACTAAACAGAAAATAAAATATACTCTAGGCGGACATGATATAAAAGATTTTGTAGATCAGGATTTGATTGTGCAAAATCCAGGTGTTCCAGCTGATTCTAAATATTTAATTAAAGCTAGGCAAAACAAAATCCCGATTGTTAATGAAGCGGTGATGTTTTTTGGCTTGTATCCTGGTAAATCTATTGGCATTACTGGTACTAGAGGAAAGTCTACTACAGCCACTATTTTACATCATATTTTAAAGACAAAAATTAAGAGCAATGTAGTAGCTGGAAATATTGCCACCAACCCAATGTTTACTGTTTTGGATAAAATAAAAAAGAACACTTGGCCGGTGTTAGAGTTGTCTAGTTGGCATCTAGAAAATATGGCAGAGTATAAGAAATCACCGCATATCGCCGTAGTTACAAATGTTTTAGTTGACCATCTTAATCGTTATAAAAATTTTGCAGCTTATAAAAAAGCCAAGTTGGCCATAGTAAAAAATCAAAACAAGGATGACATCGCAGTTTTGAATGCTGATAATGTGCATAGTTATGGTTTTGCTAAGCAGACCAAAGCCAAGAAGTTTTTCTTTTCTTTACACAAAAAGGTTCGTGGAGCGTATCTATGTAAGGATTGGATTTGTTTTTATGATGGCCAGAAAAAATCACGTATCATGCCGATTCAAGAGATTAAGCTTTTGGGTGAACATAATTTAGCTAATATTTTAGCAGCCGTGACGGTAGCCAAGATTATTGGTGTGGGTAATAAAAATATTCGTCTAGCTGTTAGTAAATTCAAAGGGGTTGATTATCGATTACAATATAAGGGACGAGTCAAGGGTATTGATATTTTTAATGACTCTACCTCTACTACACCTGATGCTACTCAAGCAGCATTGAGAGCCATGCAATGTCGCCAGGTTGTTTTAATTGCTGGAGGTGAGGATAAACAACTTGATTATCGAGGACTAGCTAAAACTATTAAAGAGATTGCTAATTTTGTAATATTGTTATCTGGTACTGGCAGTGAAAAATTAATTAAGGAATTGACCAAGATAGATTATCCAGCGTATAAGTTAGTGACAGATATAAATAAATTAAAAAATGCTTGGCGCTTGTCACTTAAGCATGTTAATAAGCAAGCGGGCTGTATATTGTTTTCGCCAGCTGCAGCCAGTTTCAACATGTTTGATAATGAGTTCGATAGAGCTAAGCAATTTGATAAATTATTCGATGGTGAGAAGAAGACGAAAAAATAATTTACTAAGCTGGTTGATTAAACCTTTTGTAGAAAAAGGTGGATCGGTTCATCAGCCAGATATTGTTTTATTGATAGTAATTGGTTTACTATTATTTTTTGGACTATTCTTTTTATCATCCGCCTCTTCTAGTATAGCCTTTTTTCGTCACGGTGATACTTATCGTTTTGTTAAACAACAAATAACCCATGGTTTATTGCCGGGAACTCTTTTGTTTTACGCAGCCTTACGAGTAGACTATAAATTTTATCGTAAGATTAGCTTAGTATTTTTGGCGCTATCTTTTTTATTTTTAGGCTTAGTGTTTATTCCTAGTTTAACAGGTGGTTTTGGTACAGCTCAGTCATGGGTGTCTCTCGGTAGTTTTTCATTTCAACCTAGTGAATTTGTAAAGTTATTTTTTATATTATTTTTAGCTGGATGGTTTGATCGTAAAGGTAAGGATATTAGAAGTCTAACAGCCTCCACTATTCCTTTTATAATTATTTTATTGTTGATTAGTGCCTTGTTAATTAAGCAGCCCGATATAGGTACTTTGAGTATTATTATTTTTACAGCGTTAATTATTTATTTTGCTGCAGGTGCTAGATGGACTCATTTTATATCTATTCTGGTTGCAGGTGCAATAGCTTTTGGGGCCATGATTAAAGCTGCTCCTTATCGCATGCATCGTTTTGTGGCTTGGATCAATCCAGAGGCTGATCCACAAGGGATCGGTTGGCAGATAAAACAATCTTTGATAGCGATTGGATCAGGTGGATGGTTTGGTATGGGATTAGGAGCCTCTAGGCAAAAATCATATTTACCGATGCCAGCTAATGATTCTATTTTTGCAGTTATTGCTGAAGAAATTGGTTTTGTTTTTACAGTTTTGTTTTTAATATTATTTATTTTATTAATATTGAGAGGTTTTAAAATTTTAAAAGAAGCTCCAGATAATTTTGCTAAGTTAGTGGTATTGGGTATTGTGGCTTGGCTTTCTATTCAGGTGTTTGTTAATGTGGCTGGCATGATTCAATTGGCACCATTAACTGGCGTGCCCTTACCTTTTATATCTTTAGGTGGTACTAATCTAGTTATTACTTTGGTATCGATGGGTGTATTGGCTAATATTTCTAAATATACGAACTATAAATAAATGTCAGATAAAAAACCAAAAATTATTTTAGCCGGAGGTGGGACGCTGGGTTCAGTAAGTCCACTTTTAGCTATTGCTAGTAAGTATCAGGCGGATTATTTATTTATTGGTAGTGATGATGGTCCAGAAAAAAAGATAATAGAGGACAAGCACATAGAATTTTTAGCTATCAAGAGTGGGAAATTACGTCGTTATTTCGACTGGAAAAATTTTGCAGATATAATAAAGATCAAGTTAGCTTTTTGGCAGAGCTTAAATATAATAAATAAATTTAAACCAGACATTGTTTTGACTGCTGGAAGCTTTGTAGCTGTGCCCGTAGTTTGGGCGGCTTGGATTTTGCGAGTACCAGTGATAGTGCATCAGCAAGACATTAAAGTTGGTCTAGCAAACAAACTAATGGCTCCTTTTGCCAAAAAAATTACGGTCACTTTTAAAGAGCAGGTATCTAATTTTAAACACAACAAAGTGGTGATTACCGGTAATCCAGTTAGAAAAATGCAGACAGAAGAAGTTTACAAGCCAATTGTGGTGATTACTGGGGGTGGACTTGGTGCTCGTCGGCTAAATAATTTCGTTGCTCTTTTTATACCTAAGTTGTTAGAAAAATATGAAGTTCATCATATTTTGGGAGACAGAAATTGGGATCAGAAATTAGAACTAGATGGTTATTATCCATATAAGTTTATTAAGCGCGGCATGCTTAATATGTTGTCTCAGGCAGATATAGTTATTTCTCGAGCTGGAATGTCTTTAATTACTGAAGTGGCAGCCCTTAAAAAAGCTCTAGTGTTGATTCCTATACCAGATAGTCATCAAGAGAGGAATGCAGCTTTCTTTGCCAAGAAAAATGCAGCTATCATGGTTAAGCAGGGTTCAGATAAAATTATGGGGCGTTATTTGGATAAATTGATGGAAAGTGATATTTTAAGAACAGGTTTAGCTAATAATTTACACCAGGCGTTTCCTAAGTATGCAGTGAATGATTATATTATTTTAATTAATAAAATTTTAAATAAAGAATAATGTCTTATTCAACACAATTTTTAGGACAAAAAGTAAGAGTAAAGATTGATCGGGCTATGGGCAGTAAGCATCCTAAGTTTGATATGATCTACCCAATTAATTATGGTTTTATTGAAGGTATAATGGCTCCCGATGGTGAGGAGCTAGATGCTTATATTTTAGGAGTAGATAAACCCGTTGAGCAGTTCACTGGTCAGTGTATTGCTGTTATACATCGTACAGATGATGAAGATGATAAGTTGATAGTAGTACCTGAAGGCGAAGATTATACAGATGAAGAAATTAGAGAGCTGACAGATTTTCAGGAAAAATATTTTAAATCAGAAATTATTAGATAAAACAATAATGAAGTTAGATTTAAAAAAAATAAATAAAGTTTATTTATCAGGTATTGGTGGCATTGGTTTGTCAGCCATTGCTTATTATTTTTTAAATTTAGAGAAACAGGTAGAGGGTTCTGATTTAATTGAATCAGAAGTGACTAGAAGGCTTATTGAAGCCGGCGTTGATGTTAAGTTTAAACAAAAATCTAATAATATTTCGAATGATGTTGATTTATTGGTATATTCTTCTGCTTTACCAATAGATCATGTTGAGCTAGTAAAAGCTAAAGAATTAAAGATTCCTAGTCTGAGTTATTTTGAATTTCTGGGTTTGTTGAGTAAGCAGTACAAGACTATCGCAGTGACTGGTACCAACGGCAAGACCACTACTACAGCTATGTTGGGTTTGATGTTGGAAAAAGCAGGTTTAGATCCTACGGTAATAGTTGGTAGTTTGGTACCACAGTGGAATAGTAATTTTAGACTAGGCCAGTCAGATATTTTAGTAGTGGAAGCCTGTGAGTGGCAAGCACATATGTTGGAGATTGATCCTGATATTATTGTGCTAACTAATATCGCCGAGGACCATTTAGATTTTTATAAAGATTTAACAGATATTAAAAATCATTTTCAAAAGTTTGTTGATAAATTACCCAAAGATGGAGTACTGGTCAAAAATTTTGATGACCAAGATTCAGACGACATAAAGTTTGCCGGTAAGCTTTTGACTTTTGGCAAGGGTGATAAAGCAGATTGTCATTTTAAAGATGTTGTTATTGATGAGGGTCAACAAAAATTTTCTGTTTATAAAGAGGGCAAAGAGATGTCAAAAGTAGAATTAGCAGTACCAGGTGAATATAATATTTACAATGCTTTAGGGGCTATGGCAGTGGCCAAACAGCTGGGAGTAAATAAACATCAGATGTGGAATGCCATGCGAGAGTTTAAGGGAACTTGGCGTAGATTTGAAACTGTTGGACAAATAAAGAATAATATTGTTATTTCGGATTATGCTCATCATCCAGAGTCAATCAATGGTTTACTTAGGGCAACTAAAGATTTTTATCCAGATAAAAAGATAATTGCTGTGTTCCAGCCCCACCATCATAACCGCACTAAGACCTTATTGGATGATTTTGCCAAAGCTTTTTATTTAGCTGATCAAGTAATAATCTCAGAAATTTATCAGGTTAGTGGTCGGGAAAATGAAAAACATGAAGCTGTTAGTAGCCATGATTTAATTGCCAAAATGAATCATAATAAAAAATATTATGCCAAGGATTTTTCTGAGGCTAGAAAAATCCTTAAGGATATTAACCCAGTTGATGCAGTAATATTGTTTATTGGAGCAGGGGACATAGATGATTTGGCTAGAGAAGTAATTGATTAATATGAAATCAATTAAATTATTAAGATTAGGACGTTTCAAAATATCCTTTGCTTGGTATGATTTGTGGATTGGTTTTTATATAGATAGTGATGAAAATATTTTATATATTTGTCCAATACCAACTTTATTGTTTACGATAAAATTATGAAAATAAAAGAAAAAGTTCTATTAAAAGACTACACAACTTTTAAAATAGGTGGGCCAGCTAAACATTTTGTAGAAGTATCTACTATTGAAGAATTGCAGGAAGCCTTGGTTTGGGCCAAAGAAAATAAACAGCAGTTTTTGATTTTGGGAGGAGGTAGTAATGTAATTGTATCTGACAGTGGTTTCGCTGGTTTAGTAATTAAGCTAGATCTACAGCAACTAGACTTTAATGATAATAAAGTGACAGTTGGTCCAGGAGTAATGCTAGCCTACTTACTTAATAAATCTTTAGCTAAAGATTTGGTTGGTTTGGAATTTGCCGCTGGTATTCCAGGTACTGTTGGAGGGGCGATTCGTGGTAACGCTGGTACCTATGGACTAGCCATGTCTGATGTTATTGTTAAGATAAAATATCTAGACGACGACTATACTGTTCAGGAAATGAGCAAGAAGAAAGCGGGATTTTCCTACCGTCATAGTATTTTTAAAACAAATAGTTGGATTATTTTAGAAGCAGAGCTAAAATTATCTACTGGCAATGTAGATGCAGCTAAAAAATTGGTAGCTGATAGATTGCAATATCGTCAGGATACACAACCAAATCAACCTTCAGCCGGCTGCATTTTTAAGAATATTCGCTTTGAAGATGTTGATTTGAAAGATCTTAAAGACAGGAATGTGGATGTTGATAAGTTCGCTGAGCACAAGAAAATACCAGCTGGTTATTTGATTGAAAAGATGGGTCTTAAAGGACATGTTATTGGAGATGCTCAAATTTCAGAAAAACATGCTAATTATATCGTCAATAAAGGTCAGGCTACAGCAGAACAAGTAATAATAATGATTAGCTTTATAAAGCAGCAAATACGGGATAAATATGGTATTCAGCTACAGGAAGAAGTGCAGATTATAGTCTAGATTGATGTATTTATCGGAAGTGGGCCTAAAATGATTGACAAATCAAAAAAAATCTGTATAATATAGGGGCGTTTATTATGCAGTGAGATTATTATTAATTTCGCGCTTTTGAAAGATAATTCTATATATCAAATTAATGATGTATGATGAATTTCTTTTTTATTATAAAAAATGGAGGATACACAAAGCAAAGTAAATAAAAAGGGTTTCTTGGAGATGGACGGCGAAGTTGTCGAACTTCTTCCTAACACTAACTTTAAAGTCATGTTAGATAATGGACATGAGATTTTGGCTCACTTAGCCGGCAAGATGAGAATGTATAAAATTCGTATTTTGCCAGGTGATAAAGTGACAGTTGAGATGAGTCCATACGATATGAGTAAAGGTAGAATTGTTTTTAGAAAATAAATTATATAAGAAAGATGAAAGTAAGAGCTTCAGTCAAAAAGATGTGTAAGGATTGTAAAATTATTCGACGTAAGAATAGAGTTGTTTGTATTTGTAAGACTCCAAAACACAAACAGAGACAGGGCTAATTTTTATTTTAAGAAGAAAAACATATGGCAAGAATTTCAGGCGTTAACATTCCAAATGATAAAAGAGTAGTAATAGCACTTACTTATATTTTTGGAGTTGGTTTAACAACCTCACAAAAGATTTTGACAGAAATAAATGTTGATTTTAATACCAGAGTCAAAGATTTAAATGATGATCAACTAAGATTACTTCGCGGTAGAATAGAGAAGTTATTGGTTGAAGGTGAGTTGAGAAGAACCAAGGCTGCTAATATCAAGCGTTTGAAAGAAATAAAATCTTTCCGTGGCAGTAGACATACAAAAGGTTTACCAGTTAGAGGTCAAAGGTCAAAGACTAACTCACGTACAGTACGTGGTAATAAACGTTTGACTATGGGTAGTGGTAAAACTGGAACTGCACAGAAAACATAATTTTTAGTTTAGAAATATTTTGATATGAAAAAAGTAAAGTCAAAAAAGAAAGTAAAGAAGATAGTAAAAAAGGGTCAAGCTCATATTCAAGCTACCTATAATAATACTATTGTGACGATCACTGATCCACAGGGAAATGTGTTGGCTTGGTCATCTGCCGGAATTAACGGTTTTAAAGGACCTAAAAAGGCTACTCCGTATGCAGCTGGAATTATCGTCAGGAATGTTGCTGAGAAAGTCAAAGATTTTAATATGTCAGAAGTCGATGTCTTTGTAAAAGGTGTCGGTGCTGGTCGTGAAGCTTCAATTAGAGCCTTGCATGGTAATGGATTGACTGTTAACTCAATTCAAGATCAAACACCAATACCGCACAACGGTTGTCGACCAAAGAAAACAAGAAGAGTTTAATACTAATTGAAATATGGGAAGAAATCTAAAACCACGACATAAAGCTAGCCGAAGATTTGGAGAGAATGTTGCTGATACAGCTAAGTCTCCTTTGGCTAAAAAGCCATATCCACCAGGAATGCATGGTCCTAAAAAGACTTTTGCTAAAGTTTCTGAATATGGTCGTCAGTTAAAGGAAAAACAAAAAGCCAAGGCTATTTATGGTCTTTTGGAAAAACAGTTTCGTCTTACTTTTTCTAAAGCATCAAAGATGACTGGTGAAATTAGTAGTAATTTATTATTACTTTTAGAAACTCGTTTAGATAACGTAATTTTTCGCTCAGGTTTAGCTCCTACTAGACGTTTAGCTAGACAATTGGTAACGCATGCCCATTTTACTGTTGATGGAGTTAAAACAAACATTCCTTCATATAGGGTAAAACCAGGACAAGTTATTAAGCTTAAAGAAAACAAGCTTAAAAAAGCTTATTGGGCTAAGATTTTAGAAAAGATCGAAGACATTGAATCAGCTGGTTGGTTGACTCTAGATAAAAAAGAAATGAGTATTACTATTAGTAGCTTACCAAACAAGGAAGAGTTACCACAAAACATTGAAACTCATTTGATTATTGATTTTTATTCAAGATAATAAATAAAAACTAAAAAATAGAGCCATGACACAAATTACATTACCAGGCAAAGTTTCTATCAAAGACCAAAAAGATAATCGCTACCAAGTGATTATTGAGCCATTTTATCCTGGTTTCGGGGTAACTGTAGGCAATTCTTTGAGGAGAGCTTTATTGTCATCACTAGGTGGTGCTGCTGTTACTTCTTTCAAGATTGACGGTGCACAGCATGAATTCGATTCTATTGATTTCATGAAGGAGGATTTAGTAGAGGTTATGCTAAATTTAAAGAAATTAAGAGTAAAATCATTTTCAGAAGAGCCAGTTAAATTAATGGTTGATGTTAAAGGTGCAAAAGTTGTGACTGCAGCTGATATTACTAAAAATTCTGATGTAGAAGTTATCAATAAAGATATGGTCATTGCTACTTTAACAGATAAAACTGCTAAATTATCAATGGAAATTATAGTTGAGCAAGGCATCGGTTATGTGACAGTGGAACAAAGAGACGATAAAGAGAAGTTAGATATCGGTAATGTTGCTATTGACGCTAGTTTTTCACCAGTTTTGAATGTTGGTTATAATATAGAGAGTGTTCGTGTTGGTGAAATGACCAACTATGAAAAGCTTACTATGGACATTTTAACTGATGGAAGTATTGATGCTAAAGAAGCTATCAGTCAGGCAGCTAAAATATTGGAAGAACATTTTAATTTCTTGATTGACTCAGGAGACAAAAAAGAAACCAAGAAAAAAACCACAAAGAAAGAAGCTGCTGAAGAAGAAAAAGAGGAAATCGAAGAAGATAAAGAATAAACTATATAAAAAATGAGACACCGTAATAAGAAAAAAATATTAGACAGAGCCCGAGCTCCACGTCAAGCAATGTTGGAGAATTTGGCTACTTCTATTATTTTATATGAAAAAATCACTACTACTGAGGCTAAAGCCAAGGCAGTTAAGCCAATGTTGGAAAAGTTGATTACCAGATCAAAAATAAAGTCAGTTCACAATAAACAACAACTAGGCAGTGTTTTGCACGATAAAAAAGCTGTACAAAAAGCCCTGGATGTTTTAGGGCCAAAATATAAAGAGAGAAAAGGTGGTTATTGCCGAATCATTAAGATTGGTCCAAGAGCTGGAGATGGTGCAAATATGGCTCAAATTGAATTAGTATAATATTTTATAAAATCATGGAAAGAACAACACACAAAATTGATGCTACAGAGAGAATTGCCGGTCGTTTGGCTTCAGAGATCGCTGTTTTATTGCAAGGTAAAAACAAGGTTTCTTATCAACCAAATGTAGACTGTGGCGATATTGTAGAAGTCACCAATGTAGCTAAGATTAAATTTTCTGGAAAAAAGATCGATACCAAGGTTTATCATAGGACTACTATGTATCCAAGTGGTATCAGAACTAAGGAGTTAAAGAATTTAATTAAAGATGATCCAGCAGAAGTACTTAGAAAGACTATTTACAATATGCTACCAAAAAATAGACTTAGATCTAACATGTTAAAAAGATTGATTATTAAATAATATGAGTGTAAAAACTGATAACAAAGAATATACCCCAGCTGTCGGCAAAAGAAAGTGTGCTATCGCTAGAATTAGATTGCTGAATAAAAAAGTTAATGGTATTGAAATTATAGTTAATGAAAAGGATTATAAAGTATATTTTCCATATTTTGAATGGCAGGAAGCTATTTTAAAGCCAATAATTTTAGCTGGACAGGAGAACATCGCTTTTTCTATTAAAGTCCACGGCGGCGGTCCTAAGGGCCAGTCAGATGCTGTTAGACATGGTATTGCCAAGGTTTTACTTAAACAAGATGAAGAATTACGTGCTACACTCAAAAAAGAGGGTTTATTGACTAGAGATTCTAGGGTTAAGGAAAGAAAGAAGCCTGGTTTGAGAAAAGCTCGTCGAGCTCCACAATGGTCAAAACGTTAATATAAATATATTAAAAAATCCCGGATCTTACGGGATTTTTTGTTTGGGATAAATCTTTATTTTTAAGGTCTTTTCTGCTATAATTAGCCTATGGTAACAGCCCAAAAGATCACTGCTAATACCTCTTTTTTTATGGTTGCTTTGGTGTTGCAAAAGCTTCTTTCTTTTATTTATTTTACTTTACTGGCGAGAACTTTGGGTGCCGAGGGTACTGGGCAGTATTTTTTTGCTATTTCTTTCGCCACTATGTTTTCCGTGTTAATGGATGTGGGTTTGACACCAGTGCTTATCAGAGAGGTAGCCAAGGATAAAGAAAACGGTCAAAAGTGGTTTCAACAGATATTTACTCTCAAAATTATTACTGGCATAATCACTGTGTTGATATTGGTAATTACTGACAGTGTTATTTTTTATAGCGATGCTGTTAGGAACTTAATATATTTAACCACAGCGATTGTTTTGATAGATAGCTTTACTCTGTTGTTTTACGGGTATATCAGAGGTCGTCAAAGTTTGAAATTTGAATCATGGGGAACAATTATCTTTCAGTTGATCATTATGGTGATGGGTTTAAGCTTGATGCAGATTACAAATAATGTATTGGTTTTGCTGACAGTTTTATTTACGGCTAGTTTATTTAATTTAATTTTTTCAGGGATAATTTTAGTTAAGAAGTTTAAAGTTAAATTTAAACTTTATTATAGACAGGATTTTGTTAAGAAAATAATAGCTGTTACTTTACCCTTTGCTTTGGCGGCTATTTTTGCCAAAATCTATGCCTACATGGATACATTTTTATTAAAGATGTTTTTGGGTGATGCTGAAGTTGGTTTTTATAGTATTGCTTATAAAATTACCTTTGCTTTACAGTTTATTCCTTTGGCTTTTGTGGCTGCACTTTATCCAGCTTTTTCTAGTTATTTTAAAAATGATTATGAGCAACTTAAAAAAGTTTTTGCTAAAGCTTTTAACTATTTAGCCTTTATAGCCTTACCAGTTAGTTTTGGTGTGATAGCATTAGCTGAAGAAATAGTAGCTAAACTTTATACGCAAGAATTTAGTTTTTCTATCCTGCCTTTGCAGGTTTTAATAGTTAGTATTCCATTTTTGTTTATTAATTTTTCATTATCCAGTTTTCTTAATGCCACTAATAGACAAAAAATTAACACTAGAAATTTAGGTTTGGTGATGGCATTAAATGTTATTTTAAATATAATATTTATTCCTAGGCTAGGTATTTGGGGAGCTAGTTTAGCTTCCTCTCTGAGCACTTTATTATTATTCACGCTTAATTTAACTGCGGTTTTACGGGTTACTAGTTTTAAAGCTAAATTATTCAAACCATTAATAGGTTCTTTATTTTCAGCCTTAATTATGTTTGGGGTGGTGCTTTATATGAAAGATATTATACATTGGATATTGTCTATTATAGTTGGAGTAATTGTGTATCTAGTGCTAATGTTTATTACTAAGACCCTAAAGCAGTCAGATATAATGTTTATAAAAAAGTCATTCGGTAAACCAAGTTAATGAAAAAAACTTTATTATTAACACATGAATATTATCCTTTTAAGGGTGGAGTAGCGCGTTATTGCTATAACATGTTTAAGTTTTTTGATAAGGATGATTATCTAGTAGTTACAGATCATCCAGAAGTAAAAACGCAGGACAATATTATTAATGTTCGACTGACTCATAAATTTATTAAGCCTAGTTGGTTATTTAGTTTTTGGAAAATCAGAAAAATAATCAAAGATAATGATATTGAGCAGATATTCACACCGAATATTTTACCACTTGGCTCTATGGCTCATTGGTTGGGTGTGCCATATATAATTTCTTTGCATGGTTTGGATATTAATTTAGCTTTGAAAAATAAGCCAAGGTTAACAGCTAAAATACTTAGTAGGGCTGACAAGATAATCGTTAACACAAAGAATACAGCTAAGTTGATTTCTCATCTTAAATTTCCGCAGGATAAAATACGCTTGGTATATCCCAGTCTTGATTTTAATGCTAGTCATAATCCCGATAAACTACTCAAGATAAAACAATCATTAAATATTGAATCGGGGGATAAAATTTTGTTGACAGTAGGTCGTTTAAATAGACGCAAGGGGCAAGACATTGTTATCCGAGCCGTTAATCAACTTAAGAAAGAATTGAATCTCAAATATATCATTGTTGGTAGCGGTGATTTTAAAAAAGAATTACTGCTTTTGATTAGAAAATACCAATTACAAGATAGGGTTTTTATTTATAGTGGAGTAGAGGATGAGGATTTAATTTGTTATTATAAGCTAGCTGATATTTTCGTTATGCCTAATCGTCATGATAAGACTGACATTGAAGGTTTTGGAGTAGTTTTTTTAGAAGCAGCTAGATTGAGCATACCGATTATAGGAGGAAATAGTGGTGGGGTAACAGAGCTTTTTACTCATGAAAAGAACGCTCTATTAGTAAATAATGAGAATGTAGACCAATTAATTGAGTATATTAAGCGCTTATTGAATAATCCTGAAGAAGCTGATAAACTAGCCAAAAGGGCTTTTGCTAGATCTCAAGATTTTGCTGATGCACAGGAACAAAGTCTACTTTTAAGTAAAGTATTATGAAAAAATTTGATGTTATAATGTTTAACATGTCCAACTATTCCGAATGGGATGAGGGTGTTTCTAATAGAAATTTTCATGTTTTAAAACAACTAGAGAATAGGCCAGAGGTTGGTAAAATATTAGCAATTGATTATCTACCATTAACCTTTAAGCGAGCATTGAGAAATTACAAGGAGGATTTGGTGCTCAATGTTGCGGATAGCAAGGTTATTAAGCGTAGTTTAACTTCAAAGGTCAGTAAGGTTTCTGATAAAATTTATATTTATTCAGATGTTAATTTTTTTATTCGACCAAAAGTAGCCATGAAAGAGATTAAAAAGATGGCTTTGGAATTAAATTTTGGTGATTTAGTAGTTTGGTCCTTTTTCCCTTTTGCAGCTCCCTATTGGGATACGCTAGGGCAGAAGTTGACTATTTTTGATGCCGTAGATAATTGGACACTGCACTCTTCTTATGCCAAACAAAAAAAGAAGTTGGAGGCAGCCTATGAAAATATTAAAGATTCAACAGATTTGATTTTTGTAGTTTCTAAAAACTTATTAAACTTTTTTGATGACCAGCCAAATGTTTATTGGGTTCCAAATGGTGTAGATATAAAACACTATAATAAGAAGTTTACTTTAATAAATAGAGATGTGTCAGATATTCCTAAGCCAATCATCGGCTACATTGGTGTTATTCAGGATAAAGTAGATCTTAAATTAGTTAAATATTTAGCTGAAAACAATCCTGATAAATCATTAGTCATGGTGGGACCCGTTTGGAATGAACAGGATAAATTTAAAATAGAATTAGAAGGTCTGTCTAATGTATACTTTTTAGGTTATAAAAAATATGAAAATGCACCAATGTATATTCAGCAATTTGATATTGGTATTATTCCTCATAAGACAGAAGGTTTTAGTGCCAGCACCAATCCAATGAAGGCTTATGAGTATTTGGCCTGTGGTAAGCCTGTGGTAGCTACAAAAAATATTGGTGTTGATAATGTCCGAGAAATGGTTAATACAGCTGCTAGCTATGAAGAATTTAATCAGCAGGTTAACGAGTTGTTAGCAGAAGACAATGAGGAGAATCAGCAGACACGAAAAGATTTCATCAAAAAGCATTCATGGTTTAATACGGTTAATAAAATGTTAGAATTAATAAATAATAAGTTGAACTAATTATGTCCAGTAAACCGGAAGTATCAGTTATTATTGTCAATTGGAAAGTAAGACCACTTTTAGAAAAGTGTCTAGATTCTATTATCGCTAACAGCGAGGGTGTTGATATAGAGATTATTTTAGTTGATAATGATTCTCGTGATGGTACTTCAGAAATGGTTATGGCAGAGTACCCACAGGTGAGGATGATTGCTTTGCCTAGAAATCATGGCTTTGCCGCCGCTAATAATTTAGCTTTAAAACAAGCACGAGGAAAATATTTATTCTTACTTAATCCTGATACACGAGTAACACCAGAGTTTTTTCCTAAAATGTTAACTTATTTAAAAGAACATCCAGATGTTGGCATTGTGGGACCAAAGATACTTAATTTTGATAGATCCTTACAATTATCAGTTAGAAGGTTTCCTGACTTATTGTCACAAATATTGATTCTACTTAAGTTGAAGAATGTGATGGTAGATAATAAGTTTTTGGCACATTATTTGTTTGGTGATTTTGATTATGAAAAAGAACAACCCGTTGATCAAATAATGGGCGCGGCTATGCTTATACGTCGTGAAGTGTTGGATGAGGTAGGTGTATTTGACCAAAAGTTTTTTATCTGGTTTGAGGAAGTGGATATTTGTAAACGGGCACACAAAGCAGGTTTTGTGGTGCAGTATTATCCAGGAGTACAGATAATTCATTATGGTGGTTCCAGTTTTAGTAAGCAGATGATACTATGGAAACAAATAGTTTTTAATAAAAGTTTATTATATTATTTTTGGAAGCATAAACCAATCTGGCAATGGTTTATATTGTTATTGTTTGCGCCAATAAATCTAGTCTTGACCCTTTTGTATGTCATTTTCCTCGAAAGCAAAAATTAATTATACATTTCGTATTTGTGTATCTATCTTTTTGGTAGCTGAGTTGTTGTCTTGGCTATCTTTTAATTTCACTACTTTAAATATTATAATTTTACCAGCCATTGCTGCACTGGTGATTTTGTTAGTAATAAGAGATCCTATTTATGCCCTGTATCTGCCAGCTGCAGAATTATTTTGGGGATCTTTGGGTCATAGTTTTTATTATGATTTTTGGAGTATCCGTTTGGTTATTTTTGTGGCAGTAATTTTTGCATTTTTTTTAGGTAATTTATTTAACATAAAAAAATTAGCCATAAAAAGAGATGTAAAAGTCTTATTAATCTGGTTGGTATTACTACTTTTGATAATATTGTCTGGTGCATCAGCATATTTTGCTAATCGTGATACGGCTAAAATATTTTTTGATGGCAATGCTTATTTTTATTTATTATATCTACCTATTTGGTATCAAGTTTACCAAACTAGACACCTGCGCAACATTATAGACATGCTTCAAGCAGCAGCCTTGGTGATAGCCGTTAAGACCTTGGTTGTTTTCAATTTGTTTTCACAAGGTTATCAGATATTAGATTTGGATTTTATTTATAAATGGATTCGTGATACCAGGACAGGAGAAATTACACCTTTTAGTAATAATTTTACTAGAGTGTTTATGCAATCACAAATATATTTATTGGCAGCTTGGTTTTTTGCTTTTATAAGACAACTAAAAGAATATAAGAGTTGGTCTAATTTTATTTATTTAGGTGTTTTGGCAGCTGCTTTGTTGGTTAGCTTGTCTAGAAGTTTTTGGCTTGGTGGAGTCTTAGGATTTATATTTTTGCTTGTTAATATAATTATTTATCAACGTCGTAATTTATCAGGCTTGATTTACCTGACTATTTTAGGTGTAGTGGCGGTTGGCTTTTTAACAGTACAAATATTTTTCAATTTACCCAAGTGGAATTCGTTTAATATTGTAGAGCAGAGGACTGTAGATACCACAGAGGCGGCAGCTAATAGTCGTATGAATCTTCTACCAGTTATGTGGCAGGCTGTTCAAGAAAAACCTATTATGGGCCATGGTTTGGCCAAGGAATTATCTTACCGTTCATCTGATCCACGTATTAAAAATGAAGAAAATCCTGATGGTTGGCACACAACCTACGCTTTTGAATGGGGTTGGCTAGATCAGTGGTTAAAGATGGGTATTTTCTTTATAGCTGTGTTGATGGCCTGGGTTTTGCTAATTTATGCGAGAAGTTATAGACTGTTAATACAGGACCCTGTGCTAGGATTGGGCGTTTTAGCTATTATGACTAGCTTAGGCATTGTTCATATTTTTTCACCATATTTAAATCATCCCCTAGGTTTGGGATTATTAATGTTAATGACAGTAATAATTAGTAAAAATGAAAGACAAAGTTTCAGTTACCGTTAGTTTGCTCACTTGGAATGGAGCAGAGTATTTACCCTGGTTTATAAAGAGTCTTAAAGAGCAGACTTTTAAAAACTGGGAACTTTTGGTATTGGATAATGACTCTTCTGATAGGTCTGTGGAAATAGTACGAGAGCACTATCCTCAGGCTAGAATAATCCAACAGAAACAAAACATAGGCTTTGCTAGGGGGCATAATTTACTAATTAATTGGTCTGACTCCAAGTATGTTTTTGTAGTTAATCAGGATATAATTTTGGAGGAGGATTACCTAGAAAAAGTAGTTGGCTTTTTAGAAAAAAATAATAAAGCTGCTAGTGCTGCTGGTAAGACGATGTATTGGGATTTTAGAGAGGGACTTAAGAGTAAACGAATTGATTCTTTTGGATTATCCATAAATCGTAAAAGGCAGATGATGGATAGTTATCAGGGTAAAGATGATTTTGATTTACCTAACACTGAGGTATTTGGTTTGTCTGGAGCAACAGTAGTATATAGACGTAAAGCTTTAGATATGGTTGTTACGGCTCAGGCTAGTAACCATTTAGAATATTTTGATGAAGATTTTTTTTCATATAAAGAGGACGTAGATTTAGCCTGGCGTTTGCGTTTAGCTGGTTGGGAAAATTGGCTAGTGACTGACACTAAGGCTTATCATCATCGTACTGTCAGTGGTCTTGGATCAGCTCGGCAAAAAAGACAGGGTCGTGGCATGGCCAACAAACTTTCTTATCGTAACCACCTGATGACTTTGTATAAAAATTCTTTTTATAAAAATTTATTTAGAGATTTTTGGGTGATTAAATGGTATGAGTTTAAAAAATTTATTTATTTATTAATATTTGAAAGAGGTACTTTAGCGGGTATTGGTGAATATTTTAAAGCCTATCCAAAATTAAAAAAGAAAAGAAAATTTATAATGAAGCATCGTAAAGTGGAGGCCAGTGATGTTTACAAATGGTTTAAATAGTATGGATTTATCAATAATTATATTAAATTATCATAATAAGAACTTAACTAAAGAACTGCTTAAGAATTTAGTAGAGTTAAATTTGCCCTATAATTATGAAACTATTGTGGTAGACAATAATTCTCATGATGGAATAGAGGAAGTAGTTAAGCGGTTTGATGGGGTTATATTTATTCAAAGTAAAAAAAACGGTGGCTTTGCCCATGGGAATAATTTAGGCATCAAACAAGCTCAGGGTAAATATATCATGATAATGAATCCAGACTTGGCTATTTTGTCAGATGCTATTGATCAATTATATAATTATATGGAGGAGCATCCAGAGGTTGGTCTAGCAGGACCACGTTTGATAAATGCTGATAAAAGTGTGCAATATTCTTGCACATCTTTCCCCGATTGGCGCTTACCAATGTATCGTCGTACTTCTTTGGCTAATACTAAGACTGGAAAAAAATGGTTATATAAATACCTAATGAAAGATTTTGATCATTATAAGAATGATTATGTGCCAGCTTTATTTGGGGCCTGTTTAATATTTAGAAAATCTACTTTAGCCAAGGTAGGATTATTAGACGAAAGATACTTTATGTACATGGAGGATTTAGATTGGTCACGGCGTTTTTGGCAGGCTGGTTATAAAGTGGCCTATGTAGGTCAGGCAGAAATCATTCACTTGCACCGTCGTCAGTCAGCAGCTGAGAGTTTACCTAGAACGCTGTTAGCTAAATCTGCTCGGCATCACGTAATTAGTTTTATTAAATATTTATTAAAATTTAAAGGTAAGGATTTGCCAGAAGCAAAATAAAAGGCCCCGCACTAAGTGCGGGGCTGTTTTAATTTCTGCCAAATAATAATTACTATTAGTTTAAAAAAGAAAAACCCCCTCACTTTGTGAGGGGGTCGCCCTTGATGGGCTAGGAGGTGGAACTTGTTGTCCGTTGTTTGCGTCTAGCAAAGAGCTTGCGGAGCAGCCAAATGACCACGATCAGTACCAAGACGAATTTGGCTAGTGCCCAGAGATCCCAGATGAATCGCATGCTAAAGAGATAGCCGAAGAATGATTTGATTTTGGGGATAGGATCCACAAAGCCATGGTTCTTCTGGTAGACTTCATCTGGAGTCATAAAGGTTAGTGAGTCAACGGGCACTTCGCGCGTATCTTCGAAGTAGCGGAATTGTCCGTTGTCGCTCTGCGTCCAACGCAGCACTTTCCAGTATTTGGATCCTTGAGCGTTAGTTCGTTCGATGCAGGGGACTTCACGATAAGTAATGATCTTGGCCATACAGCTGGAGCTGATGGCCAGCAGCGTTAGGACTGCGACCAGTATCAGGGCCAGCTTTTTCATATTCAGTCTCCTTTTGGGTGTTGGATAGTTACCTTTCCGGTCAGCGTCATGCTGACAAAAGGACCAAACAGCTCGTTACTCACGCAATTGACGCAAGCGCCAATAACACGCTTGAATTGATAGAGGTATATAGTGCTGAGGGTCAGTACAAGCAGCAGTAAGGGGAGTGCGATTTTCAGTGTGAGTTCCATGAGTACTCCTTTGTTAATGTTCATTGCACTGTTGTAGTGCTAATTGACTATTTGGAAGTCAATATATAATTATAGCATATTTTATGCATTTTGTCAATATTCTTAGGTTTTAAGATAAAAAAACTCCTCGTTAGCATAACAAGGAGTAATAGCCATTAAACGGGCTTATTTTGTCTGTTTAGGCCTTTTCCTGAAGATCAGGTAAAAGGTTCCCAGGCCAGCTAGGATAAAGCCCATGCCAGGCAAAATAACGTTTAGGCGGCCAGTGAAATAGCCAAGAACTATGCAGAGGATTACCCAACTAATGATGACCCAAGGTATGTCTTTTGGTTTGATTTTTATATAAATCATAACCAGACCTTTCGCTGAAGAAAATAGAAAAAACAAGTGAACAGTAGTTTTTAACATGTTTTGTTGATTTTGTCAATTATCAGGCTGATATCAACATTGATTTTTAGTTCAAAATTGGGTATTATTAGTCTATAAATTTATAAAAATAATATGGAGAAAAATCAAAAATCAGAGATTGATATCAATGATGAATATCAACAACGTTTAGCTAAGTTAGCAAGTCTAAAAAAACAGGGCATAGACCCATATCCAGCTAGGACAAATAAAAATACAACAGTAGCTGATTTTTTGAATGATTTTGATAAGTTATTCAAAAGTCAAAAAGTAATAATTGTAGCTGGGCGCATTACTAGTTTAAGGATGCAGGGTGGTTCTTGTTTTTTGAATATTGAAGATTATTCTGGTAAAGTGCAGATTTTTTTACGAAAAGATCAGGTTGGCGCAGAGGAGTATAAAATTTTCAAAGAAAATTACGATTTAGGAGATTTTGTAGAATTTTCTGGCAAAGCTTTTGAGACCAGGACTAAAGAGCCAACTTTATTGGCAGACAAGTTTATTATTTTAAGTAAAACTTTATTGCCGCTGCCAGATCAATACTATGGCCTTAAGGACCCAGATCTAAGATATAGAAAAAGATATTTAGATTTACTGATTAATCCAGAGGTCAAGCAGACTTTTGCTTTGCGTAGTCAAATTATAAAATTAACTAGACAGTATTTTGACAAACACGATTTCATGGAGGTTGATACTCCGGTTTTGCAGAGTGTAGCTGGGGGGGCCACTGCCCAACCATTTGTTACTCATCACAATGCTTTGGATATGGATTTGTATTTGCGAGTGGCTCCTGAGCTTTATTTGAAACGTTTGATTATTGGTGGTTATGATAAAGTTTATGAGATTGCCAGGTGTTTCCGTAATGAAGGTATCGATCATCAACATAATCCAGAGTTTACTCAAATTGAAGCTTATTGGGCATATCAGGATTATGATTTCTTGATGAAGTTTACGGAAAACTTTTTTGAATTTTTAGTTAAAGAAATTAACAACGGGGATACTAAAATTAAGAATGGTAAAGATACTATAGACTTTAAGACTCCTTATCCACGTTTAGATTTCAAAGAAGAGCTAGATAAAGCACTGAAGATTGATCTAGATAAGACTAATGACAAGGATTTGATAGCTATAGCCAAGAAAGCTAAATTACCAGTAGACTCGACTTGGGGTCGGGGTAAGCTTTTGGATGAGTTGTATAAAAAATTTGTACGCTTAAAAATTACTCAGCCAGCTTTTATTATCAATCATCCTTTAGAGCTTTCGCCACTATCTAAAAAGATTCCAGATAGAGAGAATTATGTAGAAAGGTTTCAATTGGTAGTGAAAACAGCTGAAATGTGTAATGCTTTTTCTGAGCTTAATGATGCACTAGATCAAGAAGAGCGTTTTGTAGAGCAAAAAAAACTACGTGAAGCTGGTGATGAGGAAGCTCAGGGTGCTGACGCTGAATTTGTTGAAGCACTCAAACATGGCATGCCACCAACAGCTGGAATTGGTATTGGTATAGACAGGCTGGTAATGATGTTGGGTGACATAGAAAACATCAAGGAAGTTATTTTATTCCCAACTATGAGACCAAAGAATGAAGATAAATAAACTTTTAGTAGCTACTCATAATCCTGGAAAGTTTGTCGAAATAAAACGACAACTAACTGATTTGGGCATAGAGGTTGTTTCACTTAAGGATGTCGGGATCGATCAGGACTTTGAAGAGACCGGTAATACTTTTGAAGACAATGCACGTGGTAAGGCTAGATTTTATTATAAATTGGCAGGCATACCAACCATAGCGGATGATTCTGGATTAGAGGTGGATGCTTTGGGTGGAGAACCCGGAGTGAAATCACGCCGTTGGCCTGGTTATGAAGCTGGAGATCAAGAGTTGTTAGATCTGTTAGTTAATAAATTAAAAGGTGTGCCTTGGGAAAAGAGAACGGCTACCTTTATAGCTACTGCAGTGATTATTGATGGTGATAAAGAAATAGTAACTAGAGGGGAGAACAGGGGTAAAATTGGCTTAAAGTTAGCTTGTCCAATAAAACCAGGGATACCGTGGGCTTCAATATTTTATCCAGAGGGGCACGATAAGGTTTTCTCTCAATTAAGTATTGATGATAAAAATAAAATTAGCCATCGCGGCAAAGCATTAAATAAAGTAATTAAAGAATTAAAAGAAAATGATTAAAAAACTATTTTTATTGACCGCTCTAGTATTCATTTTTAGCGGTTGTAGTGCAACTCAACAAACAAAGGTGACAGAGGATTGTCGATCAATTACCAACTTAGATCAATGTGTAGAGTCGGATTGTGTGGTTTGTCCACCATGCGCGGCTTGTAGTTCGCTTAGTTGTCAAACAGAGGAGTTTTGTGCGGATTTAGGTCCAGGTTTCGATAATGAATGGTATAAAAATATTCAACAAAATATAATTGATACAAATAAAACAATGGATGCAATAATTAAAACCAATAAAGGGGATATTAAGATTGAGCTTCATGCTGGTAAAACCCCAAAGACAGTAGACAATTTTGTTAAATTGTCAAAGGAAGGATTTTACGATGGTATTTATTTTCATCGAGTAATTCCTGATTTTATGATTCAAACTGGAGACCCTCAAGCTAAAGGTACCCCAGGAGTAGATTTTTCATTTGAACGGGATGGTAGTGGTTTACCTATAGCTGGCACCGGTGGACCTGGTTATAAATTTGCTGATGAATTTCAGCCTGATCTTAAACACGATGTTCCGGGTATAGTTTCAATGGCTAACTCAGGTCCAGGTACCAATGGTTCGCAATTTTTCATTACTCACGTGGCTACACCTTGGTTAGACAATATGCACACTGTCTTCGGTAGAGTGCTAGAAGGACAGGATATAGTAGATAGTATTGTTCAAGGTGATAAAATAGAAGGTATTATCATTAATGAATAATTATGTTGGACATAAAATATATCAGGGACAATCAAAATGAGGTAGAGCAAGCTCTACTCAAACGTATAGACAAGAAGAATTTGGACCTGAATAAAATTTTAAAATTAGACGATCAGCGTCGAGAAATTATAGTTAAAGTAGATGAGTTAAAAGCTGAACGTAATAAATTTTCTAAAACTAAACCTGATGCAAAAACCATCAAGGCTATGAAAAAGCTTGGTGAAGATATTAAAGTTTTAGATAGAGATCTGAATTCTGCGGAGGCTACTTTAAATGAAGTTTTGGCAGCGTTACCAAATATCCCAGCTGATGATGTAGTAGCTGGTGGCAAAGAAAATAATAAAATTATCAAGACTTTTGGTGAGCAAACAAAGTTTGATTTTGAGCCAAAAAATCATGTTGATTTAGCTACTGATTTAGGGTTAATTGATTATGAGCGAGCAGCTAAGATGTCTGGTGCTGGTTTTTGGACTTATGTTGGTGATGGTGCATTATTAGAGTGGGCATTGCTCAATTATTTTATTGATTTTCATCGTAGTCATCCAGAGTATAGATTCATGATTCCGCCTTATATGTTGAATGAAAATTCTGCTTATATTTCTGGTCATTTGCCAAAATTTAAAGATGATTTATTTTGGGCAGAAAAAGATAAATTATGCTTTAATGCTACTTCTGAGATGATGTTAGGCAATTATCATGCTGGTGAAATGATTAACCGGAAAGATTTACCATTGAAGTATTATGCTTTTTCAACTTGCTTCCGTCGTGAAGCTGGAGCCTATCGAACAGAGGAGAGGGGAATGATTCGCGGACATCAGTTTAATAAGATTGAGATGTTTCAATTTACTTTGCCAGAAGAATCTTGGGCAGCTTTTGATGAGTTACTAGACTATGGTGAGAAGTTGGTAGAAGGACTAGGCCTTCATTATAATACAGTTCAGCTAGCAGCTGGTGATTGTAGTGCTGCTATGGCCAAGACAATTGATTTGGAGGTTTGGATACCAAGCATGAAAGGGTATAAGGAGGTGTCTAGTGTATCCAATGCCTTAGACTATCAAGCTAGGCGTGGTAATATCCGTTTTAAAGATGTGGATAATAAGAATAAGTTTTTACATACTCTGAATGCATCAGGCTTAGCTACTAGTAGAGTATTTCCAGCTATTTTAGAACAGAATCAGCAAGCGGATGGTTCAGTGTTGATACCAAAAGTTTTGCAGAAGTATATGGGTAAAAAAGTATTAAAGAAATAAATGCCGTTGACCTGGATAGAAATAAATAAAAAGAATCTTGAACATAATTTGAAGCAATTCAATAAAGTTGCTAATCATTCAGAGCTTTGGCCAGTGGTCAAAAGCAATGCTTATGGTCACGGATTGGTAGAGGTTATTAAAATTTTAGATAAAGACAAGAATGCTAACGGTTTTATGGTTGTTAATTTAGGAGAAGCTTTACAGGCAGCTAAATTAACTAAAAAGCCAATTATGATTTTGAGTTATTTTTCTATGGATGAGGATTTACTCAAAAAAGTAATCCACAAAAAAATATCTTTGCCAGTTTATGATTTAGATATGGTTGACTATCTAGAACATCTAGGTAAGAAGCTAAAGGCTAAATTTTCTATCAATATAAAAATAGATTGTGGTACTTCAAGATTAGGCTTTAAAGCAGAAGAGGCAGAGGACGCCATAGAATACATAACCAAGAAAAAGAATTTACGTTTGCATAGTATTTTTACTCATTATGCTGAATCAGAGGCAGAAGATAAGAGTTTTACTTTGCAGCAGTTTAGTGCTTTTAATGAAATAGCCGGCAAGTATTTTGATATCAAAATGCATTCCGCTTGTTCAGCCTCAGCTATTAGTATGCCGGAAACTCAACAAGATCTTGTGCGAGTTGGGATTTCTCTCTATGGTTTGTGGCCTAGCCAGGCAACACGTCAACGTGGAGAAAAAGTAGGTATTAAGTTGCATCCGGTCATGTCTTTAAAAACCAAGATTGTGCAGATTAAAGATTTGAAAAAAGGAGAGAGCGTTGGTTATAATAGGACTTATAGCTGCACCAAGGCTTGCAAGCTAGCAGTTTTGCCTATTGGCTACAATGAGGGTTATAGTCGTTTGTTTTCTAATAAAGCTAAAGTACTCATCAAGGGTAAGAGATATTTAGTTCGTGGAAATATTTGTATGAATCTGACCATGGTAGAATTACCAGCTAATACAAACATCAAAGTAGGGGAGCAGGTAACATTGCTAGGTCATGACGGACGTGATGATATTAGTGCTGAAGAGTTAGCGGAGTTATCACAAACTATTAATTACGAAGTTGTTACTAAAATAAAAAAAGATTTACCTAGAGTAATCGTTTGATAATTAATATTAAACGACACATAGATAATAAAGCAAAGTAGGGTAGAGTGTATGATGTCTAGAATAAGATCAAATCAAGTTTGGAAAAAACACCTGCCGCAAAAGCCACGCCGGGTACAGCGGGGGTACTATACTGACAAAAAGAACAAGCAAAGTAAAACAGTTGTCAGGATTATTTGGGTTATTTTTATAATTTTATCTTTACAAAGTATTTTTCATATAAAATATTTTAAAGTTGATAATATTAATTTAACAGGCAATAAAGATATTGTCCTGGAAGATATTCAAACTAGCTTGCAAGACGAGCTTACAGTCACTAGGTTTTTATTGTTTAAAAATGATAATTACTGGTTGCTTAAAACTGAGCCTATGGAAGAGATTTTGTTGGCCAATTATAACTTAGATGAGGTAAGAGTCACCAAAAAATTTCCAGATACCTTAGATGTGAGTGTAAAAGAAAAGATTTCTCATTTTATTTGGCAGAAAGATGATGCTTTATACCTGTTAGATGCTAAGGGGTCCTTAAATCGTCAAATACGAGCTTTAGATGATAAATACCTTATAATACAGGACTTTCGTGCACGTCGTCCTGAGGGCGAGATAGTTTTTAACTCTGAGGAGATGAATATTATCAATAAACTATATTTAGCCTGGCAGGATATGATAGCCGATAAAGCTAAACTAGTTAAAATTAGGCTAGATGACAACTGGGGTTTATTAGAACTGCACACTGATATAGGTTTTTATGTAAAGGTGGATGCCAACGAAGACTTAAAGGAACAAGTAAACAATTTGAACCAAGTATTAACAGCTGGAAATATTACAGGAGTAGATGTAGATTATATAGATATACGTTTTGGGGATAAGGTGTATTTTAAGTAAAAATACTAAATAGGGTTAAAGTGGCCTTATTTATATTTATAATACTAATTGAGTATAATAACTCTTACACTCAATTTGACAATATATAAACTAGGTTTTATAATATAAACATGGTAAATACTAAAAAAAGACAGACCCTCCCCCTTCTTGATGAGTTTTTGGAAAACATCCAATCTAATAACTACTCTGCTGAGACGGTCTATAACTACGAAAGAGATCTAAATACTTTTGAAAATTTTTTGACAGACGATATTAAAACACCGTTTAGCAAAATCACTAAGAGATCAATCATCAAGTTTAAGGCCTACCTCTCCTCTACTTCCAGGCAGACAGCCTCCAATGAGTCTGGTCAGAGTCAACTATCAAGTTATAGTATCAACCGCATCCTATCAGCTCTGCGTTCTTATTTAAGGTTTTTAGTAGAGATTGATCAAAAAGTACCTGTGCCTGCTGATGCTGTTAAACTTCTTAAAACAGAGAAAAAGTATGGACAGGTACCAGAGATGTCTGAATTAATAAAATTGATTGAGGCGCCAACCCAGTTTGAGAATGATCCGACTATCAAGTTGCGTAATCGAGCTATGCTGGAGACTTTGTTCGCTACTGGTATGCGTATTTCTGAATTATTATCACTGAAACGTGAGCAACTAGATAAAACTGGTCGTATCTATGTTATGGGTAAGGGCAAAAAACAACGTTTTGTCTATCTAACACCTCGGGCTATTAAACATCTTAAGGATTATTTATCAGCTCGTCATGATGATACTCCCTACTTATTTATCCCTTATCGTGGTCGCAATAATCAGCAAAAAAATAAGAAAATATCGACCAATTATTTACAATATAAGATAAAGCGCTATCGGGAGCTTTTATCTATTAATATACCGATATCAGCCCATTCTATTCGGCATAGCTTTGCTACTTATTTAGCAGAAAATGGTGCTAACCCGGCTGCTATTCAAATATTACTAGGACATGAGTCGCTGGATACTACGACGCGTTATGTGCACGCTTCAGACCGTTATGCTGAAAGGATGCACACTAAGTTTCATCCTCTTAAAAAATAATATAAAAAAAGAAAAACCCTGTACCAGCTGGTACAGGGTTGATATTTATTTAGGCAATACTGACATTGGCATTGTCGGTAAAAATCTTACTTTGGGCTTCGGGGCTACTAGGCCAGTTTCGAATAACTTCGTCGATCAGGCTCATGGCAGTCAGGAAGTCACAGTGGACAGATTGGATACCGAAGCGGTAGCCTTTCTTGTCACCGTCTTCACCAATGAAAGTGATAGACTCTTCTAGTCCCTCACGTGCACCTTCGACTTTGACCAAAGTAAACACGATTCTGCCGGCGGAGACCAGGCTACGCATTGCGACATTGCCGAATTGGCCACTCATACCACACTTGTCCGAAGCATCGATGACTTTCAGTAGTCCGTTTTCATAGACCTGGCGTAGGAAACAATCCCAGGCCTTACTCAGGACAGTCGTCTCGGCGAAGAAATATGATTCAATATTGTGGCGGACATTGGCGCCCATGCTTCGATATTCCATATCACGCTCAATGGCACTCTCTATTAGGCGTGCCAAGGTGCTGATAGTTAGGGCTTTTTCGACAGCCTGAAATTGGACATCCAGCAGATCGACGACTTCATCGTTACCGCGTTCGATTGCTTCCAGGTAGTCTTGGCGGCACTTGGCCACTACTGAGTGGTCATCGTGTCGGAAGAGTTCCCAGGCATCAGCTAGGATGCGAGGTAGATAGTGAGAGATGCCACAGTGTTTAAAAGTGGTTTCGTCGGCTACTCTTTCGTCGAGATACCAGCGTAGGAAAAACACAAGATGTTTTTCACCGCGGGTCTGGAAATCTCCAGCATGCAGATAGCCTGATAGGGCTCGAGTGAGTTCGTTTTTTTGCAAGGTATTACCTCCAGTTAAAGTACATAGTTGAAGCCAAATATATAGCTCGAATGACAGTTATTTTTACTATGAATATCATTTTTTGTCAATAATTGACATGTTTTGTTGGTATATGTTAAGATACATTTAGCTTTTTTAGAACCTTAATTATACAACAACATGATGGCTGTAGAAGGGAAGGCCAGTATCTTGGAGACGCTCGGAATGGGTACCCAAAAGGAAGGCCTACGTGGCCCAATTAACCCTAAGGGATTCCGAGCTGTTTTAGGCAAATGTGCCTACCAACTATGTCCTAGATACCCCCTGATACAGCCACCTATTACCCCCTACCGAACCATTGAGATTTTTCCGCATAACGCTAAAAAGCCTCAATCTCGGTAGGGGGCTTTTTTTATTAACATTTGACAAGATTTTGTTTATATATTAAGTTGAAAGTAGAAGGTATATAGAAAACTGAATAAAAGTTGTAAATCAATACAAATTACAAATCGCCAAAAACAAAAATATCTGGTACTTTGACAATCCAGATTGATGATAGATAGCGTTTTAGCCTGTATTGATTTTTTGTTTCCTGTCACCCCACCACACCCAAATTTCCGACATGGTGTCGGAATACAACCAGAAAGGTGGTTCATCATGAAGAACGGGAGGAATAACCATAAGACACACAGACGTGTGAGGTATTACTTGTATTGGCTGTGTTTCGCTTGGATGGTCGCTCAAATGGCGCTCATCCTCTGGAAATTCTTTGGATTTCCGCCCCCTATCATCATTCCGCCGAGTTTCCCGGTGTATTATTTTGTAGTCCTAGTCGTCTATTCGGTCGTCAGGGCGAGCGCTCGTTGGGCGCACAAGGTATTACCGCGAAAGAAGGGTGGAACCTTTGTGTATCTGTGGGGCATTTTTGCACTACTGATTCACATCATTGCTGCGTTTGGTAACGGGCGCTTCGAAATTCCCAGAGTCACGTTTGACAACTTGTTGTTTGTCTCCATTGTTTACGTGGCATCTAGGATTGAAAAGCGTTTATTTCTAAATATACGCAATGGCTCTAAACATTAACTTGAAGGAGGAAGACTGCTATGTCCCCTTTTAGCAACTGAGCCATCTATAGATTTTTATTTCCTAGGTGGCTCGTTTTTTTATAAATAAAAAAGGAGAGTTATCGCACTCTCCCGCACATCCGTGTGACTGGTGTTGTAGTCAAGATGTAAGCGCCCTATTTTGCCTTAGGGGCAGGCTCCGGTGACATCGTCTACTATGTTGCCTCTTTTTATATATGGGCACCAGGGAGAAATGACGTATGTCTCAGAAATAATTAAGGTTCTACGGATACAAAAAATATCCTATCAAGAATAGGATATATTGTCAAGACCTAGTTGATATTTGGATTTATAAGCTTATTTTAGCGTTTAATATTTGATTTTGATACGCCTCCTCTACTTCAGACCAATCAAGGTATTTTTGTAGAAAATTTTGTTTGATTTCGTCGGTCATTAACTGTGGCTGGCTAGCAATGGAAGTCATTGGTAAAAGATAAAGAGTATAAGTTTTATCTGAGGTATTATAAGATACGCCGACACCCATTTCTTCTTGGGTATCTGGAGAGAAATACTGATCAAAGATAAAGTTGCCCAGTGAATAAAATATTGGTTTATCTTTATATATTTCCATTCCTTGAACTACATGTGGATGATGACCAATAATCATATCAGCTCCAGCATCAATAAATTGGTGAGCAAGATTTTGTTGTATAGAATTAAAATTGTGCTCATATTCAACGCCCCAGTGTACGTTGACTATCACTAAATCATTTTTAGTGTCTGCATTTTTAATTATACTTAAAGCTTCATCTACATCAAACATATTATAAACCATACTCAATCCAATCATAGCTACTTTCTGATCAGCCACTTGAATATCTCTCTGACTACATTCGGCAATTTCAGAGTCTGGACAACCAGCAAAAGCTATATCTAAATCAGCTAGGTTTTTATATGTTTCAGCTAAACCAGCGTGTCCTTGATCGGTAACATGATTATTAGCAGTTGTAAAAAAATTAAAGTAATAATCTTTGTTTAGTGTTTTGATTAATTTTGGGTTAAATGAAAAATCATAAGGCACTATTGGTAGATAGTGTTGACCATCTTTAGTGACGGCGCCTTCTAAATTAGCTGCTACTATATCTGAACCCATGAAAAATCTTTTTTCTTCAGTGGCTAAATTAGCAAATAAATGAGCTAGCCCATACTCCTTTATCTTGGTGCCCACGTTTCTGTCCAACATCAAATCACCGAAGAATAAAAAGTTTATAATATTTTCTTGGCTAGGCTTACCTTTTGAAAAATAATACAGCTGATGACTAGTGGTTGGTTCATCTGGCATGCCTATTAGGTCTCCAGAATTGGTATGAAAAACGAGTTGACTCTGTTGAGAGTTTATAGTTTCTAGATATTTTAATAAGGTATAAATAGAGGCTGGCGAGTCAATTTCTAAATCATGTATACGGTCAAAATCAAAACTCTCTATCACTCCTCTGCTTTGCTGATCATGAAAATCAGATACTAAACTAGTTTGAAAATGTGAAAAATCTACACTAGCCAGTACTAGAGTTTTTTCTTTATCCATAGTGCTTAGTAGACCAGCCAATTGATTCAATTCTTCCAGGGGTGTTTGATATTTTATTATTATAGGTACTATTTTGGCTTGTGGGAGACTTTTTTTAATAAAAGGCACTAAACCAGATATAGAGTGTTCTCTGGCAAAGGGATTCTCATCAATATTAAAATAATTATTAAACTGGTCAATAGTATTAGTGTCTGGTAAAAGTTCACCGTATGGCGTATTCCATTTTGCTCGGGATAAAAGTATATCTTTATTGCCAGCCTGGTAATGATTTGGTCCAATTAGGATGACTGTATCATAGACATCTTCTAGACCGCTGAAATAAGCAGCTATTTTTTCTTTCACCATTAAGTGGTGTGGAATAATACCACCATAAATCTTATTAGCTGGAGTTGGGATTTGCCCTTGCGCAGCTTGGTAGGCTCCTTGATAGACATCGAGTTTAATGTGATAAGATCGGTGTGTATCTAAGGTAGTCGCGCTACTTGATTGTTTTAAGATGCTTATTTCTTGTATAGAGCTTAGTAAGTTGGTATTTTCCTTTTTTAGATATATATAAATTAGTCCTACTTGTGAAATGAGTAGGACTAATAGAATAATAAATATTGTTTTTTTGCTTTTGTCGGACATTATTTTTTTAACGGCGGGCTCCACCCCACTCTACTACAGTAAAACCATTTCTTTCAGGTGTAGTTAGTGTTTGTGGTTTGACTTTGACAAGTGTATCTAAACCCTGATAATCCATAAATACACGTATGATGGTATCAGGTTGTGGGTTAATTTCTAAGGGGGCCAGTCTATCAAATTTAGCTTGAGGTACAAAAGTGATGAAGTAGTATGGCTTTTCTTTCATTAATGGTTCCCAGTATTCAATGAATTCATTATACTCCTTGGCTATTAAACCCTGCTGTTCTAATTTACTAATTAGAAAACTTTTTATTTCGTTTTGGGCTACAACAAAACCTTCTTGTGGGCGATCGTAGTCTAAACCATGTCCTTCCCAAAATAAATATGGATAGGCAGTTTTGTCATCGTAATTATAAAGAATTCCACTTGGTGTTGCTTTAACGAACCAGCCATTTTTATAGTCGGGCTCGGTAATTGTTAAACCTTTGTTAGGATGTACTTTTACACTAACATCGGTATCTGTTTCTGGATAAAGATATATAACTGGTTTAGCCATTTCTACGGCTTGCATAAAGTCTGCATTTTTCATTACCAATAAATCACCAAAAGGGTCTTGCCAAAATAATAATGGTTTGGCATCCAAAAAGTCTTCAAAGGATAACTCTTCTTGGCCCTCTGGCACGTATTGTCTTGCATGCATCATCTCTAGCATGCTTTTTTCACTCCCAGGAGTTTCCTTAATAGATTGGTCGGCTAGTTCATAGATAGCGTCTCCACTAGGAGTTTGACCAACTTGTTTTAATTGCGACATGTCGTCTATATAATAAGCATAGTCATAACAACCCTCTCCCCAGCCCATATTGTATAATCTTTTATAAGAATACTCATTTGTGTTTTGACTACCGTCAGTCCAAGTAAAATTAAGTATTTCTGGATTAACGTGTATTCTAGTGTTTTCTACAGACTCACCTTTAAAGTCTAGATCTAAATAATAGTTAGTTACACTGCCATCATCAGCTGTGCTGAAAAAGCAGTTGTTATATTTATAAATATCACCACCATCATAGGTAAAAAGTTTTTCAGGGTTATTATAGGTATTAGCCATTCTAAAGCCTTCCTCGCCAATTTTTTTCAATTGTAAATCAGAGTTTGGTACATTAATGTTTACTGGTGTCTCTACATTAGTAATTGTTATTTCATTATTGATACTAGTAAATAATTTTTCATGTGCGCTATGTGGACTGGCATCATCTGAATGTTTTGTCAGTAGTATGGTGTTGCGATCAGCATCTTTAATTACTCTATATAGGTTGTCGCGAAAAGCTATGCCATCAGGTCTGACCGATACCATGTATAGAGTATTATCTTGGTAGGGTCCTTGCTCTACAGTACCAATTTTATAGACTTTTACTCTATCCATGAGAGATTCATAGGTGCCAGAAAAATCTTCTTCAGCCTCCAAAATAGGTTTAAGTTCAAGGCCGTTAAATACATCATAATGATTTACAATGGTAGGCCATTCGTTCCAACTCATAAATATTTCGCCTTCAGTTAAGTCTATATTAACATCGTCATCTTGATTGTTATCTATTATCTCACCATCTACTGTTGTATTATTATCTAGAATATCATCATCAGTATTAGTAATATTAACTACTGGTGGTGTGAATGGTGCGGGTTTTGAGTCTTCTTTTTTATTAAACAAAAGGTATAGGGTTAGTGCATTACCAACAACTAGTACTACAACTAGTATACTGAGGACAATTTTTAAGCCACCTGATTTTGGTTGAGGTGGTGTTGGATTTTCTGTTGTTGTCTCTTGTTGATTGGCGTAATGTATTCCCATGGTAAGAATTTTAAAAGTTAAAAAACGGATTTACCATCCGTTATTATTTTATATTAAGGTAAATAATTTAAAGCATTAACTGGTATACCATTTACGCGTAACTCGAAATGAAGATGTGGGCCAGTAGAAAATGGACCAGCTCCTCGAGTACCTGGCATACCACCACTGTAACCAATAATTTGTCCTTTACTGACAAACTGATCTTCAGATATGCTGATTCTATTAACATGACCATAAACAGTAGACATTTTATTAGCATGCACTACCATAAGATAGCTATAGCCATATTGTCCACCATCTTTAGCTCGAGCTACGTAACCAGATTCAGCAGCTCTAATTGGGCTACCTTGCGGGGAAGCTATGTCAATGGCTGTATGTTCAAAAATATAACGGTAAGGATAATCAGGGTCATGGAAATATGCAGTTACTATACGAGAAGAAATTGGCCACATTATACCATCACTTTCTATGGCCTCTAACTCTAATTGACGATTGAGTTTTTCTCGAGCAACTTTTTCTAAGTAGACAATATCATTATTGATTTGTTCTTGCTCTTCCCTGACCTGTTGTAATAGTTCTTGAAATTTTGATTCTTGACCAGCAGTAATTGATAAAAGATTGTATTTGCTTGTTTTTTGACCCTCTAAAGAGCCTACTTTATTATCTAAAACACCCTTGAGGGTATCTAACTCAATTTTTTCATCTTCTAGTGAGTTTTTGTCGGAATGTAGGGCCATTTTAACTGTATTAAGCTCCTCTACTCCATCAACTAGTGTGTCTTGCATGTCTTCTAGTCTTTCTAGTTCTGCCATAAAGTCACTGAAACTATCATTGAGAATTAATACTTCTAACAAGCTACTTTTTTGTTGTTCACGATGTAGGGTTCTAATTATTTCAGCAATAATTTCTTTTTCCTCGTCTATTTCTTTTTCCTTAGCCTGAATTTTTAATTCAGTATTTTCCATTTTTAGATTAAGTGTTTCAACTTCCAGGTTTATCTTTTCAATTTCTAGATTAATTTTAGCCATACTTTCATTGAGAGTGCTAACTTGATTGGAAAGACTATTTAACTCTCTTTGTTTGGCTGATATATTTTTTTTGTAAACATCTATTTGACGTTTGAGATCTTGAATTTCTGATCTTTTTTCGTTGATATCTTGATTGATTTGCCATCTTTCGACATCGTCTATATTATCCATGGTAAACTCAACTGCCAAAATATTTCCAGCGTAAAAAAACACACTTAAAAAAGTGAGGCTTATGGCTACAAATATTAGTTTAGGAGATTTTATTTTTGAAAATTTAAGCATGGAATTGAGCATAATAAGTATATGTTATTATACCATAAAATGTATAATGTGGCAAAATATTTTTATTTTAATTTGTTTAAAGCCAGCTTAATTCTATTTAAGCTTTCTTCTTTACCTAATACTTCTAAAATTTCAGAAGGAGATGGACTTTTTTCTTGTCCAGATAAAGCTACTCGGACTGGCCAAAATATATCGCCAGGTGTAAGACCATGTTTGCCAGCAATATCTTCCAAGGTTTGATTGAGGTTTTCTAAAGTCCAATCTTTGTCATTTAACTTAGCTAAACTGCCCAAGGATAGGTTTAAGCCTTGGTCAGTTTTTTCACTGTCACTTTTTTTAAAGACTAACATATCGGCTGTGTATGCGGGTAATTTAAATAGAAAAGCGCTAAGCTCAGATATCTCTGATAAATGATTGATTCGACTACCAAATAATTTTAAAGCATCTTCAGCTCCATCTTCGTGACCCTGTAGATAGCCCTGGCTTTGTTTGATTAATTGTTGATAACGTTCCCCAGCTTCAGAAATTATTCGACGGATATATTCAGCATTAAACCAGTTTAATTTGTTAACATCAAAAACAGCGCCTGCTTTGTTTATTTTTTCTAGAGAAAATTGTTCAATCAGTTGGTTGATCAAAAATAGTTCTTGATCAGTGCCCGGATTCCAGCCTAGCAGTGCTACATAGTTTAATAATGCTTCAGGTAAATATCCTTTTTTTATAAAATCTTCTACAGCTACATCACCCTGACGTTTTGATAATTTACTTTTATCAGGATTGAGTAGTAGGGGTAGATGTACAAATTCTGGCAATGGATAACCAAGAGCTTGGTATAGTAAAATGTGTTTAGGTAATGATGGTAACCACTCCTCACCCCTAATCACATGGGAGATGCCCATGGTGTAGTCATCAACAATATTGGCTAGATGATAAGTGGGATAGTTGTCTGTTTTTATCAATACAAAATCATCTAAATCCTCTGTTTTTACGGATATTTTTCCATAAACAATATCTTTGGCTTGAACTATTTGATCTTTAGGTATTTTGAAACGAACAACGTGTTTATCACCAACAGATTTTAATCTTTGTGCTACCTCGTCTTTACTTAAATGTCGGCAATGGCCATCATATTTTGGCACTTGCTTGTTAGCTTGTTGCTCTTGGCGTAATCTGTCTAGTCGCTCACTGCTACAAAAACAAGGATAAGCTAAGCCTTTACTGATTAGTTTGTTGGCTGCTTTTTCATAAAGAGCCAGTCTGTTTGATTGGTGCTCGATTTTTCCGTCAGGTCTAAGACCGAGGCTTTCTAGGGTTTCTAATAAAGCATCAGCTGCACCTTCGACTAGTCTTTGTTGGTCGGTATCCTCAATACGCAAAATAAACTCGCCATTATTTTGTTTGGCAAACAAATAATTAAATAAAGCTGTGCGTAGGCTGCCGATATGTAGGTAGCCAGTGGGACTGGGAGCAAATCTAGTTCTTATTTTTTTCATATGTTTGAATTATACTCTTTTTTTATAAAGATATCTATCTTTTATTACTAACCAAGGAAATATAAATATAGCTCGGTGGATTCTTTTTAAACGCCAGGGTTGTCTCAAAAATCTCCACAACCATTCTAAGCCGAAACTACGCATGACTTTTGGTGCTCTTTTAATGCGTCCAGAAATGAAATCAAAAGTACCGCCCACACCTACACCAATTTTGACAGATGGTATTTTATGCATATTTTCCCAAATCCAAATATCCTGTTGTGGAGCACCGAAACCAGTTAAAATTATATGTGGTGCAAATATACGAGCCTTTTCCAAGGCTGATTTTTCATCGGCTACCTGAAAATCAAGTTCCGGGTATTTTTCTTTTATTGATATAAAAAAGTCATTTGGTTTACTTAAACCTTTGCTATATAGGCAAAATAGAACTTTGTGATTGGAGTTGATAGCTTGATTTAAAAGTATTTCAGTCAATTGAACACCAGTCATCCTTTGTTCCAATGATATATCGTGACCTATCAGCTGCATTAGTTTGATAATACCTGAACCATCGATAGTGGATAAGCTAGCTTCATTGATGATGTTTTTGAATTTTTTATTTTTTTGGGCAGAGACTATAAACTCTGGATTAACTGTAACGATTTGGTGTTGGTTATCTGAATTTAAAAAAGTATGCAGCGTATCTTTTACTACATGCTCGGGCGCAGTTTGGATTTTTACTCCTAGAAGTTTATATGTTTTCATAATTCTAAATATCAAAAGTCTGCAGTACGGTGTATTCGGGTCCTTTTTTGCTTAGGACACTTTCTTGCAATTCAAAATTAACAACAGTAAATATTTTTTTTATTTTCCAATCACTAAAACTTTTAAATTCTTCAATGGGAGCTGTTGTTTTGATTCTAGCCAAAGTAATGTGTGGATTAAATTTTCGTACTTCTTTATGCGCTAATCCAGCATCAAATAAAGCTTGCTCTATTGCATCGTATAATTGTTGTAATTCTGGGCTATCTACAAAATCTAATCGTAAAATACGTGGTTTATTAGGATCTACAATAGAGGTTTTATTGATGTGTAATTCAATTGGATCAATGTTTTCTATGGTAGACAGAGCTTCTATGCATGCAGGGATTTTGTCGATGGGAACATCTCCTAAAAATTTTAGGGTCAGATGTAATATTTCAGGATTAACTGGCCTGAGCATTTCCCAGGGTAAATTTAATGCTTGAAATTTCTTTTGGATGTCCTTGCTTATTCCAGGATCTAGCGAGACACTTATAAACAATCTTATATTTTCCATGCCTTGATTCTAGCTTAAATAGGGTGAAAAATCAATATTTTCTAGGGGGATACTTTTCAACAAAATCCAGTGGCGTTAGACCTGTTTTTTTGGTATAATATATAGACCAATAAAATTAATTAAAGAATAAATTATTATGAACGGGTCGTTAAAGAAAACAACAGTTATTATTAGTTTGCTTAGTTTAATTTTTCCTAGCCTAAGTCAAGCTGCTGAAACAAATTATAATTATGTTATTTCTGATCAGGAGTTCAATGACCATACTAGTATGGACAAAAAAGAAATACAGAGTTTTTTATCAGATCAGGGTGGTTATTTAGCGACTTATAGTAAATCAGGAAACAATCCGTCCCCTGCTCAATTAGCTTTAAATCCAGATAAAAAATATCCTCAAACTAGAACTGCAGCAGAGATTATTTATAATTCAGCTCAAGAAACAAAGATTAATCCTCAGTTTCTATTGACTATGTTGCAAAAAGAAATGAGTCTAATTACATTGACTGATCCAGAGCCAAATCGTTTGAAATATGCCATGGGATATGCTTGTCCAGATAGAGGTGGTTGTGATTGGAGTAAGAGTGGTTTTGGGATGCAAGTCAGGGCATCTGCTCAGCAATTTAGGTGGGATGTGGATCATATAAATGAATTATCTTGGCGTCCTGGAAAACAAGCTTGTGCAGAAGATCCGAATCCATATTTACCATGTACTTCAAGGGGCGTAATAGTAACTCCAGAAAATGCCATTACAGCTGCTATGTATCGTTATACACCACATATCGCTGGTAATATGCAGTTTAAAAATATATGGGGAGAATTTGGTTTTGGTGGAGTGATTATTGATCCTGAGATTTTGAGTGGTATATTCCCTCATGGCTCTTTAATTAAAGCCAAAGACGGTGATGATTTGGAATCAGTTTATTTGATTGTCAATGGTAAAAAGAGATTATTTGAATCAGAGGGTGCTCTAGTATCACGTTTTGATCCCAATAAGGTTTTATTGGTTGCTAGCGAGGAATTATTAAAGTATGACGATGGTGCACCAATACAACATATCAATTTTTCAGTTTTGCAGACACCGAATGGTGATAAATATTTAATTGATGGTTTGCAAAAGAGATTAATAACTTCCGATGAAGCTTTCCGACAATTGGGCTTTAATCCAGCTGAGATTGTTGAAGTTAGCGATGATGAACTAGATAGTTTAGATGATGGGGCTGATTTAGAAGAAGGTAACGCCAGTCCTCTTCAAGAGATAATGCAAGACATGACTATTGGTAGTATCTATTACGTTAAAGATGGTAATAAATGGAGTGTGATAGATATGGATATTTTGGAATTAAATCATCCTGGCGTAGCTCCTAAAGAAGTAACTACCAAAACTTTGGAGCAATTTGAATATATGGGAGCTCTAAAGTTGACGGATGGTACTCTGATTAAAAAGGACTTAGATAAAGATGTGTATGTAGTTTCAGCTGGTGAACGTCGTTTGATACCAGATGGAAACACCTTTGAAACTTTGGGATACCAATGGGGAAATGTTGTTACAGTGTCTAAGAAGGTTATGAATTTTCACAAGTTGGGCACACAATTAGAAAGCTTATAATTTAAACTATGATATCCTTTGCTTGTTTTGTACCCCATGCTCCGGTTTTGATTCCGGAGGTGGGACAAAAAAATTTGGACAAATTGTCTGATACTATAAAATCATATCAATATTTGGAGCATGAAATATATGCAGCTAAACCAGATATAATTTTAGTTATTTCTCCACATGCAGAAAAACGTGAGGGTGCTTTTACTATCAATCAACAACCCAAGTTAAAATTGGATTTTAAAGATTTTGGTGACTTAGTGACTAACTTAGAGTTTGATAATGAGATTGGTTTTGGTTATCAAGTTAAGGAATCTTGTGAAGAATACTTTCCGATTATTTTGACTGCCAATGAATTGTTGGATTATGGTAGTGGTGTACCACTTTATTTTTTGGCTAGAAATTTACCAGGTATCAAGGTAATTAATATTGGTTTTTCAAACTTAAGCAATGAAGATCATATTAAGTTTGGTGAAATTCTAAAGGAACAAATCAATTTATCTGGAAAACGTGTAGCTGTGGTTGCTTCTGGTGATTTGTCACACAAACTACACCAGGATTCCCCAGCAGGATACTCTGCTCGAGGGCAGGAATTTGATCAGAGAATGATGGAATTACTCAGGGACAGAAAGGTAGAAGAGATAGCTAAATTAGATAAGGAATTGGTTAAAGAGGCAGGAGAGTGTGGTTATCGTTCCCTATTGATATTATTGGGAATTATGAAGAATATCAATTATATACCAGAAAAACTTAGTTATCAGTCCCCTTTTGGTATAGGTTATTTGGTAGAAAATTTTAAGATTGGCTAATATAGATTATATTTATGAAAACCGCCTTTTTAGGTGGTTTTTTTGTTATTTGCGTATTTATTATTGACAATTTATAATATTTATGGTATAGTGCTTGGTTCGATAATTGACTGAACCTTCACACAAAAAAGGAGAAACGACATGCGTCGTATTTTTTTGCATGATAACCTGGACATCGATGCTGTTGCTAGTGCTTGGGCAGCAGAACGTTTTATCCCTGGTTTCAAGGATGCTACCTTTGCTTTTCGTCCGGCTGACTATGATGGCCACGAAATGGATGAGGGTGATATCGCTGTCGATATGACAATTGGTATCAAGGGTAAGCTTGACGATGATGGCACGCAGCACTCCTCTTTCGCTAGCATCATTGCCCAGTATGCCCCGCTTGAGGATCAGGCTGCTTTGCATCCCCTGGTCACCTTCATCGATGCGCAGGACAGTTATGGTTCTGCTATCAAGCACATGGTGCCCGATATCGATGATGATGCTCTGAATATTCTTTCCACTGTCACAGTTAGCTCGGTTCTCCGGGCTTTGCAGAATACCAACCAGAGAAACGATCGCTCCGTGCTTTATAAGATGCTGATGATTTTTGATGGCCTGTTTGGCTGTGGTAAGGCTCGGCAGGAAGCTGAGAAAGAGGCCGATCAGGCTGAGCTTTTGGCCGATGGTCAGGTAGCTATCGTCGACAATTCTCGGCGTTATGCCACCAACAGTATTCTTTTCAACCGCGGTGTGCGTGCGATCATCTACATTGATGATTACAATCTGGGAGTTGTTCGTAGCAGCGAAGAAGCTTTCCGGGCTGATGATCCCCGTATTTGTGCGGTAGTTGAGGCTGCTGGTGAGTTCGATGAGTGGTTTGCCCACTCTGCTGGTTTCCTGTTCTGCCGTGGTAGTCGTAAGTCTCGACAGACTTCTCCTTCTCAGGTCAATCCTCGTGATTTGGCCCAGGCTTTGGTAGATGTTGTTTCTACTGCTGCCTAAAGTAAGTATGCCGGGAGCGCGTAGCGTTCCCGGTTTTTTATTGGCTAATATTGACAAAAATAGTTATTTTGGTTAAATTTATCTATTATTTAGCACCTTAAAATCATCTATTTTCTCTAAAAAGGAGACTTTGATGTTTAGCTATATTATCTATGAGTCAGTTACGGATAACTCAAGACTGGAGGGAAGGTCATGTTAAAAATCGTTAAGCATCACAATGTCAGTGATCCCGGTGGTAAAGAAGGACCACACCCGCACTACGGTAAATTTATTTGCACCATCACCGAGGCAGCTGAGCATAATTTGATTGCTCTTTTTATTGAGCAGGTATGGAATCAGGTTGGTGATGAAACTGTATCTGTTAGTATGAATATAACTGACGATGAAACGATTTTCTGGGTTAATGCCAATACCCCTGAAAAGGTAATTCAGGTCATCGACACAGTGACTGATGGCATGATAAAGCCCCGCTTCAAGAACGAAGGTTTTACTGTGGAAGTAGAAGAAAAATAAAAACAGGGCTTCCCCTGTTTTATTGAGCCGTTTGGTTTTACCAGCGGCTTTTTATATTAATGTTTTTTTAAGAGGTTGTATTTTAAGACCATGAAACATTCGTTGCCCAGTTGTTTTTTTATAACCCAGTCTTCTATAAAATTTATCAGCGTATATAGAGGCTCTGATTTTTATATATTCGGATCCTTTTTGTTTAGCACTCGCCTCAAACATTTTCATTAGTCTTTTGCCTATGCCTTGTCTGTGGCAACAACCATCTACAAATAAATTACTAACTCGATGTCGACTGCCACGAACTACGCCCACAATTTTAATACCATTCAAGGCCACATAAATAATTTCAGCATTAGCAAATCTTTCCTCTAGTTCTTTTAATCGGTCAGGTGTCTTGGCGCTAAAGTAATTTATATATCTATCGACTGCTTTGGGATTGCCTTCATCACTGCAAAATTGTTCATAAGTCCTAGCTACTAGCGCTGCCACAGTTTTAGTGTCAGCTCTTTTGAACTTCCGGATTGTTATCATTTTTTTGTCCTATTAGTTTAAAAAAGTATTTCCATTGTTCTCTGCCCTCGGCCAACTCTTTGGTGTCATCTAGGCATTTTTCGACAAAATTTTTATCTAGATCTTTGCAGATTTTAAAGACTGAATTCCTTTTAAAACCAGGCACAGCTAAGTCCTTAATGATTTTTAAAGCAAAATCTTGCCATTGATAAGCAGGCGCTTGCTTAACTGGTTTTTTGTCCTGTTTTTTATCTTGAAATATGTCGGCTATTTGTTGCATGTAGGCATTATAGCAAATTGGCTATTACTTGTCATTCGGGCTTAATATTGACAAAAATATAGATAATTTATATGATTAGGCGTTAATATGTACCCTCAAAAAAGGAGAAAAGATCATGATGACGGTCAGGCTGAGTAAAAGAGGTAAGTTTTTAGGGATGGAAGGAACAGTAGATGGTATCATTTCCTTATCTAGGTATGGAGGTGACAATGCAGTGAGTGCTATTTTTTATACTCCACCTGGATCTAAGGTCGCCCAAACTGTTCTCACTATTTCTTATGACAATAGTGGACAAGGAACTCAGGAGGTTTCTACGATTTTTCCGGAAGAAGCCAGTAATAAAGTAAGGTTGGTCATTGGATGATAGTATGGCCCGATTCTTCATGAATCGGGTTTTAATATTGACAAAATAGTAAAAAATGTGTATAGTATGAACTATGCTAAAAATAGCCAAATATCCAGATACAATTTTAAGAAAAACAGCCAAACCAGTGGCTGAATTTAATGATGATTTGAAAAAATTGGCTGATGACATGGCTCAGGTTATGTATCAGGATGATGGTGTTGGTTTGGCTGCTCCACAGGTTAGTCTTGGTAAGCGTATGTTTGTGGTTGGATTGGGAGATGGAAGATATAAAACTTATATTAATCCAGAAATCACCTTTTATTCTAAAGACAAAATAACCAACGAAGAAGGCTGTCTATCTTTGCCAGAAATATTCGGTAATGTCACTAGAGCAAAGAAAATACACATTAAATATTATGATTTCGATGGCAAAAAGAATAAAGAAAAACTAACCAACTTCGATGCCATTGTGGCTCAACATGAGTTTGATCATCTTAACGGAATCCTTTTTATAGATCGTACAGAAGGTAAACTTAAAGGTCAGGAAATTTTAGATGAAATGAAGGCTAAGTTGAACGCAGCAATTAAGTAATATTTTGACTATGCTTAACAAAGGAAGAATTATTTTTTGGGGTACACCGGAATTTGCTCTGCCAAGTTTGCAAGCTTTGCATAAAATGAATTTGATTCAAGCTGTTGTTACTCAGCCTGATAAGCCAGCTGGTCGTGGTAAGAAGTTGTTACCCTCCCCTGTAAAACAATATTGTCTAGATAATAATATAGATACTTTAGAGCCTATCAAATTAGATCAGGCTTTTATTGATGGCCTAAAAAAATACTTACCAGCCACTTTTGTGGTGGTAGCCTATGGTAAAATAATTCCCCAAGAAGTTCTGGATTTATCTGAATTAGCAGCTATCAATATTCATCCTTCTCAGTTGCCGGAATTGCGTGGACCATCCCCTATTCAAACTGCTCTTTTAAGGGGTTTTGAGTCTACAGCGGTGTCTTTGATGCAATTGGATGAAAAAATGGATCATGGGCCAATTTTAGGACAAATAGAGGTCAAAATAGAGCCCAATGAAGACTATATTGAGCTAGCTGGAAGATTATCAGAGCTGGGAGCTCAGATATTGTCAGATAAGATAAATGATTATTTAACCGAACAGATTACTCCTCTACCTCAGGATGACGACAAAGCTACTTTTTGTAAGATGATTAAGAAACAAGACGGGCAAATTGATTGGTCAAAAACAGCTCAGGAAATTCACAATCAAGTTAGAGCTTTTAGACAGTGGCCAACTGCTTTTACAAGTTTGGGAGATATTGATTTGAAAATAATTCAAACACAGGTAGTTGATAGAAATTTACAAGCAAAAGAAGTTTTTCTAGAAAAAGACCAGATGTTTATTGGTGCTGGCGACAAAGCTGTGGAAATTTTACAGATACAACCCGCAGGAAAGAAGGTATTAAAAATCGCAGACTTTGTTCGCGGTTATAGTAAAAATTTTAAATAAAAAATCCCGGTATAAGCCGGGTTTTTTTATATATTTTTTTGATTAATTATTGTCTTCATCTTCACTCTCATCAATCATGGTCCTTAGTTTTTGATGGAGTTCCTCAAGAGCGGTTATTTTTTCTTTTACCAGCCCTCTTTCTTCTTCTGTGTTACCGGTTATTTCTCTTTCTTCTTCTTCCAATCTTTCAAGGTCTTTTTTAATTTCGTTTACCATTTCTAAAGATTGTGGTTCACTTGCAAATTTTTGTTGAGCTAAATCTAGCAAGCTGCGAATATTAATAGCAACTCTATTTATTTCAGCTAGTAAAATAGTTTTTTTGGCACTGTCCGCTGCCTCTGCATCGGAGCCATTATTACCAGTTAATTTTTCTAGGAAACTCATAGTTGTATTATTTTATATTTTCTTTTGTTTTTTCAGTTACCCAAAACCCCAGGTACTTTCCGAGCATTAATCTAGTTTGAGCATCTACGGCTGGTATTGAACCAAAAATAATCATAGTAAACGGGAATATAATCCATTGGACAAACATTAGTGTGTAGCGAAATATTTTATTCCAGATTTTACTTTTAAATCTATCGGGCATTGGCGGTAATATAACAACACTCATGATAGCTATTAAGAAAATACCAATCATGCCAAAACGCATCAGATTTTCTAGAATTAAAGGTGCATTTTGTGTAAGCACGCTAGTTATTCCGTGTTTTTCCGCCATGTATAAAGGCAAGTAACCCATAATCATAACTAACAGAGGTGCGGTAGCCCAAGAATACACTCCTTCAGTTTGGTTCCAGGTATAAACCAACTTTTTTTTCAAAGGAATGTTTTTATTTTGTTTAAAATGCCAAACCATATATGGGAAATGCTCCACTCCATAGGCCCAACGGCGCATCTGTTTGTATTGGTTTTTAAGACTGCGCCAAAATTTACCAACATAGACAGTATCCATTGATACTGGAATATGCATCGGTACCACTTCGTAGTCACCGTCATAATGGATTAAACACTGTAAGAATATTCTGGAATCTTCGGTAACAATATTGTTTTGCCAAAAGCCAACATCTACCAAGGCTTGCCAACTCATACTATGTGATGAGAAAGTGAATAATCTTTCTGGTCTAGCCAAGTCAGTTAATAGCCAAAAAGTGGTTGAATTGGAAACCACTCTAGTGAATATGTCTGATTGCCAAACATTATTATGATAAAAAGCCATTGGCTGAAAACTGGCCCGATAAGGGTTTTTGTGGGAGATAAATTTGTGAGTCAAATAAGCGAAATAATGAGGATGTGTAACTGTATCCACATCAAAGCCAGAAACTATTAAGTGTTTGTAATTAAGTTTTTCCTCATCAATATACTCTTTAATCTTATGACCCATGTGATAAAGATTAGCACCTTTGCCTGGTACCTCACCAACAATGTCAGATGGATGTAGTGTGATCATCACTTTTTTAAATCTGTCTGCATATTTGGCTAATATTTTTTTGCCAATTGGCTCAAACTCTTCTCTGAGTCTTTCCTCTCCACCTAGAACTACAATCATTTTTTTGTGATCGTATTTTGTTTCTAATAGTTTTTCAAAGGCAAACTCTACTACCTCATATGGTTCACCAGCAGTTGGTAATAGGATAACGTGATAGTACTTATCCCAGATTTTGTGATTGGTCTTGAGGAATTTCCACCAATCAACCTTGATGGTTTTACGATATTTGAACCAGGATATTATCAAAAAGATAAGTGTATAGGTAATACGCAAGACAAAATAAACATCAAAAATGATTACAAAATAAATACCATAGAGAGGTTTAAGTAGGGACAACATAATGATGGCAACAAAGGTTGTCCAAACTAAAATACCAGGAATTACTTCCAAGATTCTGTAAAAATAATATTGTTTATATTCAGGGGTCATAAAGTATTTTTATCAGCGTCTATACCAATTGCTTGAGATATGTGTTTAAAATTATCCTTTTTTAATAATCGGTCTAATTTTTGATTGATGACTTTGATGCTACCCGGACCATTATAGATGAAACCAGTGATTAGCTGAACTAAATCAGCGCCTGCCTTTATCTTATCATAAGCATCGCTGCCATTAAAGATGCCGCCAACACCAATTATCTTATATTTATTTTCGCTATGTTTATATAGATAGGAAATAATTTTGTTGGCTTGAGGGGCAATAGCTTTGCCGGAGACACCACCAGGCTTATCTTTATATTTTGATTTTAAATTTAAATGACCTCGTTCTTTAGAAAGATTACTGGCCACAACAGCAGAAATATTGTATTTTTTGACTAGATAAATAATTTCATCTAATTGTTCTTTACTTAAATTATTGCCGATTTTGAGCCAGATTGGTTTTTTATTTTTATTCAGTGGAATTACTTTTTCCAAAATAGGTTCTAAATATTTTTTGTTTTGTAAACCAGAAAAGTCTTTAACATTAGGACAGCTAAGATTAATGGTAATTATATCTGTTTGAGGTTCTAGGGTAACAAAACTTTTAGCATAATCAGCCGCTGCTTCTTCTCTACTGACAGCATTACTTTTGGCAATACTGACTGACCACAGTCCTCTAGTTTTATTCTTTCTGTTTTTAGCTAATTTTTTAGCAATGGCTTTAGCACCGCTATTACTCAAACCATAGTAGACCACCAGTCCTTTATCCTTGGGTAATCTCCACAGTCGCGGTTTTTTGTTGCCAGGTTGAGCTTGATCGGTGATTGAGCCTATCTGTGCCCAGGCAAAATCCATGGCAGCCCAAGCATTGCTGGCAGAGGCATTTTTATCCATACCAGCTGCTAATCCAACAGGATTACGAAAATATAAACCCCATATTTTTTGTTTTAGTCTCGGCGAAGTAAAGTTACAAACTTTAAACATTGTTTTATTAAGCAGTTTGCATTTACTGAACCAGGATAAATACCATAAGGCTAGGTTGTGAATAAATTCTGGCTCAAATAGGAAAAAGATTGGTCGAACTATTTTTTTATAGAAAACTACCATTTATTTTTTATTTTTTTAATAGCAATAATTGAATTATTAAATAAAAGATGGAAAATAGTATCAATCAATTTTGTGTCTACATCATTGATTGAGGCTTGATATTTAACTTTGGTCAATATTCCATGTTCTCTATTTAAATCTCTAGTTGGTCCTTTATGTTGAGCTAATTCCCTGGCTAATTTAGTACGTTTAGCTATATTATCAACTATTTGTTCGTCTATATTGTCTATTTTTTGCCTAATGGCAGCAATTTGCTCTATTGTCATAAGTGTTTTTTTATCGGCTATAATTTAGCAGAAAAGCAGTAGTTTTTCAAGTTATACTTCTTGTCCGTTTTCTAGGTAAACAGCCTTATCATTTTTTATAGCTGACATGACCTCATCTAAGCGATTTACTATACCTGGCATTAGTTTTCCCTTAGCCTCTGTTTCATCAACAAATTTCATTTCTGTTAGCTCATCGGTTTGCAAGGTTATACTTTTTATTTCTTTATTTGATAACTTGCCGCCATAGAAAATAAAAAAGTAACCTTCTGGTTTATAATCATGCTTTACTTTGTAATCAACACAAACAAGTTGTAGCTTGTCTACGTGCAGGTCAAGTTCTTCTTTTATTTCTCTTTGGAGTGCTTGTCGTGGAGACTCGTTTTCATCTATAGATCCTCCAGGTAGTAGCCAACCATCTCGATAGTTTGGTTTTACAATTAGGATTTGTTTTTTATTATTAAAAAGAATCACCCCGGCAGCGCCGCGTTTGGTGGGGAGTGCTTGATAAAATTCTTCTGGTGAGATCATATTGACTTATTATGTTTGATAATTTATGATTGATTCATCGACTCAGGTGTAGGCCATATAAGGCTGAACAACGAGGCGTAGACGGGACGCCTACAAAGGTAATTATTACCCAGAGACCTGATCCCAGCCAGCCATCCACGTATGTGCTGGTCTTTTTATTAAAGCATCTTTATAAAATCTTCAATACCTACTAAAGTATCTAGTTCTTCTATCTCTGATTTTAAAAACCACCTTACATCAGAAACCTCCTCATCCATTGGTTGTGGGTTTCCAGTTACTATTTCTGCCTCATAGCATACTACTAGCACATGACATTCTTCTCCATTAGATCTTGTCCATATTCTGGATTGTATTTCGGGCATGATTCTTTTAATTAAGACATCACAACCTATTTCTTCCTTGCATTCTCTTACTGCGGCATCTTTTGGATTTTCATTGTATTCTACTTTTCCCCCAGGTAATTCCCATTTTCCATGTGCAGCTGCTATTGAGGGATCATTTCGCTGCTGTAAAAGTATTTTACCATCTTTGTTTTTTATAAGTGCCACAGCGGCAATTAATTGTTTTTCACTTTCCATGATGTTTTTTAAGTTTGGTTCTTTATAATAAGGGACCGCAAATAAAGACTTTTATTTTACTGTTTGAAAATTTATCATTTATTGCCCAGGCTATTAATCTATGAAGGCCATCTAGATGTACTAGAGATTTGTCTGTATAGTGTAATTTTTCATGCTCTATTTTATCGCAGCCTGTTAAAGGTGCTGTGCTGAGAAACAGCGGTTCAGTTATTTCTTTTTCACTGAACATAATAATCTTAGCGTGGCATTTTGGATTTTCTTTTTTATACTCTGTGGCATTTTTTTTGAAATAATTAGCCGCAGCCTGCACTGTCATTCCTGTTTTGGGTACTAGATTTACTTTTTCTCCGTGATTATGCCAGGGTAACAATATTTTTAGGGCATCTTCCTTTGTTAGTTCTGCCAAATGCCATTGGCCGTTAAATTTTTTATTTGCAGTAGTGACCAATTCTCTAGCCCAGTGATTAGTATTTCCTTCACTGATTTTATTATATTTGTCAAAAGTTTTTAATACTTCTAAAGATTCAACTTCTTTCAATATATCCATCTATTTACCGTGACATTTTTTATATTTTTTGCCACTACCACAAGTACAAGGATCATTGCGACCGACTTTGTTGCCAGCATCATCGCGTGGTTTAGAGGTCTCCAGTGGTTTACTGGCTGCTTCACGAGCAGCTACCTGTTTCTGGAAAGGATTAAAGCCAGCTTTTTGTTCACTAAACTGTCTTTCTCTTTGTTGACCAGCAGCCATGTTTTTAGCAAAGCCGACTTTGAAGATAGCATAGACAATCTGTTTGCGTATTGAATCAAGTAGACTGTTAAAAAGATTAAAGGCTTCACGTTTGTATTCAACTAGTGGGTCTCTCTGACCGTAGCCTTGCAGACCAATACCAGTACGGAGTTTGTCCATAGCAGTTAAATGTTCTACCCACAGTGTATCGATGCTACGTAATACTATGCCCTGCTCAATCATCTGCATTGGTGTATAGGTATCATCATTAAGTTGAATATTGTTATTTACATCATAGGTCAGCTTTTGATATTTTTCTTTAGCAATAGCTGAAATATATTCGATCACCTCTCCTCGCTTGTCGTGGGAGTTTTGTTTTTTATTATTATTGAGTAACTCAGTAATTTTTTCTTCCTCAGATGGTACTACTGGGAATATTGACTTGATAGTTTCTATAATTTCTTTAGGGTCAAAGTCGCCAGCATTTTTTTCTGCTAAAGTATGGAAAGAAACCACATTACTGATTTCCTGATCCATATATTCTGTAACGATGTCAGTAGATGTTTTTTCAGAATTTTGTTCGGTATTAGAAAACATTGTCAAAAGTTCCTGTCGGGTATTATAGATTACTTGTCGGTGCTTATTGATAATGTCATCGTATTCAACTAGATGTTTACGGATGTCAAAGTTATGTCCTTCAACTTTTTTCTGAGCTGATTCAATGGATTTGGAGATCATTTTATTTTCAATAGCGGTATCCTCTGCTAGACCTAATCTTTCCATAACGTTCTTCATTCTGTCAGAACCAAAGATACGCATCAAATCATCTTCCATGGAAATATAGAATTGTGATGAACCCGCATCACCTTGACGTCCAGCACGACCACGTAGCTGATTATCAATACGTCTAGATTCATGTCTTTCAGTACCAACAACATGTAGTCCACCGGCATCTTTTACGGTTTTATTTTTCTCCTCATCAAAAGGAGAGCCACCGAGTATGATATCTACACCACGACCAGCCATATTAGTAGCTACTGTGACTGCGCCTTTGCGACCAGCTTGAGCAATTATCTCAGCTTCTCTTTCATGAAATTTGGCATTAAGTAAATTGTGTGGAATGCCAGCTTTGGTTAGATGTTTACCTAGTAGTTCATTTTTTTCTATAGAAATAGTACCAACTAATACTGGTTGCCCAGCTTGATGTCGTTCTTCAATTTCTCTGGCAATAGCTTTGATTTTTCCACGTTCACTTTTATAAATTCTATCCTTCATGTCATTTCTGGCAAAAGGCTTGTTGGTTGGAATGACAGTTACATCTAAACTATAAATCTTAGCCATTTCTTCAGCTTCGGTAGCAGCTGTACCAGTCATACCAGCTAGCTTTTTGTACATACGGAAATAGTTTTGGAAAGTAACGGTAGCTAGAGTCATGCTTTCTTTTTGTATTTCTACGTTTTCTTTAGCCTCTATAGCTTGATGTAAACCTTCAGAATATCGTCTGCCAGGCATCATGCGGCCAGTAAATTCATCAATAATTACTACTTCATTTTCTCGAACCACATAATCTCTATCTTTTTGGAATAAGGTTTTAGCTTTTAGGGCTTGCTCTAAATGATGGACAGTTTGTAGGCCATGACTTTCATAAATATTATCAACATTGAGTAATTTTTCCATTCTACGGATTCCATCTTCAGTCAAAGTACAAGCCTTCATCTTTTCATCAATGTTATAGTCAGTGTTTTCTGTCAGACCGTTGACCATTTGAGCAAATTGTTGATATTGAGAGGCGGATTCTTCAGCTGGTGCGGAAATAATCAGTGGAGTTCTAGCTTCATCAATCAATACACTATCAACCTCATCAATTAATGCATAATGCAAGCTACGCTGCACTTGCCTCTTGGTAGATTGGGCCATATTATCTCTCAGGTAGTCGAAACCAAACTCATTGTTGGTACCATAGGTAATGTCAGCCTTATAGGCTTCACCTCTTTCTACTGGCTTGAGATAGTCCATGACTATTTCTATGCCCTGATCTCTAGTGGCATCATCTGTATCTGATTTATATTCAGAGTCATAGATAAAAGAAGAGTCATGGGCAATAACACCACTGCTAATTCCTAAGAATGAAAACACCTGACTCATCCAAACAGCATCACGTTTAGCTAGGTAGTCATTAACGGTGATTACGTGTACACCTTTACCCTCTAGAGAATTTAAATAAATAGGTAGAGTGGATGTTAGGGTTTTACCTTCACCAGTTTTCATTTCAGTGATCTGACCTTGGTGTAGGACAATGCCACCTAAAAGCTGTACGTCATAGTGTCTTTGTCCTAAAGTACGCTTAGCAGCTTCTCGAACTAAGGCAAAAGCCGGTACCAGTATATCCTCTAACTTGGTACCGCTTTGGACTTGTTTTTTAAAGTCTAAACTTTTCTTTTTTATATCTTCGTCTGACAACTTCTCAAACTCTACTTCCAAATCATTGATTTGTTTTATTTGTGGTTTGAGGCTATCAAGAAATTTTTGATTGGCGTCTCCGAAAAACTTTTGTAAAAATTGCATATTATTCTTGATTTCTCCTCCAAAATTTTAATGATTTTATCTTACGGGCACTCTTTCTCCAACGACTTAAGTTTTTATCTTTATACTTAACTAATTGTCTAGATAACTTGTCTTGAACTGCGTCGACAGCTGCTCGAGGATCAGAGTGGGTTTCTTTAATCGCGATAGTCTGTTTTTGTGGTAAGGTTACTCGGGCTTCTACGGTAAATATTTCACCTTTGTTATGTTTTTGATTACGGGATAGGTTGACATTGAAAGACATTATCTTTTCCTGGTACTTGTCTAAGCTGTTAAATTTATCTTCCAAATATTCTCTAAATGAATCAGTTAAATCAAAATTTCTATTATAAATTTGTATATCCATATTTTTGTTTTTAATGTTTATTACTTTAAGACTATCAGATAGATAATTAAAGTGCAATTACTCTAAAATAGCCTTGATGCGGCGTATTCCGGCAGAGCTTGATTGTTCTTTTTTTATTTTAAAATGACCTAATTCGGCGGTGCTTTTTACGTGTGGACCACCACAAATTTCTTGGGAAAATTTTCCAACTTTATATACCTTGACCATTTCGCCATATTTTTTATCAAATAGGCCGATAGCGCCCTGCTCTTTAGCTTGGGCAACTGACATTTCTTCACATAGCACTGGTAAATCAAGTTCGATTTGTTGGTTAACTATCTCCTCTACTTTAGTTTTTTCTTCGTCAGTCATCTTTTCTGGATGGGTAAAGTCAAAGCGCAGCCGTTGCTCGTTTATGTTGCTACCTTTTTGTTGGACATGATCACCGAGGACATCACGCAAAGCTTGATGTAGGAGATGGGTAGCCGTATGAAACTTCTTTGCCATCTCACCATCGTCAGCTAGGCCGCCCTTAAACTTTCCAGCTGAGGCGGTGCGGGATAATTCCTGGTGTTTATTAAAAGCTTCTTCATATTTTTTTTTGTCCAATTTGATTCCTTTTTCTTCAGCCATTTCCAAAGTCATTTCTATAGGGAATCCGTAAGTAGTAAATAATATAAAAGCTGCTTCTTCGTTTAGCGCGTCTTGAGAAATAAATTTTTCAAATTCTTTCAAGCCTTTGCTGAGTGTTTTTGAAAACTTACTTTCTTCTTGATTTAGTTGTTCTAAAATGAATTCTTCGTTATCAAATAGTTCTTTATAGTCAGTTTGATAATTTTTGATAACCACTTTAGCTAATTTGGTAGTAAATTTATTTTCTATACCTAATTGTTTAGCAAAACGGATAGCTCGACGAATCAAACGGCGCAGAACATAGCCCTGATCTTTATTGCCAGGGGCAATATTACAGGGATCACCGAGTATAAAAACAGCACTACGGATGTGATCAGCTACAATTCGGAATGATTTTTTATCATCAGCGTATTTTTTTTCAGATAAGTCCTCTATTTTCTGAATAATTGGCAAGAACAAATCAGTCATGTAGTTATCATCCATACTATTGAGTACAGCTAGGGTGCGTTCTAGGCCCATGCCAGTATCAACATTTTTTTGTTCTAGTGGTATAAATTTTCCGTCAGCAGTTTTATTATATTCCATTAGAACATTATTCCAGATTTCTACCCAGCCTTCATCGTCTTCATTGAATTTGGCTGGTGCCTCACCTTCGCCAGTCCAATAGAAAACCTCTGTATCAGGACCACAGGGACCGGTTTCTCCAGCTGGACCCCACCAATTATCTTTTACTTTGCAAATTTTTTCTTGGGGAATGCCCAGATCCAACCAGAATTCTTCTGATTCTTGGTCATACTCGGGCACGTCATCGTTGCCAGCAAAGATGGAGATGCCTAGTTTATTTTTATTTAATTTAAGGATGCCTACCAAAAATTCCAAAGAAAATTTAATGGTATCTTCTTTGAAGTAGTCACCTAAAGACCAATTTCCCAGCATTTCAAAAAAGGTATGATGAGTGGTATCACCAATTTCATCGATATCATCAGTACGCATGCATTTTTGAAAATTGGCTAGACGCTTACCTTCTGGGTGTTTTTCGCCCATTAAATAAGGTACTAGTGGTTGCATGCCAGCAGTTATAAACAAAACACTTGGGTCATTTTCTGGTATCAACGAGGCAGAACCAATAATAGCGTGTTTTTTAGCCTTGAAATACTGAAAAAAGTTGTTTTTTAAGTCTTTTGAGGTCATATTTTTATTATAAAAATCTCTTAAATTTTAGGATATTTAGCCCTAAAAGTCAATGGTTTACAGTAATGTTGGACCGATAATCTCGATACAATAGAGATAGGTTCGACGTTTTTTTGGTAAAAAAAGACCCTGCCGAGCAGATGGAGGGTCACACGAAACTCTCGCTATATTTCGTGGACACTATATCCATGCTCGGCAGGGTGATGGGCCGGGGTTGGTTAGGCATCAGCACTACTTGCGTTAAATAAAACAATTGTAGTTCCTTACATATCAAGGAGAGTCGCTGCTGATTATTGCCAACCCCGTTCAAAGATCAACCTATGTATTGTAAAAAATAATTTTTTGTTTGTCAATTAAAATTTAAGAAAAAAAAGATCCTACCGAAGTAGGATCGTGGGAAAATTGAGCTGCCGTCGAAGACTAGTGGTTGTGTAAATTCTGGTTCCGTCCAGAAAAAGTGTTTGCCCATTTTCTACAGGACCATGCTAGATAATCAACAGCAGCCCTTAATGAGCTACTGAATCTACCATAGCGAAATATTAGATATTTGTCAAGGCTTTAATATTGTGTCTGGGCATCAGCTATAGCTTGCTTGAGTTTTGACCAAGGAATTTGGTCTTCACCTAATTTAACAGCTTTTTCTTTAAGTGCGGTTACATCGGGACTAACTTCTGGAAAATTAGCCAAAGAGTCTTCATCGGGGATTTGTTTGTTATTGATAGTCCTCTTCAATACTATTAAATCTCTCATATTGATTGTGGAGGAAGTCAGTAATTTTTGTAGAATAGCTTCAAAATCAGCTACTATTTCTTCTGGTGTTATTTCTTGTTCTTGAGTTGATTCGGTCTCAGTTGTGTTATCTTCAGCTGGTGTATATTTTTCCAAAGCCATATTTTTTATTTAGTAGTTAATATTGATATTATACATTATTTTATATAAATAAAATACTTGACAGTATGCTATGCTTGTATTATAAAGTAATGTAAAATATTGAACTTTCCATTTAACAAAGGAGGCTAGAAATGCAAGAAACACCCAAAGTTTCTGGTGCAGCTAGATTTGCTGCTCGCTTTAAGGAGTATTTACCCGAAGATAAGCGTTGGTTCCTCAAAAAGGCCTACCAGTTGTCCAAAGATGCTCATCGTCCCGTCACTCGCAAAGACGGATTAACCCGTTATTTTGAGCACTGTCGCGGTGCTTGTGAGATTGCTATTGGTGAGCTTGGCATCAAGGATAATTGGCGGCTTTTGGTCGCTATTCTGATGCACGATGGTCCTGAGGACACATGGTTGATTGATTTTCGTTTGATCGAGCGTGTCTTTGATAAGACTGTTCGTCTGTGGGTCGAATATGTGACCAAAACCGAAGTCAATAAAGACACCTATGTCCGAGACATACTCAACTGTGGTATTCCCGAAGTATTGATCATTAAGCTTTGTGATCGTTTGCATAATCTGCGTACTCTGGGCACCACCCCTGAGAAATTCCAGGTCCGTCAGGCTCTAGAAACTCGTGATGAGTATTTGGTAATTGCTGAAAAGCTTATCGAAATATTACCAGCTGACCTCAGATGGCGTGGTGTATATTTGCGCGACAACATCGAGGCTGTTTGTAAGTCTTACGAAACAGAGTTTGGTATCTAGTCTATCGCCTACCCATATTTTATGGGTAGGTTTTTTATATTGACAGCTTTTTTATTTATACATAAGATAAATAGGTATTGATGTTCGTACCATATAGGCTGTAGTCAAAAACCCAAGGAGGGAATTATGTTAGTATTAGCAGAGAAGGAACTATCTTTTTGGGAAGGAGTGAACACATTCATTGCCAGGCTGAAATTGGCTGGAAAATCAGATGGGTATGTAATGAGGCAGTTAATGCTTCAAGCTACGGGAAAAACTCAAGGATTGTGCCAAGAGGCGCAAGAATTGCCGTCATTCGGAGAAAATAAACAAACCTGGTCAGATTTACATCGAGTTGCTAATCATCACAAGCAGGAGTTCCGATGGACAGACGGAGTTTTTTTGACCCTGGTCAACGCTATTTCTTGACAGCCTATAAGGGCGCTTTGTATAAAGAGGCGCCTTTTTTATTTGACTAAATTTAAGAGATATAGTAATTTACCTTCAGATTGAACATTTCAACTTGGTGCTCGAAAGAACGGCTGTCTAAGCGTGTGAAAGACCACGTGTAGGGATGTAAAGGTTCGAAGCCTAACAGCTGGGTGGCGATTGACGTCTTTATCTGTAGGATAGGTGGGAGACATCGAAGCGCTGACGCGAGTCAGAGTGGAGTCATCCTTGAAATACCACTGTTTTAGACCTCTCTTTCAAAGCCTTTTCGAGCGCCATCTTTTACGGGTCCTGTCATTTGACAGGACTTTTTATTTTGATTTAGTAATTGACAAATTATAGAAAAAATGTTATTTTAGCTAGATTTCGAACTTTGTAAACAATTACTCAAACAAGGAGAAAAAGTAATGAGCCAAGATAGGACTGCTGGAGATTTGATTTTTGAAACCATAACAGCTATGGGACAAGAAGAACAGGAACATTGTATTCATTGCAATGAAAAATGGTATTCAATTCACTATCGTGATGGTGTCTGTCATAGTTGTCAGCAAAAAAATCTTCCTGGTAGGACTGAATTAGCTCGTCGTAGTCGTCACATACGAATCATGTATGGTCTGGGCATTGCTGCCCTGTTGTTTTTGATTGGTAGAGCAATTTTTGGATAGTAAAAACCATTAATGTTAAGAGTTTAGAGCTCGAGTAGTTCTTTTCTCTGGAAAGGCAAGTTCATGGCTAAGCTTAAAGTTAAAATTTTTAGCGGCAGACGTTCTTCTGTTGAAGGTAAAATCAACGCTTATTTAGCTGGTGGTACAGTCGATAAAATTATCGACACCAAATTGACACCACTCAATCCAGGGGCAGAGAGTGATATCAATAATCCTAGTGTTATAGCTATGCTGACCTTCACAGTTAAAGATTAGTATTTGCTACAGCCATTCTCATGAATGGCTGTTTTTTTTATTAAAAAAGACCACGTCATTATAACGTGGTCGGAGAATTTTTCAGCTTTTTTAGACTTGCTGTTTTCTCCTTTGGAGAATTGCTTGGTAGGCAGGGATTTGTTGGAAAGGGATTTTGTGGCTGGAAGCCACTACATTTCGAATGATACTTATGATACGAGGTTGGCGATTTGGTTGAGGTCTACGACGAAACAGAGTTGAGTTGCGGGGGTGCTTTTTGCACATATAGCCTCCTCTGCTAGTTGAGCTTGTGATAATCTTCGGGAGTCCTGTCCCACTCTGGGACAAAAATCCAGAGCAGAATGTAGGCGCCTGCGCCTATTCCGTAGATCCAAATCAGGCAAAACCATAGCATGCGAACAATCCAGGTAGGAATTTTCATCCAATAAGCAAGGCCGGCACAAACACCGCCGAGCCAATTTTCGTTGGTCATGCGTCGAAATTTACTAGTCATAATATTCTCCTTTTGTTGGTGTTTTGAAGGTTCTACAGAGGATAAAAAGTATAAAATATATAGTATGTTTTGTCAAAGCCAATAAAAAAGCCCCACTACTGTGGAGCTCGATAGATTTATGTTTCCAAAAAAGAAGTTACTGGTAGCACTAAGGCACCCTTTTTTTCGTACCAAGGGATACTGTTGTCGCTACTGTGACCAGATTGACCAGAAATAACATCGTTGCTGATGATAATTTGATAATCTCTCCTAAGTGCGCCATTCGCAGTTCTTTTGACGCAGCAGTCTGCATTGATACCCATCAAGAATAAGGTGCTAATGTTCAGGGATCGGAGATGTTGGTCTAGGTTTGTTTTTTTGAAGCCATTATCATATCCTTTAATGATAGTTTTGTATTGTTGAATATCACCCAGCTCTACCCTTATTTCTTTTATCGTTTCTCCATAACCTTTAAACTCTAAAACTATAATAGGGATATTATTTTCTCGACAGTGCCTAAGTACAGCAATTTGATTAGGTACGATACGGCCTTTATCACCGCTTTTGAGGTTTCCCACAAAACCTTTTTGCATATCGATAAGAACAACAGCTAATCCTGCTTGTTTTAATTCTTGGAGCATTTCCGTAGATAACGGCGGAATTGGTTTGAAGCGTCTTTTGAGGCGACGCCATCCAAAGCGGAAATTCATGTTGGGTCCTTTCCTTTTTTGGTGTTTTTAAAGAACTAAATTTTTTACGGACGATGGATTAATATAGAATACATAGGCTAATTAGTCAATGTTTTAAATAAAAAAGACCCCTGAAACCAGGAATCTTTTATTTTTTTTATTATAAGTGTGTGTATTATTTCTTTTTATGTTTTTTACAGATTTGGCACTTAATATTAATTAAATAGACTAAGATTAATATCTGTATAACTAGAATAATAAGATCATAAACGCCAAATTGATCAGTGGTCGTTAAAAAGATATTAGTCAACACATAGGCAATAGCAAAGTAAAATACCCATTTATTTTTCAATTGAACTAGGTAGGCAATAACTAGCATCATAATAGCATTGATTAGCATTACACCAAAAATAGTGTAACGTTGAGCATCGTCTGCTACCCTGGCTAACCAAGTGTAGCCAAATGATAACCAAATGACAGCATTAGCTGTCAACATTAACTGTAAAGTTTTAATAGAGTTTTTCATGGTTTTTATTTTAAATTTTATTAAATAGTTTTATGGGCCAAGATAAACATCGCTGCATTCCATGATTGTCCTGACATGCCAGTGGCTCGACCAGTCCGCCCGTTAAAACATTCATTGAATTCCCAGTTATTTTTTTTATTTAGTTTAGCTAAGTTGTATAATTCCTCAGTCAACTTTTTATCATTATTTATGGACAATAGCATTAGCCAAAAGCCACCGATGTAGGGCCAGATTCCCCCATTGTGATATTGATAGGGTTTATTTAAATTTAAATGGGCCATACGCGGAGTCCACAGTTTATCTTTCCTAGTGATAGGTTTGAGAACTGTTTTACCTGGAAAGGGTTGGTTAGCCTTTTTCTTTTTTAGGAAATTTATTATTTGTGTTACCTTTTTTTCCTCTGCTAGGCCAACTATACTAGCTAAAACATTTGCAAAGATGTCCCCTTCATCTCCATAGAAGGTGTAATTAACAAAACTGACATACATGGGATTGCCGGGATGTTTTGGTATGTGACTTAATAGTTTTTTTAATCTAGTATCTTTTTTGAAAATTGCGGGCGAGATTTTGTAGTTAGGATCAAAAACATAATTAAAGTATTCTTTTGTCTTATCAGCGTTTTTAATATTATACAGTCTCTTTACCCAATACCACAGAGAGTTGCTATATAAAACAAAGCCAGAACGCGGCATTAAATCTGCCCAATCACTGGCTCCATTTTGTTGTATTAAATGAAAGTTTGGATGTTCTTGGCAAGTTAACCAATTAAGGGCTTTCTTAATTTTTACCTGGAATTTTTTTTCTAAATTATAATTAGTGTTTTTGTCAAAAAATTTAATAGCAATTAACCACCAGAGAGTAGAATCAATGCAACCTAGATAATAAAAATCAGCATATTTTTTTTCTGGTTTTACATAAAAAGCAATTTGACCATTGTCAGCTTGATATTTTGCTAAAGTTTCTAAACTACGTTTAGCAGTGGCAATTAATTTTTTATCCCCACTAACAGCCATGCCCAAGGAACAAATTGAAGCATCTCGTCCAAAAACATTGAGATAGGCTCTATTTCTAGCCTTGCTTGATTTACTGCTAGCTAAAATACCATGTTTAGTGGAATTTTTCTTTAATAGGTCTATTGATTTTTGATAGCACTCCTGATTAATGTCATTCATAAGCTAGTTATTATTTTTGTAATAATTTTGTACCGATGATGTTGGGTTTTTGTAATTTAGATACCTTTATGGGTATCGGTTTAAATAAAATTTTATTCTTTATTTCTTTTTCCATAGATTGATGGAAAAATTTCCAGGCTTTGCTTATTTGTCCACCTAAAATAATAATTTCAGGATCATAGGCATGTATAATGGAAATAATACCTAAACCTAATTGTTGTCCAAACTCTTGCCATAGTCGCAAAGCTTTTTTGTTACCTTGTTTGGCTAGATTGTATAAAGCTAAACCATCACCAGTGTTGAGTTTATATTTTTTTCCTAGACGTTTTAGTGCTCGACTGCCAGCATATTCTTCAAAGCAGCCTGTATTTCCACAAACACATTTAGGTCCATTAAAATTAAGGCTAACATGACCGAATTCGGAAGCACCTCCTCTGCCATGATATATTTTTTTGTCTACCACTACGCCACAGCCCACTCCTGTTCCTAAGGTCAGAGCTACGACTATTGAGTATTTTTTTCCTTGCCCAATTATTGCTTCGGATAGGGCAAAGACGTCTGCGTCATTATTAAAAAATACTGGCACCTTGAATTTCTTCTCTAAAATATTTTTAATCTCTTTACCACTTAGTTTAATATTGGCTCTTGTGGTCGGCCAACCTAGTCCGATGCCAGACAGTTTATTGTTACCAAGTAGCTCTTCGGCAACCTTGATGACATTTTTGGCAACCTGTTTTTTACCTAGATTATTTTGAGTTGGATGAGATTTTAAAGATAGCACAGTGTATTCTTTTGATATTAAAGCACCCTCTATATTTGTACCGCCTACATCAAATCCAATAAAAGCTTTTCTCATAAAAGTTTTTATTTAATAAACTTATTTTTATTATACCAAAAAAGTGGTCTTTATGGTATTGCTAAAAATTTGTGTCAAAATAAAAAACACCCTGCGATTTCACTTAAGGTGTTTTTTAATAAAAACTATAACTTTATGTTTCTAATTCTAATACTGTTAGTAACTACGGATACACTACTAAAACTCATAGCAGCGGCAGCTATCATAGGGTTAAGTAAGCCAATGGCTGCTAGAGGTATAGCAATTATATTATATACAAAGGCAAAAAATAAATTTTGCTTGATAGTTTTGAAAGTCTTTTTAGATAGATTGATAGCACTGATTACAGCCATAGGGTCACTTTTCATTAATACTATATTTCCGCTCTCCATGGCAATATCAGTGCCGCTACCAATAGCAATACCTAAATCAGCCAAAGTTAGAGCTGGTGCATCATTAATGCCATCACCAACAAAAGCGATTACCTTTCCTTTTTTCTGTAGCCTTTTAATATGCTCTACCTTTTGATCGGGTAAAACTTCAGCTATGACTTTTTTGATGCCTAGTTGTCTGGCAATAGCCTGAGCTGTTAGCTTATGATCACCTGTTAACATGTAAACCTCAGTAGTTTCTTGTAATTCAGCAATGGCCTGCTTTGATGTTTTTCTGATAATATCAGCCACAGCAATAACGCCGACCATTTTTTTGTCAGCTACAAAATAAATTGGTGTTTTACCCTGACTGGCGTATTCATCAAAAGCTACTTTGTAGACAGGATTTATTTCTATTTTTAAATCATTTATTAATTCTGTGTTACCCAAGTATAGCTCCTTTTTACCCACTATACCCCTTACACCCTTTCCTCTAATGGCTTCCACTTGAGATGCTTTGGTTAATTTTAGATTATTATCCTGACTATATTTTACAAAAGCTTTAGCCAAAGAATGTTCACTACTAGTCTCTAATGAACAGGCCAAGGCCATTAGCTCGCTGGTTGAAAAATCATGACTGGTAGTATTTGTGTCTGTGATAGCGGGCCTACCTTCTGTAAGTGTGCCTGTTTTGTCAAAAACAACTGCATCTACTTTATGAGCTATTTCTAGGCTCTGTGAATCTTTGATTAAAATTCCGTTTGAGGCTCCTTTGCCAGAACCAACCATAATAGCAGTGGGTGTAGCTAGACCTAAGGCACATGGACAAGCAATTACGATGACTGCTACAGCGTTTATTAAACTAATTTCAAAGCCAGCATTTAACAACCAAAACCAAACTATAAAAGTGAGTATAGAAATAGCGATTACAGTCGGTACAAAAATACTAGACACCTTGTCAGCTAGTTTTTGGATGGGTGCTTTAGAAGCCTGAGCGTCCTCTACTAGTTTAATAATTTGTGATAAAACTGTATCTTTACCAACCTTGTTTATTTTTACTTTAATAACTCCATTATTATTAATGGTAGCGCCATAGACCTGGCTACCTGGTTTCTTTTCTACTGGGATACTTTCACCAGTTAACATGGATTCATCAATGCCAGTTTCACCTTCTATAATTTCACCGTCCAGGGGTATTTTTTCACCTGCTTTAATTATAACAATATCTCCTATTTTTATAGTATCAATGTCTTTTTTTATTTCTTTACCAGTTACTAAAACTGTAGCCTTTTTTGCTCCTAAAGATAATAATTGCTTGATAGCTGTGGAAGCTCTACCTTTACTTTTTTCTTCTAGGTATTTACCTAATAAAATTAAAGTGACAATAGTAGCAGCTGTTTCAAAATAGACATGATTACCTGAGAACATAGCGTATAGGCTGTAGAAAAAAGCAGATAAGGTACCAATGGATATTAAAGTGTCCATATTTGACTTAAATTGTTTGAGTTGCAACAACATGCCTTTGTGAAATTGCCAACCAATAACAAATACAACTATTATAGTCAAAAATCCCATAATCCATTTTTCTAGAGCAACACCGATAAGACTTAGATTGAAGCTCGGTGTATAGAACATGGACATGAATAATGGTAGTGTGAAAATAAATGACCAAATAAATTTTTTATAGGATTTTTTAGTTAGATTCATGTCGGCCTGTTGGTCGCTGTCATCTATCACTTTGTAATCCCCGGCTTTCTTGATAGCCTCTTCTATGTCCTCCTGACTAACTTTATTGGCATCAAATTCTACTTTAGCTTGATTATTAGCATAGTTGACACTAGCACTTTTTATACCTGGCTTTTTTTTGATAGTTTTTTCAATACTTAAAGCACAGGAAGCACAGTGCATGCCTGATATTTTTAAATTTACGTCCTCCATATATTTTTTGTTTAGTTATTCTACTATAAATTTACCACGCACCATTCCCATCCAACAACTAAAACTAAGGTTGCCTTTTTTTGACGGAGTAAACTCAATAATGTTTTCTCCCTGGTAAAGACTTTTTCTAATGTCTAGGTCTGGTACAATAATTTCATTGGTACAACCTGATATTTGTTGTACATCGATAATCCATTTTACTGGTACGCCCTGCTTTATTTTGAATACACTGGGGCTATAACCTCGATAGTTAACAGCCATGTTAATAATTTGAGCGTCAGCTTGACTAACAGCAGTGCCAATTTCTTTTGATGTCCAAAAGTTGATATCTATACCTCTCAGGGCCAATCCAGAAGACATGGTGTAAAAAGCAAAAACCAAAACTAGGATACCAATAGCTTTTTGGAAAACAACAGTTTTCATATTTTTAAAACGAGTAGTAGCCACTCCTAAACCAAATAGAACCGGTAAGGTGCCAAAGGCAAAAAGAAACATAGTCATACCGCCAGTAAAGAAACTTCCAGTGGACATGGCAAATAGCTGAATGCTTTGGGTAAAGCCGCAAGGTAGAAAAAAAGTAAATCCACCTAGTATAACTGGAGCTAGTGCATGTTCTGATTCTTGTAGTTTTTTCCAAGTACCCATACTCTTTTTTGGCATTCTAATACCTAAGGTACTGAGAGACGGTACAAATCCTAAAATATTTAAAGCTAGCCATAGTAAGATGATAGCAATAAAAACTGTAAACCAGCTCATAAAGTTTTCAGAAATATTAAACCAAGAACCGAGCATACCCAAGAGTCCACCCAATAGGAAGAAGGTTAGTAAGCGACCAAAGTGAAATAGTAGGTGTGGCTTTAAATTTCTTTGATAAAAAGAACCCTGAGCCTGATATTTAGTAGCAAAAGACATAACAACTGCCCCGACCACTACCAAGCAACTAGATAATGAAGCGACAATTCCGATAATAAAAGAGGCACCGTAATTGATGTTACTGAGGTCGGTTTCTAGCCAATCAAGTAAGCCAATCCACTGCAAATATCTATAGACTAAATATATACCCACTACCACTAAAACAGAATAAAACCATTGTTCAGCGGTGACTTTTTCTTTTTTCTTTTTAAGCGGCTCTAGAGAAGCCTCATAACCCAATTTTTTTATTTTTTCTATAATTTCTGGCCAATGTAACTTAGAACCTTCGTGTTCTATTTTAGCTGTGCCTTCACGACAGCTAACTTTAGTACATTTGATACTTTCGATTTCTTGTAAAGAATCTGATATCAATACTTCGCAAGAAGTGCAGGTCATACCCGCTATATAAACTACTTTGTTATTTTTATTTTTCATCCCCTTTTTATTTATTAGATAACTTATTAAGTTGTAAAATTTCATTAATCATACTTTTTTGTTGTTTGCTATTACCAGAATCCATAGCAGCCTTAAAACAACTATTAAGATGACTTTCTAGAAGATTTTGATTGATAGATTTTAGGAGTCCAATGACGGCCAAGTTTTGTTGCATAATATCAACGCAATAACGACCCTCTTCTTTCATGTCAATTATTTTAGTAATTAAACCATGAGCCTTTTTTAAACTAACTAGTGTTTTATCCGGAGTTTTTTTTACTTTAGTCATAAATTCTTTATGTAATTAATATTTACCTGTACCTGGGGTATAGGTATATAATACTATCCTCTATTTTTATTGTCAACACAAAAAAATACAAATAAAAAAGCGCACTAATGTAGTACGCTAGATATTTTAGGAGGGGTTGATAGCCACTTGAGGGTCATCATCTTCATCAGCAAGGCACTCGGCTACGTACAGCAGCCAATCAATATCACATTTTCAGGTTGGTGTAGTAAAGCAACCATGCCAGCCGGTGCCATCCCAAGTTTCACCACCACAATCGGGGCAATCAAAGACAGCCATTTTAACGCTCCTTTATTTTTAGTGGGTTTATAGAACGAAACTCACTACAAAATTATCATACTTTCCAGACAAAATCAATTAGTAAGCCAGCAATTAATGCAATGCCTGATAGGATAAAAATTATATAATAGTTATATCTTTCTTTGGAGGAAACTAAGGTTTTTAATATATAACCTAAAGCTTCGTTGTCTTCTTTATTTAATTCATCAAGAGTGTTTGCGTCTAGTTTTTCTCTGAGTCTATGTTTAACAATAAGGGCAGATCTTTTTTTGGAAATATCAAAACGATGGATAAAGTAAATAATAAAACCAACAGTACCGATGTACCAGGATATTTTGACCCAGGTAGTGTTGTAGAAATTGAGTACGATGATTATTCTATAAGCTAAGGTAGCTATTACTCCAGCCCAAAAATAGAATAAGCGTAATGATTTAGAGCTTGTTTTTGTATTTTCCATAAATAATCTATTTTAATTATTTAGTTGCCACCACTAACCATTGGCCAGTTTTGTCCGCTGTCATTTTTATATTTTTAAATTTAGCAAACATTTCCTCTATTTCTTGTTTAGTATAAAAACCATGCGGTATCCCCTTTTCAGGGCCAATCAATGGTTCGGCTGTATTGTCATCAAGCATCCTATGTTTTTTAAAAGTTCGCCAAGTGTTTATACATTTTTTGTCAGGAATAGTGATAAAAGTTTTGCCTTCGAGTAATAATGCCTCGTGTACTTGATTTATTAGTTTGCTCAAATCTTTTTTAAAGCCGTGATTAATGGTTGAAATAGAAATTATTAGATCATATTTATTTGGACTTATGTTCATATTAAACATATCCGCCTTTTTAATGCTGCCAGCTTTATCACCTAGAGCCTGTTTAGTTGTTTCTACTGAAGTTTGACTAGAGTCAACACCGTCTGTTTGCCAGCCTAAAGCAGATAAGTAAATTAGATACCTACCTTCTCCACAACCAATATCAAAGACAGACTTATTTTTGAATTTAGTTTTAGCAATAAAGTTTACGAATAATGGATTAATATCCTCTGTAAAACAATAAGGCATTACGCCATCATTAATATCTTTCCATTTTTGGCCGCCTTTATTGACTGCTTTGTAGATTTTATCCCAATTTGGCATGTTTATATTATTTTTCTCTAGACCCAATCTTTGATGTTCTTTCAAAACGATCAAGTTCTTCCGTGACTCTGCCTCTGTCAGAACTATCTAAACTAGGATCCTTTTCTTGTTTTAGAAGACTATGATATCTATCTCTCTCATGCTGGGCTAGGCCTGTCATTTCTGTCATCTTTCTTTCATTGGCTACGCCGGCTTTAGCATATTCGTCTATTTCTTGTTGCCGTTTGGCAATTTGCCTATCTGTTTCTAGCGCGTCTTCATGCTGTCTTTGTCTTCTAATTTGTGTAGCCTCAAAATCTGCCTTATCCGCCTTTTTGCGCTCTTTAGCATAGCTATCATCTTCACGTGCTTGTTCAGTCCAACCTAAGACTTCCAAGCCTCTTTCCTCAGCTTGAGCATACAATTCTTTTAGCTTTGCTCTAAGTTCATGTACTTCTGGCACTTTTTCTGCGTCAATATATTTCCTGACTAGCGTAGTATATTCTCTGTTCATAGTCTCAATTTTACTTAGCAGCTTTGAGTCTTCGCTTTCTTTTTGTTCTTGCGGAGTTAAGACTTCAAGGTTTCTCTTTTCGGCTTCTCTAAATGCTTCCCGCCTTTCTTTTTTTCTTTTATTTTTTTCGCCAAAAGCATGGCCCGTTCTAAATCCTCCGATGTCTTTTTTCTTCCCATGAAGTAAGGCCCTGTAGTGCCCTATAGATTCTCCGTGCTCTTCTCTTTTCTTATTTAAATGATCTGATAATTCTTCGTCATCCATATCTTTTAGATCTTTTCCCAAAACTGCCACTTTTAGTTTTTCGGCAGTTGTTGCAGCTAAATCTCTAATTTTATCTCCTACTTCAGACATTTTTGTTTGAGCAGTCTCTAGTAGACTTGGACCATCATCTACTTCTTCAGCTTTAATTCCGGCCATTGCTTCACCTAATAAGTTTTCACCATCATCAATAGCGCCCTCAGATGTTTCATTTACCCTGGCTTCTGTGGATTCTAAAGACTCTACGTTGGTATCCGCTCCTGATTCGGCAGCCATTTCTTGTTCAGCTGGAATATCCTCTCCAAATTTTTTCATAATAAAAAATAAATTATAAATTCTCTCTTAACTTTGCTAATTTTTTTTGCTCTACTTCATTAATAAAATCATTGATGATTTTTGACTGCTCTTTTTTGAGTGCATTAAGCCTAACTATATATTCATCATAGATATTTTGTAGCTGTTCTTGTTGATCTTTTTCGGGCATAGTTTATTTTAATAATTTTTTTATTATATCAAAAAATCGCCTCTAAGGCAACTTTAAACAAAAAGAAGAGACCCGCGAGAGTCTCAGAGAAAGATGTAGGTAGGGTTAGGATTCGGTGTCCGGAGACTCTGAATTTTTGGCCACTGACCGTTTCTTTCGTGTGTCCAGTGAAGGACGTTCTGGTGCTTTCGCG
>JABHSK010000008.1 GCA_018669975.1 Candidatus Parcubacteria bacterium
GTTGATGATTTTATGTGCCTTAGTCATGGTAGACTCCTTTATTAAAGAACTTTTTTACTCTATTCCATACCACCACTGAATGTGATGAGCTGGAAAAAGTAGAGGATTTTTTGAAGAAATCCTCTGAAAACTTAGCTTCAAGGTTTATAATTTTCTAGCGGAAGCAAGACCCAGTACATCAGATACAGATTGTTCCTCGCACTCATGTAATTTATCTCTAGCAAAAGCTAAACGATGATGCATCTTCTTTCCTTCTGTGGCGGTTCTTGCGACGCTACCATCAAATAGTTTAATGTTATAAACTGCACTATAAATTTTTGCCACCCATTCGACTTCAGCATCATTGGGTACATACTCCAGGTCAGATAATAGAGTTCGCTGTTCCGTAAAACTTTTATTTGTAGAGTTAGGAATAATTCCCTTACGGATAGCGACCCAAACAGGCCTGGGCGGTTGTGCTTTTAGAAAGCGATCTTCATTCTGGATACGCCAACCGTGCTCTTCGCTGTAATAGATTTCTGGTGTGTGCCAAAACCATTCGAATTTTCTATAGAGACCTAGAAGGTCTATGGATCGAGATGGTCCAGCCACTAGCGTGTAGTTATTATCCCTACACCACTCGATAATGGTTTTTGAGGGAATGGTTTTCCAGAGAATCCGCAGTTGTTCCTCACTGTATGTCATGTCATATTTTTCTGATATTTCTTCTGGTGTGATGAAATCATCACCGAGGATGATTCTAGCCTGCTGGTAATGAGTGGGTATAGTTAGTTCAGACATTCTATTCTCCCTTGTTAAGGTACAAAAAAATAAAAAAACCGTCTCTTTTACGAGCGGTAGATTAGTATCTAATTAGATTGTTTGTTAGGATTTATGTTTTTTTAATAAATAACAAACCACCGCTCATAAGCTGACCGTCTTTCTCCGAAAATCGATAACTGTGATTTGTTTGATTTATTAACATAAACAATTAATTTTAATTAACTATTTACAATTAACATACTTAGATTGTCTTGTCAAGTATGTTACCTTGATAGTTATTACATAATCCTTTAAAAACGGGCGCATTTTAGTATTTATAGGAAGTAAAAAGCTCACTGATATCCAGCGAGCTATGTTTGAGTATATGTGGAGTAGTATTAAATAATTATTTATTTTTCTTAGCCAACTGGACAGTATTGTGCAGTAGCATAGCTACAGTCATCGGTCCAACACCGCCAGGCACTGGAGTAATATGTTTTACTTTAGAAAATACAGCTGAATAATCAACGTCGCCGACAACATAGTTGTTGTCGATTTTGTTTGTACCCACATCAATCACAATAGCATCATCTTTGACCATGTCAGCAGTAATAAAAAATGCTTTACCACAGGCGGTCACTAGAATATCAGCTTGCAGACACTTGTTTTTTATTTTTTTGTCATTGGTACGGACAATGGTAGTGCTTACACCCTGATCGTTGAGCAACTTAGCCAGCGGTTGGTAGAGGATATCACTCTTAGCGACAATAACAGCAGTCATACCATCAATATCTTCATCAGTACTCTCAATTAATTTAAATATGCCTAAAGCTAGACCAGGTATAAAATTGGATTGTTTTTCTAAAAAGTTTTTGACATTATCAGGATGAAAGCCATCTACATCCTTATCTGGGTTCATAGCTTGTATGATTTTATTGGTATCGAGTTGTTTAGGTAGTGGTAGCTGGATTAAGATAGCATCAGTATGTTTGTCTGTATTTAAAAATGTAATCATTTCTAGAATATGTTCTTGACTAGTATCTTCATCTAGGAGATATTCATGAAAATCTATACCTACTTTTTCACAGGCCTTTCTTTTTAACTCTACGTATAGTTTAGAGGCCGGATCTTCTCCAACTAAAATAACTGCTAAACTTGGCTTAAGTTTATTTTTTAAAATTTCTTGTCTTATTTCTATTTGGATGTCTAAAGATAGCGCTTTGCCATCAATAATTTTTTCTGTCATACAATATTATAGTTCAGGGTATAATTCGAACCGCTTCATTAGTTCAATGATTTTATTTTTATTGGTTTCATTATCTTGTTTTGATTTTAAAGTCTCAATTAATATATCGGCGACTATTTCAATATCTTTTTCTTTAAGTCCACGAGTAGTTAGTGCGGCTGTACCCAGTCTGATGCCAGAGGGATTAAAAGGGGTGCGTTTATCAAACGGGATCATATTTTTATTAGTAAAGATATGTACTTTATCCAATAATGTCTCGGCTTCCTTGCCAGACAAGCCAATGGTAGTTACATCGATCATTAATAGATGATTATCTGTGCCACCAGAGATCATACGAATACCAGCTTCTTTAAATTTATTTTCCAATGCTTTACAGTTTTTTATTACCTGACTTTGGTATTTTTTAAAATCGGGTTGAAGGGCCTCATTAAAGGCCACTGCCTTAGCTGTAATAATATGTTCTAGTGGGCCACCTTGCATACCAGGGAAAACAGCGGAATCAATTTTGCCAGCTAGATTTTTTTTATCTTTAGGATTTAATCTATCTTCTAATTTAGATAAAATCATAGCACCTCTTGGACCACGCAGAGTTTTGTGGGTGGTAGTGGTGACTACATCAGCATAGGGTATTGGATCAGGATGAAGTCCAGTAGCAATTAAGCCAGCAATATGAGCCATGTCTACCATTAGATAAGCACCTACTTCATCAGCTATTTGTTTAAATGGTTCAAAGTCGATTTTTCTAGAATAGGCAGATGCACCAGCTAAAATTATTTTTGGTTTATGTTTTTTGGCTTGAGCACGTACCTCGTCCATATCAATCAGCTCTTTTTCTTTATCTACTCCGTAGCTGACAAAATTATAGAATTTTCCAGAGAAATTAACTGGGTGTCCGTGAGTTAAGTGTCCGCCATGGGCTAAATCAAATCCTAAAATAGTATCACCCAACTCAACTAGCGCGAAATAAGCTTCCATATTAGCTTGTGAGCCAGCGTGTGGTTGCACATTAGCGTGTTCGGCACCGAATAATTCTTTGGCACGTTCAATGGCTAGTGATTCAGATTGATCGATAAATTCATTACCACCATAATATCTTTTACTAGGATAGCCCTCAGCATATTTATTAGTTAGTACTGACCCAGCCGCTTCTAACACAGCCAATGAAACAAAATTTTCCGAAGCAATCATCTCTGCCCCGTGTCTTTGTCGATTTAGCTCTTTTTTTAAAATATCGGATATTTTCGGATCCGTTTTTTTTAAACTAGCCATGTTGTTTGAGTGATTAATTACGATATTTAGTTTATCATATTAAGCCCGATATGCAATAGCCGAGGTTGCTACCCTTGACATTTTTGCCAAAATTAGCTATAGTCCTATGTTATTATTTGATCGTTTCAAAAACCAAAAAAACTTAAAGGAGGAGTCAAATGAGACTCAAGTACAACTCGCCGATAATCCTCACCTTTGCTTTGATTAGTACTGTTGTGCTACTGCTTACCAAATATTTGATGCCTGACCTGACCAGCGCCTGGTTTGTTGCGCCGGCACAATTTAGCTTCGGCAACCTTATGGATTATCCACGGATGTTTTCGCATGTCATCGGACATGCTGATGTCAATCATCTACTCGGCAACTTCACCTTTATTTTGTTGCTCGGTCCAATCATCGAGGAAAAGTACGGCTCTGGTCGCCTTTTGGCCATGATTCTACTAACAGCTTTGATTACTGGCTTGGGTAATGCTTTTTTGTTCAAGAGCGGATTACTCGGTGCCAGTGGCATCGTCTTCATGTTGATCATCATTTCTTCTTTTACCAATATCAAGGACAAGGAGATTCCGATCACTTTTCTGCTCATCGTTGGTATTTTTCTCAGCAAAGAAATTGTTCACGCCTTTCAGGAGAACAACATTTCTGAGTTTGCTCACATCATCGGCGGCCTCTGTGGCGGCCTCTACGGTGTAGCTCTAGCCAAGGGCAAAGAAGAATAACCTCAACAGAGGAGACCACTTTCAAATGGAAGTGGTTTTTTATTTATAAAAAAACCGTCGAGAAAATCTCGACGGTCGATATTTTGGCTACGTTTGGTCTATTAATACTTCATGGGTAAAGTACCAGTGGCCGCGGTGATTTTTTTCACCAAAGAGACGACCGGAACGAGCCCAACGACGGATAGTACTGGCATCCTTTTTGAAAAGTTTGGCAACTTTTTGGATATGCCAGTGACTGGTCATCTCCAGCCAAAGTTGCCAAATCTTGTCCAGCAATTGGGAGATACTCATGCTCCAGCGTTGTCCCAGAGCAACTTCCATATTATGCTCATTGAATTCTCCCTCGGCTCTGAGGATAGGCAGGATGACCTGATTGATGAATTCACGTTCACGTATTTTGGGGGACTTCTCGAACATAATGGGTTTTTGTCTTTTTTCCAAGTATGCTTGAAAATCACGTTGGCGGTCAGCAGCCAATTTGATATACCAGTCAATCTTCATGTCCAGCCTCCTTTGGAAAGCCACTAGGAAGTGGCCTCGCATGCTGTTGGGGATATCCCAATCCATAATCCCCATTTTGATTAATAGAGTCTGAAAATCCTCGTCATCTCGAGGAATTACCCCTCCATTTTTGAGGATGGGAATAAAGTGTCTGGTTTCTGGATTATCATATAGGAGCCCCATCTTGATTAACAGAGCTTTAAAATCTTCGTCGACAGGAATATAGTGTTCTGTATCTGGATCTTTATTTTCCAGGATAAAATCTAGGAATATTTGAAGTGTTTGAGGGGAGTCAAAATCAACCCCCAGTTTTCCATCAGATCTTGTTAGTCTGATGGTCATTTCATCACTAGACAAAACTAGCCTCTTTTCGTTTTAAGGTTTTGGAAAGATCATTTCGCCTGCATTTAAGTATATTTTAGAGTTTTTGTCAATACTTTAGAGGTTTTTGGTCATATAGGTGCCTTCTAATGTATAACCAAGTTTTTTATAATAATTTCGTACCCCAATTCCGGAAATCACAGCCACTTTATTGAGTTTGTTAGCTCTGGTTATTTTTTCAGCTTCAGCCATCAATTTTTTTCCAAAACCACTGTGCTGAGTTTGTGATGTTTCGTCATCCAAACCTTCACCATAAGTTGGAATCATTTTGCCATAAACATGTAGTTCACGAACTATACTAGCACCTTTTAGCTCCTCAAAAATATTCTGTTGTGAATTTTCATTGAGCCGTAGTCTTAGGAAGGCATAAATTTTTTGTCTATCTGGACTTTCAAAGCTTAAAAATATTTCACGACCCCTTGAGGACTTATATTCTCTAGTCACTAGTTCAGCTTGAGCGATACCTGTGGTATCACCTTTTACTTCACGGCAGCGAATACACTGACAAGCTTTATTTTGTTTTTTGAGTCCCTGTTGTAGATATTGTCGTAGATTTGTAATTTTGTTACCAGCGGTAATACTTTCTTCAGGGATATCTCTAATTAAACGGTTAATGCGAACATATGGAGGAGTTAGTAATTTTATTTTCATCAATAAATCTGATAAATCTTTTTCAGAATATGGTTTATATTTACCATCTTGATACCATTTGTGTAGTTCGGAATATTCGTTGACTATGCAGGGATATATTTTTATTTGATCTGGCTGCAGGTCAGAGGACTCAAAAACATATTTAAACATTTTTAAATCTTTGTCAGGACTTGAACCTGGTAGGTCAGGCATATAGTGATGATCTACTTTGAATCCAGTCTCTTTTAGTAATCTAGTGGCTTCGATACTTGATTGTAGATCATGACCTCTTTGGATTTTGTCTAAAATTTTATTATCAGTGTGCTGAATACCGATTTGTACTCTAGTGCAGCCTAAATGACGCATCCTTTTTATTTCAGCGGCTGTGACAAAGTCTGGTCTAGTTTCCAAAGTCAGGCCAATGATTTTATATTTAGTGTCTTCGTTTATTTTTTGTTCTTCTTCCAGACTTTTAGCGTGTCTTTTTTTCGTATCACCAAAAGTGTTTGCAGCAAAAAAACAATCACGAATAAATTCATCCTGATATTTGACTGGATAGACAGACCAGGTGCCACCCAAGACTAATAGTTCTAATTTATCAACCTGATGACCATTGTTTAGTAGTGCCTGAATGCGCATAGTTACTTGGCGCATAGGATCAAACAAATTCATCTTAGCTCTCGCTGCTGCCGGTTCATTGGAAAGGTAACTTTTTGGCATATCTGGTTCAGATGGACAGTAAACACATTTGCCCGGACAAGTGAATGGTTTTGATAGAACTGTTATAACTGATACTCCGGATAATGTACGAACAGCTCGTTTTATTAATAATTCAGAGAATTTTCTATTTTCTTTCAATTTCCCCTTTTTTATCAAGTTTTTATATGCTACAATAAGGTTAGCTTTACTGGTTGGCGTCATTTTATGGCGGCTAAATACTTGTCGTAGAGCTTTGACAAAATCAAGTTCACTGGAATAGCTTTGTGTGGCCAGTTCCAGTACTATAGTTTCTAATTTTTCCTGCTTGTCAGGAGCCCGCTTAGCGGGATTATTTACAATATGTTTAGTCATGAGTGAAAAAATAAAAAAAGATTTGCAGAAAACCTATAACGATATTGCTAAGGAGTTTTCAGCTTCCCGTGTTTATCCCTGGGAAGAATTACAAGTCTTTATACCATACATAAAGGAAAACTTCAAGATACTAGACCTGGGTTGCGGCAATGGTAGATTGCTAAAATCTTTAGAGCCTTTGGAAAAAAGTTATAATTATATAGGCGTTGATTTTAGTGAAAATTTGATTGTCGAGGCTAAGAAACAATTTGCAGGTGTTAATAATGCAGTATTCAAATTGTCAGACATTAATAAGATAAATTTTCCTAGCAATAGTTTTGATATGATTTTTATGATTGCTACCTTCCACCATCTGCCTAAAAAAACAGAAAGACTAGATTTATTATTTAAAATAAATAGGTGGCTTAAACCAGGTGGGCACCTTTTTATGACTAACTGGAATTTGTGGCAGAAAAAATATTTTAAGTATTCCATACAAAATTTTTGGCGTAAGCAGTCTTGGAATGATTTTTTTATTCCCTGGACTACCAATGATGGCGTAACAGCTTGGCGTTTTTATCATAGCTTTACTACTAAGGAACTTGTTAACCTACTTAAGCTTACTGGTTTTGAACTTAGGCCTGGTGGAGTTTATAAAACTAAATATAATATAGACTGTTTTGTAAAAAAACCTTTTAAGATAGAATAAAAAATAAAAATAAAAATATGGACATTTTAAGTTATCCATTGATCATTAACATGCTACTATTGGTGGTAGTAGCATTTTTTTTATTAAGAATGAACAACGGGCAGGACACTGGTAAGAAAGTAAGCGGTGTATTTGGTAAGTCTAAAAGTTTCCAACCAGTGGTTGAAAAATTTACTGTTAATCTGACAGATATGGCCAGGCAGCAAAAACTTGATCCAGTGATTGGTCGCGATAAAGAAATCAAAAGAGTTATACAAGTACTATCTCGTCGCAAGAAAAACAACATTATTTTATTTGGTAAAGCTGGTATTGGCAAGACAGCTGTTGTAGAGGGTTTAGCCATTGCTATAGCTGAAGGAAAAGTACCCAGATCATTATTGACCAAAAAAGTATTAAAATTAGACATTTCATCTGTATTGGCAGGCACTAAATATAGAGGTGAATTTGAAAATAGGTTTAAGGCTTTAATTGACGCTTTTGTAGAAACGAATAAACAAATAATTGTTTTTATTGATGAAATTCATACTATTGTTCAGGCTGGTGGGGTCGATGGCGCTGTTGATGCCGATGACATCATTAAGGGTCCGTTAGCCAGGGGTGATTTACAAATGCTTGGGACAACTACTACCAAAGAATATAATCAATATATTGCTACAGACCCCACTTTAACTAGACGCTTCGAAGGTCTGTTGGTTTATGAGCCTAGCAAGACTCAAACTGTGGAAATGCTCAAGGCTTTGCGCAAAAACTATGAAGATTATCATAATGTTATTATCGGCGATGAAGTTATTAAAAAAATGGTAGAATTATCTGCTAAGATAAAGACTAGAGTTTTTCCAGATAAGGCTATTGATATTATGGATGAAGTCTCAGCTAAGGTGCGTTTAGATAATATAGATAATAATAAAAAGATTAAAATAACAATCCAGGACATTAAGGAAATTTTAAAAGATTTTAAATAAAGATTATATTTAAAAAAGCTTTAATTTTGTATGCACGGCAATAATATGAAAACCGATACCAAGCAAGAGGTGTCAATTAAGACTAAAACCCTATTAATGGTCAGTGCAGCTTTGGCAGTTTTTGGCACGGCTATGTTTTTAGCCACCTTGATCAAAGGCATGGAGTCATTTAGTCAAAAAATGGCTACTGAAAATGTAAAGTTTAAAAATATCAGATAAAACAGTATAAATACTCCTGTAAATGGGAGTTTTTATTTTGTATAAAACTGCCATAATTATGGCATTATATGGTTGTATTTTTGCTGGGGGCTGTGTTAAGATATATATAATAATTTTATAACTAAAATAGCTACGTTTATGAAGGATAATATTTTTAAATCTTACGATATCAGGGGTATATATCCAGAGGAGCTCAATGAACAAGATGTACAGCAAATAGCCCAGGCCTATCTGACCATGTTATCTGAAAAGCTTAATAAACCAATAAAGAAATTAAAGATAGTAGTCTGTAAAGATGTGCGTGGTTCTTCAGGGTTATTACTTGAGGAGGCTATTAAAGTCTTTTTGGAATATGGGGTTCAGGTAGACGATTATGATTTTATATCTATCAATGGTTATTATTTTGCAGCTGGATACTATAAGTATGATGGCGGTCTTATGGCTACAGCTTCTCACAACCCACCAGAGTATGGTGGATTTAAAATGGTCATCAAAAATACAGAGTATAGCGACAGTATAGAATTTATTAGTGGTAAGGAGCTACTAGACAGATTAAAGAAGATAGATTTTCCCATTAAAGACGAAAAGATTAAAGGTGGCAGAGAAACAAAAGAGCTTAGACATGAGCACCTAAAACATATATTTAGTTTTGTTCAACAAGAGAAATTTAAACCTTTTAAAGTGGTGGTTGATACTGGAAATGGTATGAATGGTTTGTTGATTCCTAAAATTTTTGAGAAAACACCCTGTGAGTTGATTAATATGTTTCCAGATCCAGATGGTAGTTTTCCTAATCGTAATCCAAATCCTTTAGCTCCTGGCGCGGCTGATAAAATCAGTCAGAGAGTAGTAGCCGAAGGTGCTGATATGGGTTTTATTTTTGATGTAGATGGTGATCGCATGTTTATGGTTGATGAAAAAGGGCAGTTTATAAGAGGTGATATGATTTTACCTCTAATGGCTAAGCCAATGTTGGAACGTTTTCCTGGTCAGGGCATAGCTTACAATTTAATTTGTTCTCATACCGTGCCAGAGTTAATTAGAAAATGGGGCGGTAAGCCCATCCGTAGTGAAGTTGGCTATTTAAATTTAGCTAGACACATGCGAGAAGAGGGTGGGGTTATGAGTGGTGAGGTTTCTGGGCATTTTGCTTTTCGTGACAATTATTATGCTGACTCAGCTTTTATAGCCATGTTATTAGTCTTGCAACAATTAACAGAAGATGGGCGCAAGTTATCTGAAATTATAAAAGAAAACACGTTTTATTCTAGAGGTGATGAAATAAACATCAAGGTAGATGACATACCTGCCAAGCTAGATAAAATTCGCCAGACCTATAGTGCTAATATTTTAGATGAGATTGATGGCATCACTGTCGAGTTTGATGATTGGTGGTTTAACGTTCGTGCATCTAACACAGAGCCTTTATTGAGGGTGACTGTTGAGGCTAGTAATGAAGACAAGCTTAAGGCTAGGCAGCAGGAAATTTTAAATCTTATTAATAATTAATATAAATATTATGTGGTTTATCGTATTACTTATTGTTGTTATTTTCGTACTTTTGATTTCTATTCGTCAGGTTAATCAGTATGAGCGTGGTATTAAATTCCAGTTAGGTAAATATCGTCGGACTATAGAACCGGGTTGGCGTTTAGTATTCCCTATTTTTCAGTCAATGACTAAGGTAGACATTAGGGTTAAGGCTGTGGATGTACCAGATCAAGATGCTATCACCAAGGACAATGTTACTGTCAATGTAAATGCAGTGCTTTATTATAAGGTTGTCGCAGCTGATAAGGCAATATTAGAGGTGGAACATTATTATTATGCTGTGTCTCAATTGGCACAGACTACTATGCGTGATGTCGTGGGCGAAGTGACTTTGGATGAGTTATTGAGTAATCGTGACGAGATTTCTCAACGTATCCAACAGATCGTTGATAAAGCAACTGACCCTTGGGGTATTAAGGTGGTCTCTGTAGACCTTAAGCATATTGAGTTGCCAAAAGACATGCAGAGAACCATTGCTAAGCAGGCTGAGGCTGAACGTGAAAGAAGGGCAGTAATTATTAAAGCAGAGGGTGAAGTAGCTGCTGCTGATAATATGGCCAAGGCTGCTAACATTTTAGCTTCATCAGCTGGCGCTCTACATTTGAGGACACTGCAATCTATCAATGATTTATCTTCAGATCAATCTAATACAGTTATCTTTGCTATGCCCCTTGAAATTCTTAGGGCTTTTGAAGGTATAGCCAAGAAAGGTAAAGAATAATGATTGGAGTTTTTGATTCAGGATTTGGTGGTCTAACTATCTTCAAGGATATTGAGACGAGCTTACCCCAGTATAATTATATTTATTTGGGGGACAATGCTCGTGCGCCTTACGGTAATTCTGATCAAGAAACTATTTATGAATACACTAAACAAGCAGTAGATTATTTATTCGGTCAGGGTTGCAATTTAATTATTTTGGCCTGCAACACTGCTTCAGCTGGAGCCCTACGACGTATTCAACAGGAACATTTGCCAGACAAATATCCAGGCAAAAATGTTTTGGGAGTTATTAGGCCCTTGGTAGAAGAGGTTAGTCAAATGACCAAAAATAAAATCGTAGCTGTAATGGGTACTCTTAGCACAGTCAAATCAAGGACTTACATTGAGGAATTTTTGGAGCAGGATGGTAGTATCGATGTCATGCAGCAGGCATGCCCTTTATTGGTGCCACTTATAGAAAAATCTTGGGAGAATAGACCAGAAGTGGATTTACTGATTAGGGAATATGTGGCAGAGCTTAAGGATAGAAAGCCAGATATAGTGGTTTTAGGCTGTACTCACTATGGTTTTGTACATGATTTAATTCAAGAACATTTTGGAAAAAGGACCAGGGTTTTAGATAGTGGGGTAATTGTAGCAAAGAAGTTAGCCGACTATTTAAAAAAACATTATGACTTGGTTCCTATGGCTAAAGGAAAACCAAAAAGAATATTCCTTACCACCAATAGCAGAAAAATTTTTGATCAGGCCGCAGAAAAATTTTTGGGGCGTCAGATAAAATCAAAAAAAGTTAAAATAATTTAAAACAAAAAATCCCGCTATAACGGGATTTTTTGTTTATATTTTTTTGTAGCTTTCAAAGTGTATTCCGTCATCAGTAAATACTCCAGTAACCTTATATTTTCCTTTAGTAAACATTTGTTTATTTTCTAAGAAGTGTGTAGCCTCTAAAATAACAATGCTAGCCCTAGGTCGTGACAGAACTTCATTACCTTTTGTTTCTAATAAAGGGATTTCACCGTGAAGCCAATAATTTCTTTGACCACCCTTTAAAAAGTCGTAAGTCTTTCCTGCTTTTAGGTCTTTTGGAATGCACTCTTCGGTAGCCCTGTTACCATTTTTGTGCTCTTCTATAGAGCGTAGGGCTAAATCCGGATTAAATTCAATTTGGATACCCATAGTTTTAATTTATACCGACTATTTTATTGATTTTAGTTAAATTTTTGTCAGCTATTTTTTGAGCATCCCTAGCTCCATGTTCTAAAATTTCATAAACTTTTTTAGGATTTTTTTCATACTCTTTTATTTTGCCTTGAACTGGTTCTAAGAATTTAATGACCACCCTACTAAGCTCTTCTTTTAATTCAGAATTCATTAGTTTGCCAGCTTTATAATCATTGACCATTTGCTGATGTTTTTTAGTGGTACCAAAATAGGAATATAGTTCTAGGAGGTTTTTTATGCCCTTGTCGTCAGCTACGGCTTTTTTTATTTTCTTTTTAATAGTCTCTGCATCATCGCGGATAGCAATGTAACTTCTGTCTCCCAGAGATTTACTCATTTTTTTACTAGGATCATGTAATGACATTACCCTGGGAGTAGGAGATAAAACAGGTTTAGTTTCTGGAAAAAATTGACCGTATTTATTATTAAATTTTCTAGCTATAATACGAGTTAATTCCAAATGTTGTAATTGATCTTCACCCACTGGTACAGCTTCGGCTAAATAGAGCAGTATGTCAGCTGCCTGCAGAACGGGATACATTAATAAGCCTGTGTTGGTGCCCTGGTGGTTGGCTTGATCAGATTTTTCTTTAAATTGAGTCATTCGACCTAGCTCTCCAATTGGTGTAATACAATTAAATATCCAGGCCAACTCAGTGTGTCCGATTACCTTGGATTGTTGGAAAATTATTGATTTTTTAGGGTCAATGCCAACTGCTAGTAAATCTACTGTTGCATCAAAAATATTTTGATGTAATTCTTCTGGTTTCATGTTTCCACTTAAAGCGTGGTAATCGACCACAGAAAAAATACACGCATATTTATCTTGCAAGTCTACCCAATTTTTGACAGCTCCAAGATAATTACCTATGTGTATGTTGCCAGTTGGTTGTATGCCTGAGAATAAAGTTTTCATTATTTTAGTTTAAATTTTATTATTTTTACTTTTGTATCTTCATTTATTTTTTTACCTACATAATGTTTGGAAAAAGATTGATACATCTTTTCATCACTGGAATATTTTTCATGACCATCTCGATCATCTTCTGTTAATTCAGCAAAGGTTTTTTCTTTGACCTCGGTGATTATAGCCTGAGCAAATTCAGTTTTAGTATATGAATCAAGAAAAGATATTTCATCATCGACTGATAGATTTTTGTCATCCCAAAGACGCCAGGTGGTAGTTTTACTACCCTCTAATATAAGCTCAACTAAACTAGGATGAAATTTCAGTGTTTTCATAGTATGTTAATTTTATCTGAATAAACCTTGGTGGTCAACCAAGTAATAAAAAACCGCCCTAAGTGTAGTCGAGTGGGCGGCTTGAGTCTGTTTAGACTCTATAGTGTCCGGGGAGGTATTTTTTGACATGCTTGGCAGTTCTTTTGCCATGATCTTTGATTATTTGTAGTGAGTCGTGCATCCTACGGTCATTTTCAAATAAATAGGCAAAGTCATCTTTGAGGCCTTTGACTTTCTTGCCGAAGATATATTTTCTGCAGATCAGCTTGCCAAGCAAGTTTACGGGAATACAACCAAGTAGCATTAGAAAGAAGATGGTCCAGGTCATATTGGTGTTAATATGTAGGCTTGCAAACATCATGGCAAAAACATAGAACATTGTGAGAAAGGCACTGCTCATGCCAATGTTGGATTCCATGCCGACTGCTTGGTTCATTTTTTGTAGTAATTGGACAGTGCGGTCTTGGTCTTCTTTGGATAATCCTTGTCGGTAGATTTGTAGCTCGATGTGGTCAGTGTACATTATTACCTCTCCTTTATTGAGATGCAACTTTGCATCATGTTTTATGGAACGTGAATATGACCATATTGCCATAGACAATATTTTTTGTCAAAAAAAACAACCCCACTTTGGGGTTGTTTTGATTTGATTAAACTTCTATTACAACGGGTAATATCATCGGTCGTCTTTGTGTTTTTTGGAATATAAATTGTCCCAAGTCATTACGGATTGAGTCTTTGATATATGCTTCGTTGGCCTGACCAGTAGTTTTGTGATGCTCGTTGACCACATTTTTAACTTTGGTGCGGATAGCCTCAACTATGCCCTTGTTTTCTCTCATGTATATAAATCCACGTGAGATTATATCCGGTGAGTGTACAAGACGGCCAGTTTTACCAGAGATAGTTGTTATAACAACTACCATACCGTCTTCAGACATCATTTGTCGATCACGTAATACGATGTGTGAGACATCGCCAACACCAAGGCCGTCTACAAAGACGTAGTCAGAATTGGCTTTTTGTTTAGTTAATTTACCAAATCCTTTTTTATCGAATTCCATGATTTGGCCGTTATCAGGAATAAAGATTCTGTTTTCAGGAATACCTGCTCGTTGAGCTACTTTACCATGTAATTTTAAGAATGAATGGTTACCATAGACAGGTATATGGTATCTCGGGTTAACCATCTTAGCCATTTCTAGTAAATCGTCTTGTTTAGCATGACCACCAGCATGAATGTCCATCATTTTGTAATGAACTACATCTGCTCCTTCACGATAAAGGGAGTCCTTGAGTCTTTGTACAGATCTTTCATTACCTGGAATAACGGATGATGAGAATACGACTGTATCTCCTTTTTCAATACGAATTGATCTGTGCTCCCTGTTAGCAATACGCATCAGTACAGCTCGTCCTTCTCCTTGGGCACCAGTACAGAGGATGATGATTTTATTGTCAGGATAGTTTTTCATATCCTTAGTTGGGATGATAGTGTCTTTTTTGACTTTCATATATCCCAGTTGTTGGGCCAGTTCAACATTTCGTTTCATGCTGAAACCCTCAACCACAACTTTTTTATTGATTCTCTCGGCTGCCCAGATGATTTGTTGGATACGACCCAATAGTGAGGCAAAGGTACCCAATATAATTCTAGCTGGAGCTTGCTTTAATATTTCATCAATATTTGTTTGAATATCACCCTCAGTCAATTGTTTGCCTGGCTCAGGTGCGTTGGTACTATCAGCCATTAGCGCTAAGACATTTTGTTTTCCCAGAGCTTTAATTTTAGCTATTTCAGTTGGTGCATCACCAGATGATTTTGGGTCTAGTTTAAAATCACCCGTGTGTACGACTTTACCAGCTGGACTTTCGATAATTACACCAACAGATCCAGGTATGTTATGGCTAACTCCAAAGAAGCTAACACTAAATTTACCCAATCTCAATTTTGCGTTAGTAGTAATTGATTTTAGTTTCAAGCTTGGTTTATTTTTAAAGTCTTCTTGTCTTTTGGCAATGATTCCTAAGGTCAGTGGTGTGCCGTAAATAGTTGGATTGCCAAGTTGAGGTGCTAAATGCGGTACGGCACCAATATGGTCATAATGTCCATGGGTAATGATGACACCGCGGATGTTTTTTTCTTTGCCCTTTAGGTAATCAATATTAGGTATAATATAGTCAATGCCAGGCATATCTTCCTCAGGCCATTGTAGACCCATATCAACAATAACAATATCATTGTCGTATTCAAAGACAGTCATATTACGACCAACTTCTTCACAGCCACCTAAAGGTATGATACGCAATTTTTCACCTATGGGTTTAGCAGGGGGTGTAGTTTTTTTACCACCCCTATTTGGATGAGTAAACCTTGTGTTAGTTTTTTTTGTTCGTTGAAAAGTTTTTTTGGCAGCAGGTTTTTTAGCGGTCGTTTTTGTTTTAACCACATTTGTTTTTTTAGCCTTGCCAAAGTGTTTAGTTTTTTTAGCCGTACCAGTAGTTTTCTTTTTCCTAGTAACAGCAGTATCTCCTGATAATAGTTTATCAGTTGAATCTTTCATTTCTTTCATAATTTTAATTAGTTTTTAATTATTATTTTAGTAAAAATCTAGATGATTTTTACTGAGAGAACGTTCGTCTGGTTTTAACAAACCAAGAATTAACGTTGTTAAAACGATCAGCTGGTAAATTTATAAACTGAAGGTCATCCAGTCCTTGTAATTTATCAGTGGTCGGGTAAATGTATGTAGGGTTATATAAAAATATAGCAAAATTTAACTCAAGTAATTTTTCTTGAAAATTTTTCAAGGGCTCTAATTTATTCTCGTCAATATTTGCAGCACGTACATCTTCTAAGTGTTTATCAATATCTTTATTGGCTAACAAGCTAAGGTTTAAACCGGGGTGTTGATTTTGGCTAGAATGCCAAAAAGGGTAGGGTCCAGAGTTTATATTAACTACTTCGCCAAATACCAATACTTGATAATCACGTGGCTCTATCACATTTTTTTTTATTTTTTCTTTACTGACTATTTCCAAATCTATTTTAATTCCAATTTCTTCCCAGGCTTCTTTAATAATGTTAACAATTTTAACATTTTCGGATTGATCTATAGTTGTTAATTTAATTGAAAGCTCTATTGGGTCTTCATCTTCTTCTTCACTAGCTTTTGTTCTGAATGAACCTTCTTCAGGCATTTTCCAGCCTAGTTCATCTAGAGTTACAGCAGCTTGTTCAGGAGAATATTCAGGAGCTTTTAATTCTGAATCATATCCGAGAAGTCCAGGTAAAATTGGAGTATGAATAATTTGGCCATCACCATTTAATACTTCGGTGAGTACCCTTTCTTTGTTGATACTTACAGCTAAGGCCTGACGAAATTTTTTGTCAGATAAAAGTTCATTATTTTTTGGATTGAAAAATACAGCTGTAAATTGTGGGAATTGTAAGTTGTGCAAAGAAACCTTATTCGTATCTATTTGATCTTTAAATTCTTTTGGTAAGTATATTAAACCATCAATGTTTTTATTTTCTAGAGCTGATACGCCAGTAAAAAAGTCAGGATAAAACTTGAAATGCAATTCGCTGATAAAAGCCGGAGGTAAATGATATCCTTCGTAAGCCTCTAAGGTATAATTTTTTATATTACCACTAGTATCTCTAATCAACGATGAGAAACTATAGGGGCCAGAGCCAATTGGTTTGGTATTAAGATCAGTTAGGGACGCACTAAAAGCGGGAACGCTGTACCACAAATGTTCAGGGACAATGCCAGTTGTTAAGATAGATAAAAACGGGGAGAATGGTTTTTCTAAATTAAACTGTATTGTCTTATCATTGATGCGTTGGATAGTTACTCCGCTAAAGCTATTTTTTAAAGGGCTGTTGTAGTCAGGATTTTTAATACTATCTATTGTAAAGATGATGTCGTCAACAGTTATGGGTTCGTCATCGTGCCAACGTAAATTATCACGTAATTCAAAAGTATAGGTTGTTTGTTCAGCATCTATGGTGTAGCTAGAAGCTAGGTCAGGCACTAGATTTCCCTGTTCATTAAATTTCATTAACCCAGAGAAAATTAACTTGACCAAATCTCTATCCACATCAGATGAAGCCAGGATAGGATTGACTAGGTGGGGAGCGCCTATTAGGCCTTCAGTATAACTACCTCCAAAATCAGGAATAGCTATAGAGCTTTTTATATACAGACGCCAACCAAAAATTCCAATGGCTAACACAAGAACTATTAAAGCTGTGCTTAAATTAAATTTTTCCGCTCTATTTAGAAACTTTGGTAATTGTTTGACTTGGGACCAATTGGGTATCTTCTTGTTACTCAGTTGCAATATTAATTGTTGATTAACGTCGTTTTGTTCAGATGGATTAATTCGTCCCTTTATTTTTTTATAGAAGACAAAAATATACGTACTAGTACGACGAGAATTTTTTCTAACGAAAAACAAAGTTTTCTTTATGATTGACGAGAAAGGTTTTATGAGCTTGTTTTAATTATTAACTATAATTAGTCAACGAAAAGATTAGCCAAAGCAGTGGCTAAGAATAAAACACTTAAAAGTATAGTAATCCTAAAAATAAATTTTTCGGCTCCTCTCTTGGTGCGATAAACTGCGCTGTCTCCGCCGAAAGCAGAACCAAGTCCGGACCCTTTTTGTTGCATCAAAATAACGATAATCAAAAGAATCGAAATCACGATCTGAGCAATGTAAAGAATGTTTTTCATTGTTTGAGCGAATAAATTAACTACCTTATACTAGCAAATACAGGGTATTTTGTCAAGTGAATAGAGTATTGGTTTTTTTGGTCTCAACCTTTAATTCTTGACGCAGCAGTAAATCCGTGATACTATGGTCGAGATTAGTGTTTTTAAATTTATAAAATACAAATAAATTATGCCAAAAGATATTATTATCAAGGGGGCAAAAGTACACAATCTCAAAAATATAGATGTTAAAATTCCACGTGATAAATTTGTAGTGGTAACAGGCCTTTCTGGTTCAGGAAAGTCTTCTTTAGCATTTGATACTATTTATGCCGAAGGACAGAGGCTCTATGTAGAGTCACTATCAGCCTATGCTAGGCGTTTTTTAGATATGATGGATAAGCCAGATGTAGAACGCATCGAGGGCTTGTCACCAGCTATATCTATTAGTCAAAACTCTTCTTCTCGTAATCCTCGTTCAACAGTAGGAACCATTACGGAAATTTATGATTACATGAGACTTTTGTTTGCTAAGGTTGGAACACCCTTTTGTCATAAATGTGGGCAAGCTCTAGTTAAGCAAGTATTGCAGCAAATTGCAGACCAAATTTGGGCCTTACCAGCTGAGACAGCCTTTATGTTGCTCTGCCCAATTGTGCGTGAGAAAAAAGGTGAACATCGTAAAGCTTGGGAAAGAGTAAAGTTGGCTGGTTATAAAAAGGTTAGGGTCGATGGCGAGATAATAAATATTGATGAAGCTGAAAAACTAGACTTAGATAAATATAAACAACACACCATTGAAATAGTGATTGATCAGCTACGTAGAGATGGTAATAAAAAAACCAAATCACATTTGTCAGATGTTTTAAAAGTAGCCTTAGATTTGGGTAATGGTTTTGTGACTGTACATATTCCCAAAGAAGGTGAAGATATGAATTTTAGCCAGCACTTTACCTGCCCCGATCATCGGGAGGTTAATTTTGCTAGCATTGAGGCTCGTGATTTTTCATTTAATAATCCCCATGGTGCCTGTCCAGCCTGTACAGGTCTAGGTACAAAGCTTTTAGTTGATCCAGAGTTGGTTATGCCAAATAAGAGACTGTCCATAGCAGAGGGTGCTATTAGGCCTTGGTCAAGAACCGCTGCTAATCAAGGTTGGTACAATGCTATTTTAGAAGCAGTAGCTAAAAAATATAAGTTTTCTACTAGAACTGCGGTTGGTAAGCTTAGCAAAAAACAAGTAGAAGTAATATTGAAGGGTACTGGTAGTACAGAATATAAATTAGACTGGAGTGGTGATAAATTTTCTGGTGACCACAGACGCACCTTTGAGGGTGTAATGCCGAACTTAGAAAGAAGATATAGAGAGACTGATTCAGATTATATTCGCAGTGAGATTGAAAGATACATGAGAATAGAGATTTGCGAATCATGTCATGGAAAAAGGTTAAAACCAGAAATTTTAAGTATTAGAGTAAATAATAAAAATATTTCAGAAGTATCCTCTTTTAATATTACCGAACTGCAGAAGCTTTTTAACGGTTTGCCAAAGAAGATTAGTGAAACGCAGTTGATTATTGCTAGGCAGATTATCAAAGAGATAAAAGAACGTTTGAATTTTTTACATAATGTTGGTTTAGACTATCTAACTTTAGATAGGTCAGCTACCACCTTATCAGGCGGTGAAGCACAACGTATTCGTTTAGCCACACAGATTGGGTCCTCATTAACTGGTGTTTTATATATTTTAGATGAGCCATCCATTGGACTGCATCAACGTGATAATAAGAGGTTGATAGAGACTCTTAAAAAGTTACGTGATTTAGGCAATACAGTTATTGTGGTAGAGCACGATGAAGAAACTATATTGTCCGCGGACCATGTAATTGATATTGGTCCAGGAGCAGGTAAGCATGGTGGAGAAGTTACAGCTCAAGGTACACCCAGTGTAGTTAAAAAGAATAAGAAGTCTTTGACTGGAAAATATTTATCAGGAGTAATGTCTATACCAGTGCCGAAGAAAAAACGTAAGGGTAATGGTAAAACATTGTCTATTTTGGGAGCCTCTGAATTTAATCTTAAAGATATTGATATAAATTTACCCCTAGGTAAATTTATTAGCATTACCGGAGTTTCAGGTTCAGGTAAGTCTACTTTAATGACCGGAATTTTATCTAAGGCGCTATCTAAACACTTTTATCGTTCTAAAGATAAGCCTGGTCAGCATAAAGAAATTAAAGGCTTGGATAATGTAGATAAGGTAATTAGTATAGATCAGTCACCTATTGGCCGTACTCCAAGGTCTAATCCAGCTACCTATACTGGAGTCTTTACTTATATCAGGGATTTATTTGCTGAATTACCAGAAGCAAAGTTACGTGGTTATAAAGCTGGTCGTTTTAGCTTTAATGTTAAAGGTGGCCGTTGTGAAAATTGTCAGGGTGATGGTGTCATCAAGATTGAAATGAATTTTTTACCCAATGTTTATGTTGAGTGTAAAGAGTGTCATGGCCGACGTTATAATAATGATGCTTTGGAGATTCACTATAAGAGCAAGGACATATCGGAGATATTAAAAATGACAGCTGAAGAAGCAATGAATTTTTTCTCTGATATACCTAATATTTTTAATAAACTTAAAACCTTAGTAGACGTTGGTCTGGGCTATATTAGGCTAGGTCAGCCAGCCACCACCTTGTCAGGCGGTGAAGCACAGAGAATTAAGCTGGCCACTGAGTTGTCACGTCGTTCATCAGGTAAAACTTTATATATTCTAGATGAGCCGACCACTGGTTTGCATTTTGATGATATAAAACGTTTATTGGAAGTTCTGCATCGATTGGTAGACAAGGGCAATACGGTTTTAGTGATAGAACACAATCTAGATGTTATTAAAAGTTCTGATTGGGTAATAGATTTAGGTCCAGAGGGTGGTGACAAAGGAGGTTATATAGTAGCCGAAGGTACGCCGCAGCAAGTTTCTAAGGTTAAGGAAAGCTATACAGGACAATATTTAGCAGAAATTTTTAAGAGAAAGAAATAAACCTATTTATTATTTTAAGTCCCTCCGCCGTTTGGTGGGGGGATTTTATGTTGCTAAAAAGGGTTATATTTAGTAATATATTATTATAGACATTATGACAAATTTAGAAAAATCTATTTTAAAAACGCTGATATTTTTCGATATTTTTGATTATCCTTTGACCGCTACTGAAATTTGGAAATGGCTTTATCGGCCAGGTAAAAAATATAGCTTATCACAAGTCAGGCAGACTTTGTCTGATAGTCAGTTTTTGAATAAGAAAATAGATAGTGCAGAAGGTTTTTATGGTCTTCAGGGAAGGATACATATTTTTCTTCGCAGTAAACATAATAATAATTTAGCCGAGAGAAAGTTTGCTAAAGCAGTACGCCTAGCTAAGCTTTATCGTTTTATTCCTTTTGTGCGTATGATAGCTATAGTTAATTCTTTAGCCTATAGTAATGCCAAAGAAAATAGTGATATAGATTTTTTCATTATCACTAAACGAAATAAAATTTGGTTGGCGCGTTTCTTTTCGATATTTTTTGTTAGAATGTTTGGTCTGCGTCCAAGTACCGAGAGTAATCGAGATGCTTTTTGTATGAGTTTTTTTATTGAGGAGGATAGTCTGAACATCAAGAATATTATGCTGCATAGTAAAGATATATATATGCCCTATTGGGTGCAGCAAATGTTGCCAATCTATGATCCAGATGGTTTACATCAAAAATTTTTGGAGGCCAATAGTTGGTTTAGAGATTATCTACCCAATGGTTATGCTAATCAATTCTCTAAAGAAGTTAAAGAAAATTTTTGGACACGCTTATTTGGAAACATTTTTGGCTTTGTGGTTTCACCGCCGATTATTAGTCGTTGGTTAAACAATGTCTATCGTCGAGTGCAAACAAATATTATTGATAATAATTTAAAATCACTAGTCAACATAGACACTAGGGTAATCATCAATGAAAAGATGCTTAAGTTTCACGCTAATGACCGTCGAGAAATTTTTTATAAAAAATGGCGTGAGAAAGTTTCTAAGATCATTAAACCCAACTCAGAACTTATAATAAATAGGTAAATTTATACAATAAAATAAAAATATGTTTTTCAAAAAAACAAACAAGGAGGCAATAAAGGCACATCAACGTTTATTCAAATTTTTTATAGCTTTATTTATTTTCCTTATACCCTGGCAGACCCGATTTATCTTTTATGATTGGAGATTAGGAGATCAAGTATGGCAATATGGCCGCCTGAGTATCTATTTTAGTATGACATTTTTGTTGGTAGCGGGAGTATTTTTTATATTAGCGCACAAAAAAGAACTTCGTTTTTCTAAAAATAAGTTTCTTTATTTAATTTTTGGATTTTCAATATTAGCAAGTTTTTTCGCTGCTCAACCATTGGTGTCATTTTATTATTTGGCAATGATATACATGGCGGTGTTGTTTGCCTACCTGGTAAAATTTTTACCAAAGCATTTTATTTTTAGGGCATTCTTGTTTAGTGGTTTAATACAGGGATTGATAGCGCTACAGCAATTTTTGGCCCAAAGAATTTTTGCCAATAAATGGCTTGGTATAGCTGAACATCTACCTGAAATTGCTGGCACTTCAGTAGTTGAGGTGGCTGGGCAGAGGATATTGAGATCCTATGGGGCTTTACCACATCCAAATATTTTGGGTGGTTTTATGTTTCTGGTTATTTTTTTAGGAATATATCTTTGGATAAATTTTTATCAAAAATGTGCAAAAAATAATTGGAAGAGCTCTTTTCTACAAAAACACCTGCCAGAATTTATTTTTATTTTATCTACTTTAGTAATCAGTACCTATGGTTTACTTACTTCATTCTCTCGTAGTGCTTTGCTAGCTTTATTTTTAGGATTACTGAGTGTGTTACTGATCAATACACTTAGAAACAATTGGCTGGTAGTCAATGTGATTATTAAATATGCTGTAGTTTTCATGTTAATTTTTTGGTCATTCAATTTTTGGTCACCCGGCACTTGGTCTAATCGTTGGCATATGGAAGGTCGCTTAGAGGAGCAGGCAATTGAGGAGAGGATTAGTACCATGGAACAGTTGGGCTTTGACTCTTATAAAAATATGATGATTGGTCAGGGCTTGGGAATGAATACTTATTTAACTTTCCAAAAAGATTTAAATCGCCCTGTTTATAATATTCAACCGATTCATAATATATTCATGCTGTCTTTAGCGGAATTGGGTATTATTGGAGTGTTACTTTTATTCAATATTATAGCGATGGTTTTTAAGGCGGCCAACAAGGTAGACATTATGTCGACCAGTCTAATACTGGGTCTAGCTGTCATTGGTATGTTTGATCATTATTTATGGACCTCTTGGGTTGGTGTGTTGATGCTCGCTTTTGCGTTCATAAATTTATTTAAACAGCAGGAGAAGTAAATTTTATTTTATATTTTTTTAAAGAAGAGATTGGTCATTGGCTAATCTCTTTTTGTATAATATAATATCTACATGTTGTTCAATTCTATACATTTTTTGATATTTTTTCCGCTTATTGTCTTATTATATTTTAGTTTAAGTCATAAATATCGGTGGATTTTATTGTTATTAGCCAGCTATTATTTTTATATGAGCTGGAAGGTTGAGTATGTAATTTTAATTATATTCTCAACCTTAGTGGATTATTTTGTAGCCATAGCCATAGCCAAAGAGGATGATAAACGCATTAAAAAAACCCTGTTGTTTACTAGTATACTCGTCAACGTTGGGCTTTTATTTGTTTTTAAATATTTTAATTTTGTTAGTGATTCCCTAAGATTAGTTTTAGCTAATTTTAGTATACAATTTTCAGCACCTACTTTGAATATCTTGTTGCCGGTTGGAATATCTTTTTATACTTTCCAAACTTTAGGCTACACTATTGATGTTTATCGAGGCAAAATTAATCCAGAAAAACATTTGGGTATATTTGCTCTTTATGTTTCATTTTTCCCCACAGCTTGTAGCTGGACCGATTGAGCGTGCCAAAAATTTATTGCCACAGTTTTTTAGAAAAGTTTATTTTGACTATATTAGGGTGACTGATGGGCTTAAGTTGATGCTGTGGGGTATGTTTAAAAAAATAGTTATAGCTGACAACTTAGCGAAATATGTCAATCTTGTTTATAATGATGTCCACGCTTATACTGGGTTGCCACTTATTATAGCGACTATATTTTTTGCTTTTCAAATATACTGTGATTTTTCCGGATATTCAGATATTGCTATTGGTGCTAGTCAGGTGATGGGATTCAAGTTGATGGACAATTTTAAGCGGCCATATTATTCCAAGTCAATTGCAGAGTTTTGGAAGAGATGGCACATCTCCCTGTCTTCTTGGTTCCGGGATTATTTATATATAACCTTAGGAGGGAACAGAGTTTCAATATCACGTTTACATTTTAATTTATTTATAACCTTCTTAGTTAGTGGCTTATGGCATGGTGCAAACTGGACCTTTGTTATTTGGGGAGCACTACATGCTTTTTATATTATTTTTGCTTTATTTTCTAAAGGTATTAGAGAAAGAATAGTTGCCTTTATCAAAATTAGGCGTCTGCCCACTTTAAATAAATATTCGCAAGTATTAACCACTTTTTCTTTAGTTAGTTTTGCTTGGATATTTTTTCGATCTAATAATGTGTCAGACGCTTTTTATGTAGTAGGTAATTTATTTAATTGGCAGGGATTTACAGATTTTAGTTATATTCGTGCATCTTTATTTTTGGCTTCCCCATATATCTTTATTGTGAGTGTGGTGGGGATTATATTTTTAGAGTTTGTTCATTATATCCAACGACAGGGTAGTATACGACATATGATGTCGAATAAGCCCGTCTACCTTAGGTTTTTTGTTTATTATGTTTTACTTTTTAGCATCTTGTTATTTGGTAACTTTACTAGTCAAGAGTTTATTTATTTCCAATTTTAATTATGAAAAATATTTGGTTAAAATTATTAATTTTTATATCTCCATTGATTGTTTTAGTGGTTGTTGATTTGTATGTATTGCCACCAGGATATTTTACTTATCGTAGCTGGGAGGAAGTTTCATATAATAGATTTGATAATTTTAAAGTAGGACCATTTTATCCCAATGTTAAAGTAAACAGGTTGGAGGAGGGTAACCTAGGGCACCATAGTGGGTATGCAGAAATTAAAGAAGTTGAATGGGTTACAGATCAGTATGGTTATAGAAGTTATGAAGGTAAGGGACACGACACAGTAGTAATTGGAGATAGTTTCATAGCGGGAGCTACCCTTGATCAGGTAGATACTTTTACAGAGGTTTTAGAGAGCATGATAGATGGTGATGTTTATTCAATGGCTAACGCTAACATCAATGATTATTTGAGCGATAAAAGATTTTCAGAAGAGCCTCCTAAAAGAGTAATTATGGCAAGTATTAGATTGTTATCAAATATAGAAACAAAAACGACGAACGAAAGTAGCGTGGAGAAATTTTTTAAGGAGAAAGATATTACACAAGAAATTATTAAAGAGATTGATAGATTTTTAAAGTTAAGGATAATACGTTATACAAATAGTGCACTTAAAAGAACCATTAATCAGTTTTTTGATAAAGATACAGTAGCTGACATTGCTTTTATTAGTAATGACGTTTTATTTTTAAAATTGAAAAATGATTATTTACGAAGAACTGATGATGATGTGAAGCCAGCTGTTTCCATTATAAAAAGTTATCATGATTATTTTACTTCTCAGGGGATAGAATTTATGTTTTTACCTATACCTAATAAGAGAGATATCTATCATGAGTTATTACCACAGGAACAAAAATCAAATTTTGTACCTTTATTAGTAGATAGTTTGCAAGATGAGGGGGTGGGGGTTGTAAATATATATACAGTTTTTGAGGAAGCCTATGAAAACGGAGAAGACTTTTATCATCTTGATGATACACATTGGAACAAAGAGGGTGCTCGCGTAGCTGCCGGGTTAACAGCTGACATGATAAATAATACTGAAGAGTAGTCTCTTTTTGGTATAATATATTGACAAAATATAGTTAGCACTCTATAATATGGAGTGCTAATTTTAATTAATATTAATATTAAAAAATATGAACTTAAAGCCATTGGGCGATAGGGTCATTGTTCAACCAATGCCCAAAGAAGAAACCACAAAATCAGGTATTATCTTACCAGAAACAGTCAATAAAGAGGCTCGTCAAGAAGGTAAATTAGTAGCCATTGGCAATGGTGAAAAAGTCAGCCAGCTTAATCTAGCTACTGGACAAAAAGTTGTATTCTCTGAATATGGCGGTTCAGATATTAAAGTTGATGATCAAGAGTATAAAATTTTAAATCATGATGATTTACTCGCAATAGTTGAGTAATTTTTTATTAATAAAGAAAATATATAAATATGGCTAAACAAATTATTTTTAACGAAGAGGCTCGAGCAAAGATGAAAAAAGGTGTGGATATTTTGGCTGACTCAGTCAAAGTCACACTTGGTCCTAAAGGACGTAATGTTGTGCTCGACAGAGGTTTTGGTGCACCAACTATCACCAAGGATGGTGTTAGTGTTGCTAGAGAAATTGAAGTAGAAGACAAGTTTGAAAATATGGGAGTAGAGATTGTTAAAGAAGTTGCTTCTAAAACGGCTGATGTGGCTGGTGATGGTACAACTACCGCTACCGTATTGGCACATAATATTATTAGTGAAGGTCTTAAAAACGTAACAGCTGGATCTGATCCACTATCACTTAAGCGTGGTATTGATAAGGCTACCGAGGCGGTTGTTAAGAATTTACAGGAAATGTCTAAAGGTGTTTCTGATCACGGAGAGATTGAACAAGTAGCTTCTATTTCTGCTAACGATAAAGAGATTGGTAAAATAATTGCATCTGCCATGGAAGCAGTTGGCAAAAATGGTGTGATTACTGTTGAAGAATCACAAAGTTTTGGTATTGAAAAAGAAGTGGTTGAAGGTATGCAGTTTGATAAAGGGTATATTTCTCCATATATGATTACTGACACTGATAAGATGCAATCGGTTTATAGTGATACGCCTATTTTGATTACCGATCAAAAAATTTCATCTCTACAAGATTTACTGCCACTCTTAGAAGCTTTAGCTCAGTCTGGTAAAAAAGATTTAGTAATTATTGCCGAAGATGTTGATGGTGAAGCTCTGGCTACTTTAGTAGTTAATAAAATCCGCGGAGTATTAAATACTTTAGCTATCAAAGCTCCAGGCTTTGGTGACCGTAAAAAAGAAATATTGCATGACATCGCAGTTTTAACTGGTGCCAAAGTAGTTTCTGAAGAAGTTGGTATAAAATTGGCTAGTGCTACTGTTGATATGTTAGGTTCTGCTCATAAAGTAGTGGCTACTAAAGAAAACACTACCATCGTAGATGGTAAGGGTGATCCAGCTGCTCTTAAGGAAAGAGTGGCTCAAATTGAATCTGCCATTAAAAAAGCAGAAGATTTTAGCAAGGATGCCTTGAAAGAACGTCTAGCTAAATTAACTGGTGGTGTCGCTGTTATTAAGGTTGGTGCTGCTACTGAGACTGAAATGAAGGAAAAGAAAGATAGGATCGACGATGCTCTAGCTGCCACTAAAGCAGCTGTTGAAGAGGGGGTATTAGTTGGTGGTGGTGTAGCTTATCTAAGATCACTAGCAGTTATTGATGCTTTAGAGTTAGATGATGAAGAAAGATTGGGTGCTAATATTCTTAAAAAATCTTTAGTCACCCCACTGGAGCAGATTGCTGCCAATGCCGGTAAAGACGGTAGTGTTGTAGCAGCCGAGGTTTTGAAGAGTGAAGGTAATAGTGGCTATAATGCTAAAGATGATAGATTTGAGGATTTAGTAGAAGCTGGAATTATTGATCCAACCAAGGTAACTCGTTCTGCTTTGCAAAATGCTGCTTCTGCTGCTGGTATGTTTTTAACTACCGAGGCAGTAATTACTGATATTCCAAAGCCAGAAGGTGAAGCTCCACCAATGGGTGGTGGAATGCCTGGTATGGGTATGGGCGGTGGAATGCCAATGATGTAATAATCTAGAATAATATATAAATATGCAAAAATACCCTTTACGGGTGTTTTTGTGTTATAATAGAAAAGTTATAATATTTTATATATATTGCTTTAAAAACTAATAATTTTAAACATTATGAACAAGAAAATTATTTTAATGACTACAATTCTAGCTATGGTAGGCTTGCTTTTTGTAAACCTAGTCGAAGCCAGACAATATGTTGGTCGTTATTCCACTATTTTTGATTTAGATGGTGGAGGAGATATTGACTTAACGGATATATCATTAATTGCTAGTTATTTACAAACTAGTAATAACGATGCTTGCTTTAATCAATATGAACCATTTTTAACCTCAGCTTTTATGGAGTCTGACAGCTGGTGCAGCTCTCTATTAGGGATTACGGGGGCTACTTTAAGATCAGGAGAATATGATGCAGTGGCTGATCTAAACGATGATGGTATAGTAAATATTTCAGACCTTGCTTTAATTGCCACTTATTACGGAAATGACTACGGGCAAGTTTGTATGGCTCAGATTGCCAACAACTATAGTATGGAAGGCACCCCTTGGTGTGATGGTATTTATCAAGGTATTGCTGATACTATCGGTGAGGCTGATGGTGGTCCTGATTTAAGTCCGGAGACTATTACGATATCTCCAGAGGAGCCTATTGTTTGGACAGAAACAGAAATAACTGTTCAGGTTAGGAATACTGGCACTACTTCTTTTACAGATCAGAGCACTATCAATGATTTTTATAGGATGTTAGGAAATTTTGAAGTAGAGCAAGAAATACTACCAGAAGTTTCTACTAGTAATCCAATAGAGCCAGGTGAAACTTACGAGGTTATTTTTCGAGGTAAATATACTAGACTGGGCAATCAACACTTGAGTTTTGTGGTTGATCCTCAGGATAATTTAGATGAACTAAATGAATATAATAACAGTATAACAGCTAGAGTTAGCGCTTCAGCATCTTCTGATATTGATTTATCTGTTGAAGATATTAATTTTGAGTCAGATAACAATTTACCCAATGAGACAGGTGTGCTATCCGTTACTTTGAAGAATAATGGAGAAGCTATTACCAGTTCACTTGGTGTTTATAGTATATCTAATAATTTTGCTAATAAAGGTTTTGTGTTTTCTGGTGGATCTAATAACTATACAGTAGACAGAGACAATAAACATATAACTGGTAGCTTTCCTTTTCACGCTGGAGACACCTTGACCATGTCTTGGCAGGGGCACTTTGCTTCAGAAGGTAATAAATCTCTACAGTGTGATGCAGATAGATATAATCATTTAGCGGAGACCAATGAGTTAAATAATAGTTTAACTAAAGTAATAGTTATTAGTTCAAATCAGACCACTTTACCAGATTATCCCGTTTGTGATCACAATGGCGATGGTTTGTATAATTTAAGTGATGTTGCTTTGTTTGCTGGTTGTCAAAACACCTTTGATGCTAACGGTGACGGAGTACACAATTTAACCGATCTTTCTTTGTATGCTAGTAACTATAGTGATGCAGCTTGGTGCGCAACTAATTTACCTGAATGTGCTCCAGAAGAAGCAGATGAAATGCCCGAACATACAACTTGTGATCATAACAGTGATGGTTTGTATAATTTAGCAGACATTTCTTTGTTTGCTAGTTGTATGGATACTTTTGATGCCAACGATGATGGTGTACATAATTTAACCGATCTTTCTTTGTATGCTAGTAATCACAATGATCAAGATTGGTGTGAACAATATTTACCTGAATGTGCCTCTGAGGACGATACAGATGATAACAGTGATTATTTAACCATTGTTAAGACTAGAGTAGATCAAATCACGCAAACCTCAGCTAGAGTGTATTGGCAGGCTAGTATGGGTAGCATGGGCGAATATCGTTATGCTACTTCTACCCAAGGTTTAGCTAGTGCAAGTAGCTGGTCAAATGGTATAGATAACCATCCAGACCAGACAGGAAACATGTTTGCTAGTATGGTTACATTGAATAATTTGGAATCTAATACTAAATATTACATAGAGCTCAAAAAATTCTATATGGATGGCCCTAACTATGTTTACGGAGATCCTAAGATAATTACTTTCGTTACTTTAGGTGAAGATGATGAGGGTCCAGAGGAAAAAATAACCATTTGTCACACAACAGGTAGTGGTAAGAATCAGACTTTAAGTGTCGCAGAGTCTGCTTGGGTAGCCCATCAGAGACACGGGGATACTAGAGGTGCTTGTGAAGAAATTGACTTGCCACCGGTTATAGTCAAGCCACCAACAATAGTAGACAGTAGTTTAGTTGGTAGAGTTCGTGGTCGAATTTTGCTCCAAGTAGAAAACAATGGTGAAGCTTGGTATGTGCGCCCTAGTAACGGTAAGAAGGTTTATATGAAAGATGGTGGCGCTGCCTATGGTATGATGAGAAATCTTGGTTTAGGCATTACCAATGCGAATTTAAAGAAAATTCCAGTTGGTGTAGAAGATAGGTTTGAGTCACGCGATACAGATGGTGATGGTTTGCCAGATAAACTGGAAGAAGGTCTAGGCACAGATCCGAATAATCCTGATACAGATGGTGATGGTCACAATGACCGAACCGAGGTGCTTAATGGATATAATCCACTAGGAACAGGTCAGATGACTTACGATAGTAATCTAGTCAATGGTATCTTGGGCAAGATTGTACTTCAGGTAGAGTCTCGTGGTGAAGCCTGGTACATTAATCCTGTAGATGGTAAGCGCTATTATATGAAAGATGGTCCCGCTGCCTATCAGATTATGAGATACCTTAGTTTGGGTATTACTAACAAGGATTTAAATAGTATTGATACAGAGTAGTATAAGAAAAACCCCGCTAAAAGCGGGGTTTTTTATTTATTTTAATAATGCTATAATTAACATAATAAAAAATAAGTAATTAAAATTTATGAAAAAATTATTATTATTTTTCGGTCTACTATTAACCTCTCTTGTTATAGCTGACAGTGTTAGCGCTGCTTCTTTAGAGGTGGTTTATCCAAGTGGAGGTGAAAGATTAAAGGGTGGCGAGACCTATGAGTTTCGGTTGAATCAAGTGGGCTTAAAGTCAGTCAGGATTCGGTTAGAAAATTCGGAGGGCTATACTATGACCGGAACCTCTGCCTCTATAGATATAGATTCAGACGCTAGTCAAGTGAGTTATCAGTACACAGTTCCGAATAGACCAGATTTAGAGGGGGACAATGAATATAAAGTGGACCTGACAGGGTATAAATTAGATTCTTCTGAACCAGGGGGTAATCCCAGCGCCCAGAGCGATGGTTATTTTTCTATATATCGTGATTTGCCAGATTTAGTGATTACAGATCTACAGGTTAAACAGTCTGTTGGTTGGTTAATTAACTGGTCTTCTGAGCCTCTAGTTTCTAATAACCGTCTATATTTTGATATTGTAACGGCTAACGAGGCTAATCCTATAGGTAATTATAGCTCAAAGATTAGAATAGAAGTAGGAGGCATGGTTTGTGAAAGAGAATATTCTACATCAGTACTTTCAGAATACACGACTTCTTGTTCTTCTTCTGATTTGAAGTTGTCGCCAGGTACTTATCAGGCTATTGCTACTATTGATCCAGAAAATAATGTTGCGGAAGTAGATGAAAATAATAATACACAAACAATGACTCTTGAAATTATCGATGCCAACGAATATGTCTGGCCTATAAACGAATGCCAGTCTATTTATCCGCTGCCAGAAGGACACTATCATGAGACATGTCTGGATATATTTATTGAAGACATCGAATTATCTTCAGCTAGTCCAAAGGTGAATGAAGAAATAACAATAGCAGTCAAAGGTGTTACTGATTTTACCGGTGGACCTGTCACATTAGGAGATTTGGATAGGTATGACAATAATTTTCAAGATTTTATAACAACCAATATAGCGATTACCGAAGAACTTATAAATCCAGGCGGACCCTTTGAATATTTATTTACAGGTCATTTTACATCCATTGGACAGAAAGAACTTCATTTTCAATATGACCCATTGAATAGAAAAAATGAAGCGAGCGAAAGCAATAATGAATATACGGAGGTAGTCTCTGTAGTTGCCAGCTCTAATGGTGATATAGGGGACGCTGATGGTGATGATGAAGCAACGGACGATGACGAGCCAACAGAATGTATTGGTGGAACAGGTGATGGTCAGTTGGAATGCATGGATGATTCCGATGACGATACACCACCTGTGCCAACACTCTATGTAGATCAAAATTTAACCAATCGTCTTAAAGGTAAAATTTTATTGCAAGTGGAAGAACACGGTGAAGCTTGGTATGTTAGGCCAGATGATGGCAAGAGAATGTACATGGCCGATGGTGATGCGGCCTATGGTATGATGAGAAATCTAGGTCTAGGTATCACCAACGCTGATTTAGCTAAAATACCAATTGGCTTTGAAGATAGATTTGAATGTTTGGATACTGATGGCGATGGTTTATGTAATAAGTTAGAAGATGGGCTAGGCACTGATAAGTATAAAGCAGACTCTGACGGTGATGGTTTTGATGATGGCACAGAAATACGTAGTGATTATCAACCCCTAGGACCCGATAAGCTAAGTTATGATAATAATTTAATTAATCGTCTTAAAGGTAAGATTTTATTGCAAGTTGAGGCTCATGGTGAAGCTTGGTACATAAATCCAGATGACGGCAAGAGGTATTATATGCCAGATGGTCCATCTGCCTATCAAATTATGAGGTTTCTCAGTTTGGGTATTACCAACAGCGATTTAGCTAAGATTGATACATAATAAACTATATGACCCTCGAGTTTTTCTCGGGGGTTTTTAAATTAAGCTAATTTTTGGTATAATATAGATGTATGATTTTTAGAAGTTCAAAACATAGTGTAGACTCCGACACAGGCTTAGAGTTTGATGAAACTACCGAGGTTTGGGTAGCAGACTTCGGATCTCATAATGTTGAGACTGAGATCAGAGAACAGGTTTTAAAATTAAAGCCGAAAAAGGAAAAAGGCATTAGTTGGATACTGACCTCTATTATATTATTATTGTTTATAGTGGCTACAGAGTTTTCATTACGGCAATTTGCAATAAGCTTATATTGGTCTGAATTTACTATTTTTTGGGTCACCTGGCTGTGGAGATTACTTTTGATTGTTGTTTGGATGTACCTGTCTAGATTTGTCTGGTATGTCAAAATAGATAAAATGTTTGCAGTGGCTATAGTGTCTTTTACTTTAGCAGTTATTATTCTAGCCATACTCAAGATTTTTTATGTACAAGCTGCTTGGACATGGCTTAATTTATTGGTGGAGCCAATTTGGATGGTTTTAATTGTTACTTTATTAGGCGTTTTGTTTTTAAAATTTAATAAATATAAATAATTAATAAAATAAAAATAAAGATGGAAGAACACAAGAAAGAAGTCAAACCAGACGCAAAGGATATTGAAGCAAATAAAACAATAGCAGCTTTAGCCTATATTGGAATTATTTGTTTTGTACCTTTACTCTTAAAAAAGAGGTCTAAGTTTGCTCAATTCCATGCTAAGCAGGGCTTACTTTTATTGATCATTGAGGTAGTCGCTTGGCTAATACCGTTTATTGGTTGGTTCTTGATGATGATAGCCATCATCTATTCTGTTTTAGGCATTATCAATGCCATGGACGGCAAGTATTGGAAGATGCCTTATCTAGGCAAGTACACAGCTAAATTAAATTTATAATTTGACAATTATCGATTAAGCGAGATTGAGTCCGGCTTTTTGGTATTGTCTGGCTTAATTTTTATCAACATTAAGATATTAAAAAAATATTATGGCAAAGAAAAAATCTATTCTATGGTTTAATCAAATAAGTAATACAGACGTACCTAAGGTTGGTGGTAAAAATGCATCTCTAGGAGAGATGTATAGTAAGCTAACAAAAAAAGGTGTGGCTATCCCAAATGGTTTTGCGGTTACTGCCGATGCTTATGATGATTTTGTTACTACCACAGGAGTTAAAAAAGAAATCAGGAGAATTCTAAAAGGTTTGAATACTCACGACATACGTGATTTACAGGCAAAAGCTAAGGCGGTTAGGCAGGCAATTTTGCAAGCAGATTTTCCAGAAGATCTAGAGCAAGACATTATTAAAGCTTACGAAAAGTTATCAAAAGAATTTAAGAAAAAAGATGTTGATGTAGCTGTTAGAAGCTCTGCTACAGCTGAAGACTTACCAGATGCTTCTTTTGCTGGTCAGCAGGATACCTATTTGAATGTCGAAGGCGCAGAAGAACTTTTAGATGCTTGTAAGAGATGCATGGCTTCGCTTTTTACAGATCGAGCTATATCCTATCGTACTGATAAGGGCTTTAGTCATTTTAAAGTAAAATTATCTATCACCATACAGAAAATGGTACGCTCAGACAAGGCTACTTCTGGCGTGATGTTTTCTATTGATACAGAATCTGGGTTTAAAGACGCGGTGCTTATTAACTCTATTTATGGCTTGGGAGAGTACATTGTACAAGGTGCGGTTAATCCAGATGAATATTATGTATTCAAACCAACTCTAGCCAAGGGCTTTAATGCTATTATTAGTCGTCGTCTAGGAGAAAAGAGGAAGAAGTTGGTTTATGATAGTAAGGCCAAAACCAACATGAAGAGTTTGCCAGTGACCAGAAAAGATCAACACAGGTTTGCTTTATCTGATAAAGAAGTGCATCAGCTGGCTAAATGGGCAGTGACCATTGAAGAACATTATAAAAAGCCAATGGATATGGAATGGGCTAAGGATGGTTTTACTGGCAAGTTATACATTGTTCAAGCTAGACCAGAGACTGTTCGCTCACAGGATGATCCAAATACTTTGACAGAATATAAATTAAAGGAGCACGGAAAGCTTTTAACTATTGGAGCTTCCGTTGGCAACAAGATTGGTCAGGGTAAGGCACACATCATTAGAGATGTTAAAGATATTCATAAATTTAAGGAAGGCGAGGTCTTAATTACAGAAATGACAGACCCAGATTGGGAGCCGATTATGAAAATTGCCGCAGCAATTGTCACTGAGTCTGGTGGTCGAACTTGTCACGCAGCTATCATTTCTCGTGAGTTAGGCATTCCTTGTGTTGTTGGTACTAGAGACGCCACTAAAAAGATCAAAGATAAACAAAATATCACAGTGTCTTGTGTAGAGGGCGAAAAGGGATTTGTATATAATGGTTTACTTGATTTTGACGTAACCAAACATAATCTTAAGAATTTCAAGAAGTCCAAAACTAAAGTCATGATGAATGTTGGTAATCCAGAAATGGCCATGGCCCAAAGCTTTATTCCTAACGAAGGTGTCGGTTTAGCCCGTGAGGAATTCATTATTTCTAATTACATTCGTATTCATCCTTTGGCCTTGCTAAACTTTTCTAAAGTTAAAGATGCAAAAGCCAAAAAGATTATTGAAAATCACACAGCCGCCTATAAGAGTAAACCACAATTTTTTATAGATAAATTAGCTGAGGGTGTAGCTCGTATTGCCGCTAGTTTTTATCCCAAAGATGTAATCATGAGATTGTCCGATTTTAAATCAAATGAATACGCTAGTCTGATCGGCGGAGAGCAGTTTGAGCCCGAAGAAAGAAATCCAATGATTGGTTGGCGTGGAGCTAGTAGGTATTATAGTCCAAAATATTTACCAGCCTTTATACTAGAGTGCAAAGCTCTAACTAAGGTGCGTAAAGAAATGGGTCTTAAAAATTTAAAAATCATGGTTCCATTTTGCCGAACCATAGAAGAAGGTAAAAAGGTTCTCAAGATTATGGCAGACAATGGCTTAAAGCGAGGGGTGGATGGATTAGAGGTTTATGTGATGTGCGAGATTCCATCCAACGTTATTTTAGCTGATGAGTTCTCTAAAATTTTTGACGGATTTTCTATTGGTTCCAACGATTTAACACAGTTAGTGCTTGGTGTTGATCGTGATAGTGAATTGGTTGCCCATGTCTATGATGAGAGAAATGAAGCGGTCAAAAGTATGGTCAGGCAAGTTATTGCAGCTGCTAGAAAGAATAAGAGGAAAATTGGTATCTGTGGGCAAGCGCCATCAGACTTTCCAGACTTTGCTCAATTTTTAGTAGAAGAAAATATTGATTCCATTTCTTTGATCCCAGATACAGTCATTAAAACTATGTTAGCTATTAAAAAAACAGAGAGTAAGAAAAAAAGAAAAAAGAAAAAATAATTTAATATTATATAAAAAGGGTGTCTAGGCACTCTTTTTATTATTGACTAAAAAGGCAAGAAAAATTATACTTTATCCATATGAATGAAGGAAAAATTTTCAAAGAACCAGTTAATCCCGATCAGGACATAGTTAGTTCTGAAAAGATACCATTGGCTGATGATTATATAGAAACCTTGCAAGCCGAGGGGCTAGAAGGGCATGCGGAGGCTTACCAAAAAGTGATAGAATTATCACAAGCTGTTGGTGAGGCTGGCGGTCGTTCTCTTTTAGTTGGCGGTAGTGTCAGAGATATGGTCTTTGGTAAAATTTCTAAAGATTACGATATTGAGATTTATGGCTTGGAGGCCCAACAGGTTGAAGAGATAGTAGCTAGATTTGGCAAAGTATCTGATGTTGGCAAAGCTTTTGGTATTTTAAAAATATTTCTCGGACAGGGTATAGATATTGATGTGTCTTTACCAAGAACAGATTCTAAAATAGGTGAGGGACATCGGGGTTTTGAAGTTAAGACTGATCCGAATATGAGTATTGCTGAAGCTGCTAAGCGTCGTGATTTTACGATGAATTCTGTAGCCGCCGATCCTTTGACTGGTGAACTATTTGATGCCTATGGTGGTGTGGAGGATATTAAAAATAGGACGCTAAAGATTACTGATCCAGAGAGGTTTCGTGATGATCCACTACGTGTCATGAGAGCCTTGCAATTTATTGGACGTTTTGGTTTACAGTTAGATCCAGACAGCGCTAAGATTATCCAGGAGATGACACCAGAGTTAAAAGAGTTACCAAAGGAAAGAATTTTTGAAGAGTGGAAAAAATTATTATTGAAGTCAAGTAAACCATCTTTAGGCTTAGCAGCCGGGATGACTTTGGGAGTTTTCAAAGAGTTGCACCCTGAATTTCCACCTTTAGCTAAAACAGAACAAGATCCAGAGTGGCACCCAGAGGGAGACGCCTGGATACACACCTTAATGACAGTTGATGAAGCAGCTCAGATAACACGAGAAGAAAATTTAGATAGTAAGGAAAGTTTGACTGTTATGCTGGCGACCCTGTGTCATGATTTAGGTAAGGCTGATACTACAGAAATAAAAGATGGACGGATTATTTCACATGGTCATGAGCAGGCTGGTGGAGAACCTACTAAAGAATTTTTGAATTCAGTTGGAGCTGATAAGCTAACTAAACAAAAAGTTAAACAACTTGTAGAAAATCATTTGATGCCAACTATGTTGTATATCAATGCGGTTGTTAAACAAGAAAAAGTTAGTGATGGAGCAATTCGTCGTTTAGCCAAGCGTATTTATCCAGCTACTATCAATGAATTGGTTTTAGTGGCTCAAGCTGATCATGCAGGCCGAGGACCATATATGGATCCAAAGCATCCAGAGCAATATTTAATGCCAGATGGATTCCCAGCAAAAAAGTGGTTACTAAAAAAAGCTAGAGAATTAGCAGTAGAAGATAGTAAGCCAGCAGATTTGTTAGCAGGTAGAGATTTAATTGCCACTGGTTTGAAGCCTGGTAAGGATTTTGGTCAGTTGATAGAGTTGGCTAATAGATTGCGTGACGAGAAAGATTTTGATAAGCGTCGTGTTTTGCAAGCCTTGTATGAAATTATTGATAATGCGCAGGCTATTGTAAAGTTGAGCTCTTTGTTGTAATATATTCTTTCGTGGAGAGGTCGCATAGTTGGTCTAGTGCGCCCGCTTGGAAAGCGGGTAGAGTGTCAAAACTCTCGCAGGTTCGAATCCTGTCCTCTCCGCCACATCGTGTCAGCACAATAATATATTTACACTAATCATTCCAAAGAAAGGGGTGATTTTTATTATCATCTGAGCTTAGAAAAAGTAATTTTTTTGAGGGCCACTTTACAAATTTATATACATAAGGTATTGTAAATTAGATGAAACAAATCAAACAAAATTTTAACTCTTTGAAGCATAATGCTTATTACAGCGCTTATATTGTTAAGCGGTGATTTGTTATTTATAACTTTATAATATTAGATACTAGTTCGTCGCTTACCAATAAGCGGCTTTTTTGTTCTTTGCAATGCTTACTATAAGTAAGCCAAAAACGGAGGTAGGTTGATGATGGATACTTTAATTTTGGTTTCTGGACTTCCAGGAGCAGGGAAGACAACGGTAGCCAAAAAACTGGCTTATCGGCTAGGAGATCAAGCTATACATTTTGATATCGATGACATAAAGAGAGGGGTTGTTGTCGATAGCGTAGCGCTTGAGAATGATATTGACCCAGATGAAATACGTTGGGTTTATTATCAGGAAGCCCTGAACCTTACTCATAGAACGTTTGAGGAAGGTGTATACAATTGCGTTATCATGGACGAGGTTTTTCACAGCAAAGAACTTCGTACAAGAATAAGTGATTGGTGTATTTGTCAGGGCGTACAATCCCAGTGGGTTGTTGTGCAGTGTTCATATGAGGTGATTGAGCGTCGTCTCAATAGTAATCCCCGGGATGGGCATATTCTCACGGCCGAACAATGCTTAAAACTTAATCGTAGATTCGAAGAGTTATTTGATGAATTTACGATTGAAGAATCTGTCACTGTTATAAATAGTGACGGAAAGCATGTGTCTAATTTTGACATGTCCAAAATTAGACAGTCTAAAGTTCCGCCACTTTAGATATTTTACACCTGTGCTCCCTCTTTTTAGAGGGAGCCAACCAACTTAAAAATGTAAAACAATATTATGATTTCACAAAAACAAATTAAAGAAATTAAACAGATTGGTCTAAAAATAGACCACGACGTTTCTTTTAATGGAAAATCAAAAGGTAATAATCATTTACAAAGAACAGTAAATTTAGCAAGTCATATTGCAAAAAAAGTAGGAGCAAATTTACAGGTTGTTGTAGCTGCAGCATGGCTTCATGATACGGCACTTCCGACAGGAGATGATTATAATTACAAAAATAATTTACAGATCGTTAAAGATATATTAAAAGATATCACTCTGTCAGAAGATGATAGAAATGCAGTTGCAGAGTGCGTTGCTTCACACGAGGGAACAAAGATTCCGGAATCATTAGAAGCAAAGGTAGTGCATGATGCAGATGTATTAGAAAAAGTTGGTATATTAGGATTAATTAGACATACTTGGAAGATGACTAATCTTAAAAATATTGATTCAGAAAAAATTATATCTGATGATCTTAAAAAAATTATCGAACACATTGAATGGAGGAAGAATATGCTTCAGTTAGAAGAATCAAAAAATATTGCTAAAAATTTAACAATAGAAATTGATAATAATATTATTTTGAAGCTTATAGAACGTTCTGCGCAGATGGCTAATAAAGGAGTAATAACGGAAAAAATTGCCGTAACATTAAAAGATATATTGAATAAAAACCAATTATTAATATTAGAAAAACAATTAAATCAAAAATATTTAACAATATAATATTAATTTTAAAGAAAAACCTTATCGTCTAGCGGAGAGTTTTTGTTTTACACTTATCGTTATTTATTGTAGAATTTAAGTACTTTTATCATTGAAAAATATTATGCTACAAAGATTAATATCAGCAGGAGAGTACTCCATTGAACAGGTATTATCTAAGGCCTGGAGACTTTACAAGGATAATTTTAAATTGATTTTAAAAATTATTGTAGTTGTTTATTTGCCTATTAATATTGTCCTGGGCATGATACCTGTTGGAGACACTGCAGAGGATGCAAGGTATTATATGACTATAGTGCAAACACTAGAAGGTTTATTTGGTATTGTGGCGGTTATGGCGGTTACTTTTGTAGCAAAATATAAGATTGATAACAAAAAAATAGATTTTCAAAAAGCCTTTGAAAAATCTTTTTCTCGATGGTGGCCAGTTGTTTGGACAAATATAGTAGCCGGAGTCTTTTTGCTAGGCTTATTTTTATTATTAGTGGTGCCTGGTATTATTTTTTCAGTCTACTGGATATTTATTATTTATATAGCAATTTTATTTGATAAAACAGGTAAGGAAGCCCTAGATAGAAGTAAGGCAATTGTTAAGGGTAGGTGGTGGACAACTTTCTTGTATACTCTTATTTTAACCTTACTGTTTTTCTTGGCTGTAGCAATTGGGTCCTCATTAACCTATTTATCAGGTACCTATATATTTAATCTAATTATTGAAATGTTACTGGATGTAGTCGGCGCCTATTTTATGGTAGCCTGGACTATACTTTTTCTCAATTTTGATAAAACTAAAAAAAAGGCAGTTAAATAATTTTTTATGCAGCATAGGTACAACCCAGATTATATTCATCATCGTGATTCAAAATTAATCTCAAGCATGAGAGAGGTGGTTTTTGGAATGGAGGATGGTATGGTTTCTACCCTAGGCGCGGTTACTGGTATTGCCGTGGGCAGTCAGGATCCTTTTACTGTTATTTTGGCTGGTTGTGTTATTATTGCAGTAGAATCTATCTCCATGGGCATGGGTTCTTATATATCAAGTTTGTCAGAGCAAGATATTAGGACGAGGATGTTGTATGAAGAGAAGATGGAGATAGATGAGTTCCCCTTTGAAGAAGAAAGGGAGTTGCAGGGCATGTATATAGAGGATGGCTGGCCAAAGAAACTAGCAGCAGAGATGTCCAGGGTAGCCAAAGGAAATAAAAATCTTATGCTGCAGGAAATGGCTTATAGAGAGTTGAATTTTTCTATGAAAGAAAAGAAGCACCCGTGGCGCAATGGCATCTTCATGTTTTTTGCCTATATAGTGGGTGGTCTAATTCCTTTATTTGCTTATTTTATGGCACCGATTAATACAGCTACCAAGATTTCAGTGGTGATTACATTACTTGGTTTGTTTACTCTAGGTGCGGCCACTACTAAATATACCAAAGGAAACTGGATTAAAATGGGCTTTAGAATTTTAATCTTAGGAAGCATTGCCCTGTTAATGGGTTATTTTATAGGTAAGTTAGCCACTGTTATAAACTTAACATAAAACGATATGGATATTTTTAAGATAGCTGGAATAGTTGGCTTGGTGTTGATTTCTATTGGGGTCATTACACAAAAGAAAGAGAGTGAAGATTTGATATATATTTTTGGCGGAGTCTGCCTATTGGTGTATAGTAGTTATATTGGCGATTTGATATTTATTGTCTTGCAAATAATTTTTATAATATCCGCTGTTTTTCATTTTTTAAAAACAAGAAGAGCAAAGGGTGCTAAATAATAATATATATGAAGAAAAAAATATTTTTAGTTATAATATCTCTTATTATCATCGGTGGTGGAGTTTATATCTGGCAGCTTAAAAGTTCATTTTGTGTTAATTATGTTTTAGATGAAACGCACGCGGTTTTTAATAGAGATCAAATTCCCTATAAAGAAGATGGGAAAATGAAGTCTCCCTGGGATAAGTCAGAATTAGAATTAATAGTGATTGACCCCGATGATCCTGAGATTATGGACGAGCCTTGGCGTTATGCTTATTATTCTAAAAATGATGACACTTTTTGGATAGCTGAAATGCCAGGAAAATTTTTACAATGGTTTGGACCATACACTGGGCATCCTTGCGATTAATAATTATTTAAACTTAATCATATAGAATTTCCTAGACAACCAGAAAACCCCACAGAAACGATGGACAGATTGGTTGGTTTTGATGTTCAGAAAGTGGTCGGCAGGCACTATGAGAATTTACCCTACCATAATTTTCAACACGCTTTAAATGTGGTAGCAGAGTGTCAGAAATTGGTAGAGAAATGCAAAACATACGATGTTCAAGTAGATGAACAAGTTGTTATACTAGCAGCATTATTTCATGACGCGGGTTATCATCAAGATCATGAAGAACAGGGTTTTGAATCTAAAGAAGAATACAGTGCTGATATAGCGGAGCAAGAATTAAATAGACTAGGTCTAGAAACAGGGGTTATTAATTTAGTAAAAGAGTGTATAATAGCCACTCATAGAAACAAGCCATTTGTTTTGGTAGAGCAGAAAGTTTTACGGGCAGCAGATCTGGCAGGCTTAGCAGGATCATACGAAGACTTTTTATATAATAATGAAATTCTTAAACAGGAGCTGGAAGAGGTGCATCAGCAAGAGATAGGTGACGAAGAATGGAAAGATGTGGTCGCTAGCCTGATAAAGTTTTATTTGTCACAGGATATAAAACTTACTCCTGAGCATGATGATGAAGAGGGGTTTTCTATTTTTCATCGGCAGGCTCAAGAAAATCTAGATAGATTTTTAAAAAGATAAAATAACCAAAATAATTATGTCAAAAAACAACGCACCTAAATTTGCTTTTTTCTACTTACTGTCATTGGTGGCCTTAGTTTTTACATCTGTGTCAGTGGGCATTATAATTTTTCAAATTATAAACAAAGAAATTGTTGATATTATTGATCAATTTCAAGGTAGCTATTCAGACGGGGCAATGAAATTCGCTATTTCTACTATCATTATCTCCACACCTATTTATTATTTGACTTCACGGCAGATTTATAAAAACTTATTTAAAGGCAACCTTGATGAAGAGTCAGGAGTTCGCAAATGGCTAACTTATCTTATATTGTTAGTATCTATTATAGTAATGATTGGTTGGTTGATTGGTATCATCAACGGCTTCCTAGACGGCGAATTGACCACAAAGTTTATGCTTAAAGGATTAACTGCCTTAGTTATATCTGGTAGTATTTTCTCTTTTTATCTCTACGACATTCGCCGAGAAAATATTAAAGGCAAAAAAGACAAGGTGATTAAAGTTTATTTTTACGCTTCCCTACTAGTTATTTTAGTAGCCTTTGTGTCATCTTGGTTCATCGTTGAATCTCCTGCTGAAACTAGGAAAAGAAAATCAGACCAAAATATTATTAGTGATTTTTACACAATTGATAGTAGTCTGAGTAATTATTATCAGAAGAATGATGTTCTGCCACAGAGCTTGGATGATTTGGATATGGATAAATATTCAAGGCTAGATTTAGATGATCTGACAAACCCATTTACTGATAAGAAATATGAATATAAAGTTATCTCTGAAGATGAATATGAGGTATGTACAGATTTTCAAACTTCAAATAAGGAAGAAGAGTATGACCGCTATAAAGATGATCAGTGGCAGCACGAAGTAGGTTATCAATGTATAGGGCAGAGAGTAATGGATAGAAAACTTAATGATGTTGAAGTGATAAGATAATATATGATTAGCAAAACACAATTAAAATTTTTAACTTCTTTGAAACAAAAGAAATATCGTCTTGAGCACCAGCAATTTTTAGTTGATAACCCTAAAGTCATTTTTGAAGAAATAAGTAATGATGCTCTAGATAGTATTTTTGCTACCCAAAAGTTTTTTCAAGCAAACGAAAATAGTATACCAGTTGATTTGTTTGAGACACTACGTGATAGCGATCTTAAAAAAATAACTTCTAGTGTTACACCACAGGGAATCGTAGCAGTTTTTAATATAGTTGATCCAAAAGAATTTGATATGCGAGATAAAAGTATTTTGCTTTTGGAAAATATTCAGGATCCCGGCAACATGGGGACTATTATCAGAACAGCAGACTGGTTTGGATTTGAGAATGTTTTTCTCAGTGAGGACTGTGTAGATATTTACAATCCCAAAGTGGTAGCAGCTAGTATGGGTTCTATTTTTCATATAAATATTTTTCAAGATCTAGATTTAATGGAATTTGCCAAAGAGTTGAAGCAAAATAAATATCGAGTGATAGTGAGTGACTTAGAGGGTGGTCAGGATAAAATTGACACCAAGAATAAAGCTGCTTTAGTGATTGGCAATGAAGCTCAAGGTGTATCACTAGAATTAAAGTCCTTGGCAGATACTAAAGTTAAAATTCCTAAAATTGGCCAGGCAGAGTCACTTAATGCAGCCGTGGCAGCCGGTATTTTTATGCACAAAATAAAGCAACCATAAGACTTGATTGAAACGCCCATATGTTGTAGTTTATTGTTATGGTAATAAAGGATATATATCTTAGATACAGGGGGGCAATTATAACGACATTCGCGCTATTTTCTTTTATGATTATAGTATATGTCGTTATTTTTTATGGCTTATCTACTGGTCAAAGGTATATGATGATGCGTAATCCGATTGGTTATAAAATCTTGGCCAATTGGCACTCTTTGCGTAAAATAGTCAATATAGTCCATCTTCCCTATTGGTTCAAAGATTCTCAACTAGAGATCTATACTATCGTCATTAGTCCTAATAATACTCAGGAGATGAACAACTATAAACCAGTCGGTGATGATGGTCTGACATTTGGTAGGATGTTTGATGATCTCAAGCATTATGTTAATGCTTACTTTGTCGGGAGCCAAGAGTATATTGAAGAAATAGATATTCGCTATCGCGGTATACAAAATAACAATTGGGATGCAGAGAAAACTGCCTTTAGGATAAAGTTTCCCAAAGAAAATTTATTTCAGGGTCAAAGAAGTTTAAATTTATTTTTACCATATGACCGTGGATTTTTTATTGAGCCGCTGAATTCTCATCGAGCTGATAAGCTGGGAGTGTTTAGCGCTGAATTTGAATTTGTTCGAGCCATGATCAATGGCCGTGATTTGGGAGTTTACCTAGCATCTGAGCCATGGTCTAAAGAATTTTTGGCCAAGCAAAATATCATGGACAGTAATAATATTTTTTCCAATAAAGACATAGATGTGTCTGAAGAGGTGATCAAACTATCAATGGATAGATTGTCAGATTGGAAAAGCTATACAGCTGAAATAGAGGAAGGTCCATTTGAAGAACTGGCAGCCTTGCTGACTTTGATAGACAAGGCTGACGAACAAGAGTTTGCAAATAAAATATCAACTCTGGTTAATTTGGAAGAATTTTATGCCTGGCACGCTCTCAATGTTTTGGCAGGCTCCAGTCATCAGAGTGATAACAGTAATTCAGTTTTACTTTTTAGACAGGAAACTGGAAGATTTGAGCTAGCGTCTTGGGACGTAAATATTGATAATCCAGATCATTATACTTTGGAGAAAACAAATATACTAGCTAGGCGCATTTTAGCTAATCAGCATTTTTTTGAAGAATCTCAAAAAGTCTTGAGTGAATATGTTGAAGATGAAAATAACTTGGTGGATGATTTAAAGTTTTATGATGATATTTATGAACGCATGAAGCCAGAGTTTTATAATGATCAAGCTAAACTCTACAATGATTTTATGTTTGATGACACTATTGTTAAATATCGTGATTGGTTGATTGGTAATTTTGCTAATGCCAAGGAGATAGCTAGTTTAGAACAAACACCGTTTACTTTTCATGCCCCAGAGTCTAGTGGAGAGATAGATTTTCAAGGCAGTTTTAAATATCTTAATGATGTATCTTTAAGTTTAGAGCAGTTTTTGGTTAAACATCCACAGTTTATAAAATACGATCAGAATACTGTTTGGTTGCCAGGTGGCTCACATATATTTAGAGAGACAGTTGTTGTGCCGCAAGGATTAAAGCTGGAGATTAGACCAGGAGCGCGTTTGTTTTTTGATGAGGGTGTATCTATGATTTCCTATAGCCCAGTAGAAGCCAAAGGCAATAAACATTGGCCAATCATTATGAAACCTTTAGCCGCCAATAGGCCATGGGGTAGTTTTGCTGTAGTTAATGTTGAACAAGAAAATATTTTTGAATATCTAGAGCTTAGCGGAGGATCCAACGATTTGATAAATGGTACATTGTTGACTTCACAGTTTTCATTGCACAATACAAAATCTATTATTAATTATTGTACTTTCAGCAACAGTCAATCTGATGATGCTTTCCATGCCATACTAGGCTCAGTTAATATCAGTGATAGTATTTTTAAAAATAATATGGCAGATGCCATCGATGTTGATTATGTGCAAAATAGTTATATTATGAATTCCTTTTTTGACAATGATCAAGCCAGTGACCACAATGGAGACGCCATTGATCTGTCTGGGGTTGATGATTTCTTTATTATGGACAATGATATTCGCAATCATGGAGATAAATGTATCAGTGTGGGGGAAGCAGCTAACTTAGACATTACTAATAATATTATTAGTGGTTGTAATATTGGCATTGCCGTTAAAGATAATTCACGAGTCGTTATGGATAATAATATAATTATTGGTAATCATGACAGTGGTCTATCTTTATATAGAAAAAAACAGGAGTTTATTAGTGGTGGAGAAGCGTTGCTGCAAGATTCTATTTTATGGGGTAATCAAGAACAGCTGAACCAAGATGAACTTTCAAACTTAGAAATTAAAGATTCAATTATTCAGGGTGAGCAGGAGCAGCCAGATTTTCAAACATTATTACCAAAAGATTTATATCTTTTATATCAGGATAAATTATGAATCAGGATCGACACAGATTTGAATTCAAATATCAAATGACAGTTCAGACTGCCGAGGAGATTGCTAAATATATTCAAAAATTTGGCATGAAGCGAGACAAGCACGCTTCACCCATAGATGGTAGCTATGTAGTCACTAGCCTTTATTTTGATTCTTTTAGATTGTCTGATTATGTGGAAAAATCTGCTGGATTGACTAAACGAAAAAAAATACGTATGCGTATTTATGAGCCATATCTTAAAGATTCTGATTATGTTTTTTTTGAAATTAAGCACAAGGAAGATATGACCAATCGCAAGACCAAGGTCATGCTATCTAGACAGGAAGCAGAGGATCTTATGAAGTATGGCACGTCAGTTTTAGCTAGACGGGAATGGAAAGAGGGCGAGGATGAAATTAGAAATCGTTTTTTACATTTTTTAATCAGAGAGCCAGTCAAACCAAATTTGATTGTCAGATACAAGCGTCGGCCATTCATGAACCACGATAAAAGTCTGCGCGTTACCTTTGACTCTAATATTGAGGCCTGCCTGCAAAGAAATTTAGTTGATAATAAATTTATGGAGCAGGTTAGTGGCGACATGGTGACCATGGAAGTAAAATTTGCCTATACGTTGCCTTTTTGGTTAAAATCTGTAATAGTAAAGCATAATCTTAAGCGGGATGCCTATTCTAAATACGCTCGTAGCCTAGAAGAGATTTATAAATATACCCCATTACTTCGTTAATAAAAATTAAATTTAAATACTATGGAAGATCTATTGAATTTTTCAAACCTTACCCTAATAGAATATAGCTCAGCAGTTATTGTAACTAATATTTTAGTAGCCTTTGTACTTAGTTTGTTAATTGCCTGGGTTTATCAGAAAACTCATCGGGGCATTTCCTATTCCCAGTCATTTGTTACATCTTTGGTGATGATGAATGTGTTGTCTACTATCGCAATGATGATATTAGGTAATAATTTGATACGGGCCTTAGGAATTTTAGGTGTATTTACCTTGCTTAGATTTAGAACGATAATCAAAGATACTCGTGATGCTACTTATTTATTTTTCGCCTTAGCTATTGGTATGGCAGTTGGTACGAACAACTATACTATTGCTGCCATCGGCACAGTGATGCTGCTTTTGATCAATATCATCTTATATAAAGTAAATTTTGGTTCAGTGGTACGCGAGGGATTTTTATTAACCTTAACTATCAATAAAGATTTTGAAGAGAGTTCCTACAAAGACATTTTTTCTAAAAATCTCTTATCTCATAAGCTATTACAAATTAAAACCAGATCAGAAGGTGATGGTGAGTATTATTTTTCTGTGCGTTTCAAAAAAGACGATGTCAAAGAAGTGTTTCTTAAGGAAATTAAATCTTTGCCCGGAGTTATGTTCGTGGATCTAGTCACTAGTCGTGATGCAGCTGAGTATTAATATGCATAAAGCATATTATAAATCACCCATCGGTATTTTAGAGATTGTGGCTAATAATAAAGGAATTACGGCCATTAGTTTTGTTAAAATTAAATCAAATAATTCAAAATCCAATGCACTTATCACTAGGTGCATTGTTCAATTAAAAGAATATTTTTCTGGACAAAGAAAAACATTTGATGTTCCGATAGTCATCGAGGGTACCGAATGGCAAGTTAGGGTTTGGACCGAGTTAACCAAAATACCCTTTGGTAGTATTATAGCCTATCAAGATTTAGCTGCTATGTCTGGCAACAAGCAAGCAGCTAGGGCGGTTGGTAATGCAGTCAATAAAAATAAAATTCCAATAATTATACCCTGTCACAGAGTCCTAGGTAGTAGCGGAAAACTTGTTGGCTATGAAGGGGGTTTGTGGCGTAAAAAATACTTATTAGAGCAAGAAATTAAATATAGTTAATTTTTGACTTATATGTAATTTTGGCATAATATAACTATATGAATCCGGTAGAAGAAGTTAAGAATAAACTTGATATTGTGGAGATAGTTTCAGGCTATATTAGCTTGAATCAGGTCGGTGGCAACTTTAAAGCTTGCTGCCCTTTTCATAATGAAAAAACACCAAGTTTCATGGTATCTAAAGAAAAACAAATTTACCATTGTTTTGGCTGTGATAAGGGTGGAGATGTAATTAGTTTTGTGCAGGAGTATGAAGGGATAGATTTTAAAGAGGCCTTGAGAATTTTAGCTCAAAAAGCCAACGTGCCTCTTAGTGGGTTTAGCTTTAAACAAAAACAAGATTATAGTCGTCTTTATGAAATAAATAACTTAGCCGCCGATTTTTATCACAACTTGTTGATGCAGGATTCGCAAGTTGGTAAAAAAGTACTCAAATATTTAGATAATAGAAAAATCAATAAAGGCAGTCTCACTAATTGGAGACTGGGTCTATCAGGAGAAAGTTGGGATGGGCTACTCAAGTATTTAATTTCCAAAGGTTTTAAAGAGCAGGATATATTTGAGGCCGGTCTTATTTTAAGGAAAAAAGATGGTAGTGGGTATTTAGATCGTTTTCGTAAACGATTAATGTTTCCCATTTCTGATACACAGGGTAGGGTGGTTGCTTTTACTTCACGAACTTTATCTGGTATTGCCTATGATGAAATTGAGCAGGGTGGTAAATATATAAACAGTCCCCAAACCGCCATTTATGATAAGAGTAAAGTTTTGTATGGCTGGCATTTAGCCAAAGATACGATTCGCAAGAAAAAATATTTGATTATAGTAGAGGGCAACATGGATGCCATCGCTGTATCTCAGACTAGTTCCAAAAATGTTGTGGCAGTATCTGGTACAGCTCTAACCGCTGATCATATTAAATTGATTAAAAGGTACGCTAATAATATTATTTTGGCCTTTGATGGTGATGCAGCTGGATCACGAGCAGCTTTTAGGAGTGTGGTGCTAGGTTGGCAAAATGATATGAACCTGAAGATATTGATTTTACTCAAAGGAAAGGATCCGGCAGACATCGTCAAAGAGGATCCGCAGAAGTGGTTGCAATTGGTCAAAGATTCAGTGCAGGTCATGGATTATTATTTTAAACGTATTATTGCTGGCGTTGATTTGAGTCGGGCAGATCACAAGAAGATAGCTATTAGTAAATTATTGCCGATTATTAAATTTCTAAAGAGTCAGGTAGAGCAGGCGCACTATTTAAAATTGATTTCCGATAGGTTGCAAATACCTTTAGAGATATTACAACAAGATTTAACTAGTACAAAGTCTTTTATAGAAAATCAACAAACCCCGACTACTAAGAGTAATGAAACACAGAAGAGGGTCTCGTTTTCTCTTAGCGAAGAGTTGTTGTCACTGGTCTTTTTAAAGGGTATTTATCTTGAAAAATTGGTCGCCGAAGTCGAGCCAGAGATGGTTTCTTCTGACCTAGAGTCCCTTTACAGAAAGGTTGTAATCTACTATACTAAGCATCAGAATTTGGATAATTTCATAGATTATTCAGAATTAGACAATAATGAAAAAGAAGCATGGGTAAGATTGTCTATGCTAGGCGAGAAAGACTATCAAAGTTTATCAGATACTGAATTGCTAGATAGTTTTGAAAGTATGTTGTCCAATCTCAAATTACGTCATCTAGAGGATAAACGGAAAGAGTTAATTGTTGATATTAAGCAGTCGGAATTGACGGGTGATGAACAAAAAGTCAATCAATTAGAAAGTGAAATTCATTTATTAGGAAAAGAAATAGAAAAGTTAAAAAAATAATTTACAGCTAAATATGCCTGTAAAGAAAAAGACTACAATTAAAAAGAAGATCACTAAGAAAGTGGTCAAAAAAAACACTGCCAAAAAAAGCAGTGCTACCAAACCTATCAAGGTACGTAAACCGGTTGCCAAAAAGAAAAAAGCAACGGTCAAAAAAACTACCAGCAAAAAGGTAACTAAAAAAACTCCTAAAAAAGTGGTTAAGAAAACCAAGGCAGTTAAAAAAGTTGCCAAGAAAACAACTAAGATTGCCAAGAAAAAGGCGGTCAAAAAAGTAAAAGCTCCAAAGGCAAAACTTAATAAGGACTTGGTTGAAAATTTAATCAAGAAATCTCGTTCACGTAGCTTTATTACAGAAGACGAGGTCTTGAGGATTTTTACAGACATGGAAGATTATACTTCAAGCTTTGAAGATTTCCTAGATACATTGGATGACCTAGCTATTCAGATTATTGCCACCGAAGGCGGTATTCTGGATATGCAAGCCAATGCTTCCGATATTTTATCAAAATCAGGATTAGGTAGCGACAAGAATCGTGGTGACCTGACAGATATTGCATCGGATTCTATTCAGATGTATCTCAGAGAAATAGGCAAAGTGCCTTTGCTAAAAGGAGAGGAAGAGGTAATGTATGCCAAGCGTAAGGAAAGAGGACAGTTGGATGCTAAAAAGAAGTTGATTGAAGCAAATCTTCGTTTGGTAGTTAGTATTGCCAAAAAATTTACTGGCAGGTCACTGACACTTTTGGATTTGATCCAAGAAGGTAACATCGGGTTATTTAGAGCAGTGGAGAAATTTGATTACCGCAAGGGGTATAAATTTTCTACCTATGCAACTTGGTGGATTCGCCAGGCTATTACTCGTGCCCTAGCTGATCAATCTAGAACTATCAGAATTCCAGTTCATATGGTTGAAACAATTAATCGTTTTAATCAAATAGAGCGTAGACTAGTCCAAGAATTGGGCAGAGATCCATTGCCAGAAGAAATTGCTGCTGAGATGGGCGAAGAAGTTGACAAGATTAGACAGATTATAAAAATATCCCAAGAGACAGTTTCTTTGGAAGCATCAGTTGGTGATGATGATGAAGATAGTACTCTAGGAGACTTCATTGAAGATGAGAAGAATATCGGTCCTGACAAAGTAGCTTCATTAAAGTTATTAAGTGATCATGTTAAAAAAGTTATTTCTGATTTGACTCCTCGAGAGCAGAAAATTTTGGAGATGCGCTTCGGTCTAAGTGACGGAGTAGCACATACCTTGGAAGAAGTTGGACAGGAATTTGGTGTGACTCGTGAGCGTATTAGACAGATAGAAGCCAAGGCTCTAGAGCGTATCAAAAAGCACGAAGACATGAGAAAATTGAGAGATTACTAAAGATATATTACAATTTAAAACCCGCCCAGTCGAATAGATTTAGGGCGGGTTTTACTTATCATTTTTTTGTGTTATCATAAACTTATGTTTCTAACACCACATACTTCAGTAGCTTTATGGATAACCACCAAGGTCGATAATCCCGGCCTGGCTTTTGTTTTTGCCCTAATTTCTCATTTTATTTTGGACATTATTCCACACGGAGACGAGTCTATCGGCAAGCATAAAGCCAAGGGTCGAGCAAGATTTTTTTATCTAGTTAAGGTAGCTTTTGTGGACATTATTTTAGCAACTATATTGGTATATTATTATATAATGCAAAACAATGGTTTTGACAGAATGATTATGGTTGGTGCACTGATGGGTGCTTGGGTACCTGATTTTCTCTGGATAGGCATTGAGACTTTTAGACTTCGCTTTCTAAACTTCTACATAAGGTTTCATAGTCGGGTGCATCGTTTGATAGATTGGCATTATTCACCAGTATATGGTGTGCCTTTTCAAATCATATTCACCCTGTTTATGATTAAGATGGCTTTTTGATAACAAGCAAATGATGGAAATAGCTAAAAGAAAATTTTATCATCCATTAGTCTGGTTGATTTTTTTAGTGGTCGCCCTATTGGCATATCATAAGTCACTGGGAAATTATTTTGTTTCAGATGATTGGCATTGGCTATCATTGGCTAGAGATACCAGTTGGAGCTGGCATATTTTTTGGTCTAACTATGAGGGCACCAACTTAGGTGGGTCCTATAATCCATTATTAATTTCAATCTGGAAGTTATTTTTTAATATTTTTCAGCTCAAATATTCTGCTTATCATTTAGTGAGTTTGATTTTGCATGCCAGTAACGCTTTTGTGCTTTATCTACTCGCTAAAAAAATATTTACTTTGACCAAACTAGCCAGTAAAGAATTTTGGTCTATTGTGGCTGCTAGTTTATTTTTGTTGTGGCCAGTGCAGGTAGAGGCTGTTACTTGGATTTCAGCTTGGCCACATCCTTGGGTAACTATACTTTATTTACTATCATTATTATTTTATTTTTCCTGGCGTCAGCAAGGACGCAGAAAGCACATTTACGTATCTTTAATATTTTTTGTTTTAGCTTTATTGATTAAAGAAGTGGCCATTAGTTTGCCATTTGTGATTTTATTGTGGGAAGCTTATTTTCATTCTACTAGAGATAGAATCAAAACCAAGACATTGCCCATCTATTTTATTATTCTAGCCTTGTTTATTTTTATTCGCTATCAAGCTACGGCAGTTTTATTTGGTTATTATGGTCGCAGTTCGTTTGGTTGGCCAATTAAAGAATGGATCGGCAACATAGGCGGACTCCTTAATGATTTTCTATCAGCTGGATATTTTAGGGAAATGTATTTTAAGGGATGGTATCATTATCTTGATTCGCTGGTTATTGTGATCACGGTTGCTCTGGGAATATATTTTTATTATCTACTGGCAAAGAAAAAATTTTTACAGTTTACTATTTTCTTCTCTTTGCTACTTAGCATGGTGCCAGCTTTACCGCTTGGTCTTAGTCGAACAACTTTTGAAGGAGAGCGATATCTTTATCTACCGAGTATATTTTTTATTCTTTGGTTTGTATATATCCTAGCTAAGATACGTTTAGCTCAAAAATTTAAATATATATTGCTAGTAGTTTTATTGTTGTCTAATCTGGTTACTGTTTGTTATAAAAATAATATTTGGCGAGCAGCCGCAGATTTAAGCAATCAAATAGTCAGTAGTTTTGATAGATTGGATTCCCCAGCTGGGCAAAAACTAATGACAGTGGCCCTGCCTGATAATCTATCTGGCGCTCAAGTCTTTCGTAACAATTTACAGCAGGCGCTAGAATTTACTTATCCAGACAAAGCCCCACGAATTTTATCACTACCAGTTTATCAGAGATTTACTATGTTTAATATTAACGATCGTTTGTTGAATTGGCAGTCTAAAGATGTAGGTTGGTTGGCTGAGAGTCAGAGTGGCGATTTTGTTGTCACCGGCATCACCTCCATAGAAGTAGAGAACATGTATTTTGAACTTTGGAATTATAATTATCAAAATTATACCTCAAATATAATTCGTTTAATCCCCAATGAAATTTTGGCGGAGCAATTAAACTCGCAAGACATTAATTTACTTATTTTTGACAGAGGATTGTTGAAGCTTTTTAAGTAATTTAGACAAAAAATTCACCTTGACCTTATCCATGACGCGTGTTATAAATAAGTGTTTTTGTAGTACTTTTATATTTAGAGAATAACTAGTGTTTTAGACTAGTGCTATATAGATTATCGTAAGTATTGTCACGGTAAAAACCTAAAACCACACTCAAAAGGAGAGTCAAATGGCCGCAACCGTACCGAAGATTCCCTATCCGGAACCTGATAAGCTCACTCTTTGGAACACCAGTGTTTCCAAGAAGGATCGTCTCAGGATTATTAATGAGGAAGATTTTCCTCGCGAGGAGATTCTCAGTAGTCTGGGTCTGGGTAAGAAATCGGAATTGGTCAAAAGTTTTGGTATCACTGATGAAGGTGAGCTTCGTGCTCGTCATGCACTCGGTGCCATGCTCTTAGCCGACGATGATTTCATGGACTGGTCACGACAGAATCATCGTTCGTTACCCAATATTCCCGCGAACGAAGGAGCTTTTTTGGAGTTCTATGATCCCCAGTTGGAGCACAATCCCTACTGGACTGAAGTTCATCGTTTCCTGGCTTTCGTGGACAACTATCCCGATCCGCCTGTCAGGCTCAAGCAAGTAGCTGACAAGCTGCGCGAAGGCTTACCTCTCGAGGACATGGAGACCGAAATGGCTCGGCAGATTGCTGAGCGACTCAAGGTCGTCACGGTTATCGAGGGTGTCATGCACATGAGACTGGTTGTGGATCACTATACGCCTACCAAGAAAAATGCCGAAGGCGAGAAGGTTCCCAATGGTCCGTCATTTTGGAGACTGAAAGATATTTCTCATTCACACAGCAGGGTATTTGGCCATCGGCTCTATAGTCAAGGCCTGTCCTCTGTGCGTATGGTGGAAAATCCCGACTGGAACAAAAGCAAGTGGAATCCGGCCATCTGGCTGGGTATTGCTAAGGCTTGGCGGGGTGTCGTTAATCTGCGTAACTGGTGGCGTCGCCGTAAGGCTTATCGTCAGATGGTGATCACCGGGCAAAGCAAAGATATGGTTAAGGATGTTGGCGACGCTATCAAGCGACGCATTTCTAAGGTTCCTATGAGCGATAAGTTCAATGGAGCGCTAGTGACAGTGTCTTTTGTCTATGACAAGGATGGTCTTAGGGTTCAGATTATGGACATCAAGTCTGCCAAGCGTACCCTGGATAGTGATCAACGTCGCGAGATTTCTTCGGGCGTCGATAATTTCGAGGGCTATACTTCATTACAGAAGGAGCAGATCGAAAGGGCTCACGTCGAGCGACGTGAAGCTGCTATGGAACTGCAACGTTGTCAGAAGTCCGACGCTCTGCGCCTACTTTTAGCAGCAGTTAATCCAAGCTTCTTCAGTAGTCTGACAACCGAGCGCTCAACGGAGATGGACAAAGAGTATCGCTGGTTCGCTATCAGTAATGAATACTACGGTCGCTGGGATGAGCTTTATCAAGCTCTGCGTCAGAATCGTGGTTTCTTTACCCGTCACTTCAATCGACTGAGCCAGGTGGCTGAGTTGGTCAACAAGGTGGCTGATAAGGGTAGAGATCTCGGTGTCCCTGTTTGTTCACCGGAGATTGTTTCCAATGGTCATATTGTGGTCTTTGAAAAACTCTGGCCTACACACCTGCTTTTCCGTTTGGATCGCAAGTCGGTAGTTCCGATCGAGCGTTTGCCCGAGCTCAATGGGCAGATGATCGGTTTGACTGGCAAGCATGGTGGCGGCAAGACTGAAACTCAGATTGCGGTGGTAGCCAACATCTATCTGGCCCATTCTGGTGTACCGGTCTTCGGCAGCTACTTCAAGTCCAACGTCAAAAAGGTGTTGGGTATGGTCTTTATTGCCCAGCGTGGTGATGGCTCGACCTGCGAGATGTTGCTGGCCAAGATCCGCAAGGTCCTCGAAGGTATCAAAAAGTGCGACGGCAGAGAAGTCGTACTGGTACTGGACGAGGTCGGTTCGGCTACTCAGGAAGTGGCTGGCTTCGAACTCGGTCGTGACCTGCTGTCCACTCTGTCCGGACGAAACGTCTCTGTGCTCTTTAGCACGCAGATCACTTCGCTGGCAGAGTATGCTGACACTGAACTGGGAGCTTTGAGTTTCCAGATGGATCGCAAGCACAGGATTAATACCGGCATCGGTGATGGCGGCATGACTGACTTGCGTCGTTCCATGGGAGTGGATAAGTTCCTGACCAAAGTCGCTAGCTAATTCTCTAATCTATATTCCCTGTCACTTCGGTGGCAGGGCTTTTTATTTTCTTGAAAAACAGAATACCCCTTTAATCGTTGACATTTCGTAAAAAATATGGTATTATTTCTAATCGCGTAAATTTAAGCGCAAAACCCACCACGGGGTTTCGTGGTAGCACTTTCACAAAGAGGTTGTGCAATGCACGATTACACGGTTGTACTGGGTGTTGGAGCAGCTTTGTTCCACGGTGCAGCCTACGTGTTGTACAACATCCAAACTCACTTCGGAAAATCAAAACCAAATCCAGCTAGCTGGGCCATTTGGACACTGTTGTCTATTTTAAATGCCTGGTCTTTTAAGGAAGTTAGTGCGGACAATCTGTCCACTCTGCAATTTTTTACTGGCTCGGTGGCCTGCATGATCACTTTTTTCTATACCTGGTATCGAGGTAAACTCAAAAGCCTCAAGCCTAGCGAATGGAGAATTTTAGCTCTAGCTTTGTCAGTCATCCTAGTCTGGCGAATATTTAACAGCGCTACTGGTGCTAACATGCTCGTCGTCCTAACTTTCATCATTTCATTTATTCCCACCCTTAAGGGTGTACTAGCTGATCCGTTCAAGGAGTCACCGCGTTCTTGGTGGCTATGGACTATGGCTTTTGCCCTTACCATCGGTAGTATCCTACTGCGTTGGAGGGGAGAACCTCTAGCACTGGTCATGCCGATCGTTCTGTTGATTGCTCACGGCAGTATTGCCGTACTTTCATCGCAGAAGCGTAAAGATAAATTTTCCACTTGAGTTATTCGACACCGAGGCAAGTATTTCACAGCATGTGAAACAACTACCTCGGTTTTTTAATAAATAAAAGAACAGCTCCACGGGGAGTTGTTCTTCAAGTCTAATTTTTACTAGTACCTATCACTATCAAAGTTTTTCCATTGTCTTCTCCAATGGTAATGGAGACACTACGGTCATCTTTCTCAGCGCCTAGCATGACATTGTTTTCAATCACGAAAGACATGGTTGTATTCCAGCCTTCTTCTTCTAATTTGTTTTCATACTCCTCTTGTAGCTCGGTGACAGATTTAGTAGATTCAATACTGACATTAAAGATTCCATTTTCATGACTAGAGGCAGAAGTAATTGCACCTTCGGCAATATAAATGTCATCTGGCCAATCTTCAGGTAATTCTGTTCCAGCGCCAACTTGCATCGTGCCTTCATCAGTTTTTATTTTTACAGAGTCATCGTCTAGATCCACATCTGCATTGCCACCCATGGAGTTTTCAATTTGTTTCTCCATTGATTTTTCAGTAGCCGTTTTCTTGCCACAAGCACTAAGTGTTAGTGATAGCAACAAACAAAAGCTAATAATAAAGAGTTTTTTCATATGCTTTTATTAATTATTGAATAAATAATTTCCTCCGGTAGCACTACAGGTGCCGGCTGCATAGGTGATTAAGTCACCAGTGATTGGATCACCACCATGAGGATAATACCAAATAATTGTTTCGTAACTAGTACCAACAGAATTTTGGCAGCCTCCTGAGGTGGGTTGCGGACAAGGATTATCACTATATATGCCTACACCTTGGCAGTTTAAATCTTTGACACTTGGGGTTGCCCAATAAGAGCCAATATAGTCTGTGCAAACACTAGAATCGTTTATCACATTACATGAACCAATAGCATTAGACTCCTCACCACTACCTGGTCCGTTTGGTTCATCATCTTCTAGTCCAGCATAATAATCGTCTGATCCGGGTCCTTGTGGCTCTGGTTCATATGGCAGTTCTTCACCTGATCCGGGTCCAGTTGGTTCTGGTGAATAATCGAATTCACCACTGCCAGGACCATCGTAGGCGGGATCATGTTCTAGTCCAGCATTATAATCATCTGAACCGGGATTATCGTATTCGGCAAAATCTCCACTACCTGGTCCTGTCGGTTCGTCGGGAAACCAATCATCAAGTTGAGTATAAATAATGCCACCAACAATTACTAAAGCAGCTGCTCCTCCTATGGCAATTCCCTTTAATCTATCCATAATAGTTATTAATTTTATTATATAAGCATTATAGCACTAAAATTTTTTATGTAAAATAAAAGGAGCCGCTAAGCGACTCCAGGATAAAATTAATTGGGTTGGCGATAAGCGAATTTGTATTTCAGTTCTTTTTCTACCAACTCACCCTCCCAGGGACCAACAAAGGTAGCTCCGGCCAACCAGTCTTTGCTCTCAGTGCTGTAGCTACGACTAGCTCGGTAGGCCTTTTTGCCATCTCGGCCAACACGGTAACACAAAAAGCCTCCGTAGTTATTGAGTGCAACTACAACCCAGTCAAGCTGATCATTAAGCCACTCATCTGATCCTTTGGATTGTTTTCTTACATTGACTCTGACATGGGCTGGTAGCGGCAGGTCTCTGATAGTTCCCTTACGGATGATATCACCTGACTTGAATGTCTTAGGCACTCTTTCTTTCTTAGGCTTTTGAGCCTGTGCCTTGGGTACGTCTGCCAAGCCTCGTTGTTCCAGTGTTTCGCAGAGAAGATTCAGGAATTCGATATCCCGTTCGACACGAGTGGCCTTGAAAGAAGCATCGTAATCGACTACTTCAAAGTCAGGGTCTGCATCCCGTATTTCTTCTTCTACATCAGCGTAGGACATAAGCACTTGGGCATAGGCCGAACGTTTGTCGGCAAGGATTTCACAGATAGCTGTGATATTTTTTTCTTTCCAGCCATAGTCTTTGCCAAACATCCCAGCGCCATGATACTCAGCACCCTTTTGTTTGCCAACGCCTCTGAGGAAGCGGACAAAAGCTGAGCGAGCCCAAGTCTTGGGAATTTCTGTCAGTGCCCGAAGGATAGTATAGAGCTCTCGGCGGCTTTGAGGGTTGTTGTGAATATCGAGCACTTCAATTGTTTTTGGTGCATCAGAATTAACAAATGCACCGTCCAAGGAAATGAATAATTCACCACGACTGCCAACAAAAATCAGCAGAGCATTGAGGAATTCGTTTGGCCGTGCTTGTACACGGCGAACCTTGGTAATTAGATGAGCTCCCTCGATAGCTTCTTTCTGAGCCCAATACTCACTATGTGACATGCCGGCATCTCGTTTTTGAGCATATTCAGTGCTGGCAGCATCCAAACTCTTTTTTAATGCTACTAACTCTGTCTTAGTGAAAAGTGGTTTAGCCATTTTGGCCTCCTTTGTTTGTGGTCTTGTTTCAAGGTGCTATATTAAAAACAATAGATATGCCATAATATTTCACCTTACCTTAGCACTTAGCCATTTATTCTGTCAAACAAAAAACCGATCAATCTAGATCAGTTTTTATATTCAAAATTTTATTTAACGAGATATCGTTGAGCCTCTGCCAGTTTGTTTTTGAAGTGGGTATCTGTATTGTATAGTTTTAAGTTATATTTTTTTGCCTCCCTATTAAAAAATTTACTGAGCTCAACTATCATATGAGCAATTTTCAAGTAGGTTGTTTCATTTTTCGTTCTATTCACAAACCAATCATTTTTATCTGCAAATTTTTTACCCTTACTTACAATATCCTCGGCGTCCATTTTTGTAAAAAAGACAGCCCTTACATTGCGTGGTCCATATTTCTTGCTTAGTTTTTTAACTAGCTCAGGATGAATATGGTAGCCTTCGATAACAATACTCCTACCCTCATATAATTCACAGTCAACAAATGTCTCAACGGCAGTCCATATTGCCCGTGACTGTTTGAGGTAAGTGGAGGTTATTTGCTTAGTGGTATATTGACTGTACATTAAATCATTGCTGTATTTGGTTTTTCTTCTGATGACAGTTTTGGGAAATTTTTTTGTTATTTCTTTTGCTGACATACAAGATCGGACAACTCTTTCAAGGGTGTCTGTAGATAACCAACTAACATTCAATTTTTTGCTTAGTCTTTTTGCGGTAGTTGTTTTACCACAGCGTGGTGCACCACCTATTAAATAAATCATGCATAAATTATAGCATTTTTTTATAAACAAAAAAACCGCCAGTAGGCGGTCTTTAATATATTAGGCTTTAGTACTTCTCTTTCTATCGTTTTCAGTTAAACCTTGTTTACGTAGGCGGATACTATCTGGAGTTATTTCTAAATATTCATCTTCAGAGATTATTTCTAAACCAGTTTCAATAGTCAGTATAGCTGGTGGAGTCAAAGTAATAGCATCATCAGCACCTGAACTACGCATATTAGTCAGTTGCTTACCTTTGATTGGATTGACTGCCATATCAAAGCCTTTGGCGGTATTACCAATGACCATGCCTTCGTAGACATCTACGCCAGGTCCAATATATAGATCACCACGTTCTTGCAGATTGAATAATGAAAAACCTAGAGCTTTACCAGTAGCCATTGAAATCATAGAACCAACATTACGTTTTTTGATCTCACCAGTATAAGGACGATATTCAAGGAAGTGTGAGCAAAGGATTCCTTCACCACGAGTATCAACAGTAAATTCACCACGATAGCCAAGCAGGCCTCTGGTTGGTATTTCAAACACCAAACGCATTTGGCCATTTTCAGTGTTCATAGAAGTGACAATACCTTTTCGTTTGCCAAGTTTTTCCATCACTACACCAGAACTGACTTCCGGCACATCGATAGTCACTTCTTCAAAAGGTTCAAATTTTTTGCCATCTCTTTCTTCGATAATTACTTTTGGTTGAGATACTTGCAATTCATAACCTTCACGACGCATTTGTTCAATCAAGATAGCAGCGTGTAATTCACCACGACTATATACTTTGAAGTATTCACCAGAAAAATCAATTTTCATTCCAACATTAACTTCTAGTTCTTTTTCCAAACGTTCTTTGATTTGTTTGCTGGTCACATATTTACCTTCACGACCAGCTAGAGGAGAGTTGTTTACCAAAAAATCTAGAGAGATAGTTGGTTCATCTACAGTGATAGCAGGTAGAGCTTCTTGCTCGGTGTTTAGACATAGAGTTTCACCAATATCAATACCAGGAAAACCAGCGATCATCACAATATCACCAGCCACAGCTTCTTCGGTTTCTTTTCTTTCCAAACCATGAAAGGTAAACAGCTTGCTGACACGACCAGTTTCATTTGTGCCATCCATTTTCTTTAGAGTCAAATTAGAACCAGTTTTTAGACTACCTTCATAGATACGGCCAATAGCCATACGTCCCAAGAAATTGTCATAGGCTAGATTGAAAACCTGACAACGTAGATCAGTTTTTAAGTCTGATTTAGCAGCTGGTACTTTTTCCAAGACCACATCCAACAGAGGCATGATATCTTTATCTTCATCAGTTAGATAGCGTTTGGCAGTACCATTTTTGGCAATAGCATAGACAGTAGTAAAATCTAATTGTTCATCAGTAGCACCCAGGTCCATAAACAATTCAAAAACTTGTTCATGAGCTAGATTAGGATTAGCAGCTGGTTTATCGATTTTGTTTAGTATAACAATTGGCTTCAAACCCAATTCCAAAGATTTCTTTAAAACAAATCTAGTTTGAGGCATTGGACCTTCTTGAGCATCAACTACCAAGAGCACAGAGTCGATTGAACGGAGTACTCGTTCTACTTCTGAACCAAAATCAGCATGACCAGGAGTATCAACAATATTGATCTTTGTGTCTTTATAGAAGACAGAGGCGTTTTTTGAGTATATCGTAATTCCACGCTCTTTTTCGAGTGTGTTTGAGTCCATACTGACACTTTCGTCTGATAGGGCACCTGTTTGCTTGAGGATAGCATCCGTCAAAGCAGTCTTGCCGTGATCAACGTGTGCGATAATTGCAATATTTCTTATTTCCATAGCCGCAAGGATAACAGGAATAGGGTTAAATGTCAAGTATTTTGGGTAAATAAGGCACTAAAAGTGGTATAAAGAAATTGGCTAAAACAACAGCTTTTTGATATGATTTAGATATGAAAAATATACTTTTAGCCTCAAACTCAGATGCTATCTTTGACCTAGACTATACTATAGTCGGCAAAGCTAAAGACAAGGTCAAATGGGCCTATATTACTACTGCTGGAGATGATGTGCCTAGCAGGGATTATTTAGAAAGGACCGAGGCTCGACTAAAAGAGTTGGCTTGGGACTATGAAGAAATGGATATCACTGGTAAAACAGGGGACGAGGTATATAATATGTTAAAGGGTAAAGACGCTATTTTTATGCAAGGCGGTAATACTTTTTATTTACTAAAACAAGCCCTGGCTTGTAATTTTTCAAAAGTGCTTAAAAGATTACTATCTGAAGGCAAGTTTTATGCTGGCACTAGTGCTGGTAGTTATCTACTTTGTCCAAATATAGATATGATGGATTGGACGGAAGATACAAAGTTTAATAGACATGGAGTAAGTGATTTAACTGCTTTAGGTATTGTGCCTTTGCAAGTAGTTTGCCACATGAATAGAAAAGAAGATATTTATGATAAAATAAAAAAACAAGCAGACAAATCTCCTTATGACGTAGAACTTTTAAATGATGGTCAGGCAATCTTGGTAGAAGATGATAAGGTGACTTTGTTGGAAACATAAAAAATAAATAAAGCATTTGCAGCATATAAAATTTAAATTAAAAATATGAAAAAAATCGTTACACTTGGAGCCAAACTAAACGACGACTACAAACAAAGATTGGAAGCAGTAGGAGAACTGGAAGTATTAGAATCCCCAACATCTGTTGAAGATTTTCTACAAAAAGCAGAGGGCGCTGATGTACTCTATAGCAACGGAGCATTTTTGCTAGACAGTCTTCCCAAACTAAAAAATGTTTTTATTACCTATCCCTATGTTGAGTTAGGTGTTTTTGATAGCGATGAGCTAACCAAGAATGGAGTGACTATTGCCAACTCTCAAGGTGGAAACAGGGATTCAATTGCTGAGTGGGTAATGTTTATGGTCTTGTCTTTGTTTAGAAACTTTGCTCCCATGGTCAGAGCCACTGAAAATTTTCCAGTTGAACTCCAGCAAAGTCTAGTTGCCAAAAAAGTCCTTATCGTCGGTCACGGTAGTATTGGTAGTCAGATTGGAGTATTGTGTCAGGCATTTGGTATGGACGTAAACTTTTTTGACAGAGGAGATGATCTAGCAGTTAGCTCCAAAGAAGTTGACTTAGTTATCAATTCTCTAAATTGTAATTCCAGTAGTAAAAATCTTTTGGATGAAACATTTTTTATGAATCTGAAACCAGGAGCCTACTATCTGACTTTTTCTAGACCATATACCTATGATATTGATGGTTTGATTAAGTCTATTGAAGCAGGAGTAGTTGGCGGTGCAGCCATTGACTGTGATCCAGAAAAGTTTGGTGATACCACCAATGATTTTTATCAAAAAGCTTTGAGTAATGACAAGATACTGGTGACGCCTCACATTGCTTTTTCAACCACTCAGGCTGTGGCTCAGGGAGGCGAGATTGCCATCGGGAATATAGAAGCATTTTTGGCAGGTAAACCAAGGAATATATTAAAGAAAAAATAAAATTATGATTACTTGTAAATTCGAAGATGAGGGTAAAGGCAATTTACGTCACGTAACTGTTGATGCATTACTCGTTGAAGACGATAAAATTTTAATAGTTAAAAGATCAGCTGAAGAATTACTTGGTAGTGGTAAATATTGTTTGCCGGGTGGATTTTTAGATCGTGATGAAACAACTAGGCAAGCTGTAATAAGAGAAATAAGGGAAGAGACGGGTTATAAGGCAAAGGTAAAAGAATGTTTTTTTGTAAATGATGATCCAAAGAGAGAAGGGGAAGACAGACAAAATGTTAGTTTTATATATATAATGGAGCCTATAAAAAAAGTTGGTGAATCAGACTCGGAAGTTGATAGTATACATTGGTTTAAACTAGACGAAATAAAAGACAAGGATAGCTTTGCTTTTGATCATTATAAAACTATTATGCTTTACAAGGCTTACTTAAAAGAGAAATTTGATTTACCTGTTATTGGTAATAAATAAATCTATGAAAAAAATTATTATTGTAGTTGGCCTAATCTTTGTGCTAGGAGCTGGCACAGCCATGGCTGGCACTGGTGAGAAAAATCCATTTGCAGCTATATGGAAAGCTATCTCTAGCTTACAAGATAAAGACAATGAACTAGAAAGAAAAAATAGTGAACTGGAAAAGAAAATTTATTGTTTGGAATTAATTAAAAAAACACCTAGCTGGGGACACTCCTCTTATATAAATACCGATATAGTTAATTTTTATGAAGATGCAAAAGAGCGATGGACAGCATGCCAGGCAGACCCAGGCACATGTGATTATCCAGGAATGCCTGCAAAATGGGAAACAGCATTTAATGAGTCGCAACCGCTTTACACAAAATATATGGAAGAGTGCGGTGAATTATAAAAATTTAAATTAAGATTAATGAAAATTTTAAAAACAATAGGTATTATACTCGGAGTAATTGCTTTGTTTGTTATTTGTTTTAGAACATGGGTTCTATATACTGTCTATGATAGAAATTATGACTACGTAGCTGAATATAAAATAGAAAATAGTAACTATAGATATGTTGATGCATCTGATAGTAGTCGTGGTTCTATGTGTGGCGATATAATTATTTTCTTACCAGATAATAAAAATAAATACATTGATTCATTTAGACTGTGTGAGGATAATGTAAGTGTTGCCAAACAAGAGGGGGATGATTTACTTTTTGAAACTAGTTTGGGATTTTATAAAAAAAATATTAAAACTGGCAGATCGTCTTTAGAAAAAAAAGAGTTTGAGACAGAGATAGTAAAAATAGGAGATACAGAGTTTGTAGCTGGTGGGTCAGTGGGCGCAATTGAAAAAAATAGTTCAATTTTTTTTAGAAAAGTTGTTCCAGAAATAACAAAGCCTTTAGAGGAATAAATTTTAATTAGTTGACAGTTTTAGCTATATTATATAATATTATTTGAAACTTCGTGAATTCCCCCAATCAAAGGAGAAAGTGATGTTACGAAGATTGTTCCGAAAAGTATTCAGAAGAAAACACAGTTTGACCCTTTTGGTCAATCAACCGATGCAAGATGCCATCGAAGAGATTGGCCGCAATCAAGGGTTGACCACTCCCCAGGTTCTCCGTCGATCAATTGCAGTACTCAAGTTCTGCAGGGACGAAGTCAGATCTGGCAAAAGGATTATTATCCGTGATGCCGAAGGCGAGCCAGTCAAGGAGATAGTGGGTCTCTGAAAAAAAACAACCCCGTACATTGAGTGCGGGGTTTTTAAATTATTTTGCTATGGGATATTATATTGTCCTACTGTGAGGACTTCGGAGTATACTCGATGGTGAGCATAAAGACGATTTCGGGCTCGAGCTTTTCACGATCACGGACAGTGAGAGCGGTTTGAGTTTTCATCTCAGTGTCGGGTTCGACATTTTCTTCGATCCATTGGGATACACCATAGTCGAATTCAATTCTTGGATTGGCATGAATTGCATTGGTTTTACCCTGATCACAGCGTCCGATAAACGTCTTGATTTTTCGCATTTTAAATCCTCCTAGGGATGAGTTAAATGAACTACAACCACCTTATATAAAATAGTGATATATGTCAATAAAAACAAAAGACTGCCTAGTCGGCAGTCTTTAAGTATCTAGATGCTTTCTCCAGCTACAAAACCCGTACTCCAACAAGCTTGTAGATTGTAGCCTCCAGTCGGACCATCCAGATCTAGGATTTCACCAGCTAGGTAGAGATTGTTGATAATTTTTGATTGCATGGTCTTGGGGTCTACTTCTTTTAGTAGGACGCCACCGGCGGTGACTATTGCTTTATCAAAACCATATAAAGATTTGATATTTAATTCAAAGTTTTTTAGCAGGTGTAATAATCTTTTTCTTTCTTCTTTGGTGATAGCATTAGCTGGTTGGTCAGGATTTATTTTTGACAACTTTATTATCAGCGGGATTAGTTTTTTGGGTAGTAAATCACCTAGGCTGTTTCTAAATAATTTTTTATTAGATTTAGCAAAATCATTTTGTACCCGTTGATCTAGAGTTTTAAAATCTAAACTTGGTTTAAAATCAATCTCTAGTTTAACAGCGCCATCTTTTAGGGCTAGACCAATTTTTTTACTCATGTCCAATATAATCGGACCACTCATGCCGTCACCAGTAAATAGTGCTTCCCCAAAACGGGAGTCTATTTTTTTATTATTTTGATAGATATTGATATCTACATTTTTTAAACTCAAACCCTCTAGCTCTTTGACCAACGATTCTTTGATTAGCAGGGGAGTTAGAGCAGGATTAGTGTCTACTATAGTATGACCCATGGCAGTTAGCCATTTATAGCCATCTCCACTGGAGCCAGTCATGGCATAGGATTTACCACCAGTGGCGATTAGATATTTTTTAGCCTGCAACTCACTCTTGTCAGACAATATTATTTTATCGATAACTTTATTTTTAGTGACAATAGATTTAATTTGAACTTTAGTCCTCACCTCTACCTTGCCTTTGTTTAAATAATCTTTTAGTATAGCCAAAACATCAAGGGAGTTACCGTTTTCAGGGAATACTCGATTACCCCTTTCTACATTAGTCGGTAGATTTCTGGATTCAAAAAAATCAATGATATCTTGCTTCCCGAATTTATTTAAAGCAGAAAAAAGAAAGCGTCCCTGCTTGCCAAACTTCTCTACTAGATTTTTAGTATCAAGTTCATTGTTGGTGATATTGCAGCGGCCTTTACCAGTGATCACTAGCTTTATGCCTAGTCGATCATTTTTTTCCAAAAGCAAAACACTAGCGCCATTTTCAGCTGCTCGTCCAGCGGCCATCATTCCGGCCGGTCCACCACCAATAACTATAAAATCATATACCATATAAAATAAATTCTCTCATTTTTTACTTATAAAGTCAAAGTAAGGTTTGACAGTATAGCTGAGAGTAGTATAATTAAACTCCCGGAAACGAGGTGGACACACCGCGTTCTTTTTTTATCTAAAGGAGGAGAAAAATGTTTAAACGACGCCTAGCCAAACAAGTTTTTTGCTGTTCCGGATGTGACAAGTCTCTCACTTCCAAGTATTCCATCTGTGACAAATGCGGCTATTCCCCATCTAGGCATGCCGTCTACCTCCAAGCTCATTGCCCAGATTGTCATCGCGAGCTCAGCTGGCGCCAAGACAATGGGCAGAAAATTAAAGAGTGGCCCTTGCAATGCCCGAATTGCCGGCAACTTTTTGATAGGTCTTTTTAGACCATCTGAGCCGACTACGGTCGGCTCTATTTATGGGATAAACAAAAAACCACCCCGAAGGGTGGCTTTTATATTTAGAATCTTATTTTTTCTTTGCAGCTGGTTTTTTCTTTGCAGCTGGTTTTTTAGCAGCAGCCTTCTTAACAGTTTTCTTTGCAGCTGGTTTTTTAGCAGCAGCTTTTTTTGGAGCTTTCATTTCTTCTACAATATCTTTAGCAGCAGCTTTTTTTGGAGCTTTAGTTTTTTCTCCTGGAGTTGTTGCACCCAAAGCTTTTACCAGTTCATCAAGTTTGTAATTCAGAGTTTTGATACCCTTTAGGATTTCTTTGGAATTGTCAGCACCTCTGCTATCAGAACGAGGACCTCTATCTCTGCCACCGCCAAAGCTACCACCTCTATCTCTGCCACCCTGTTTTTCAAAACAGTCGCTACAGAATATTGGCTTGTCACCACTTGGTCTAAATGGCACTTCACAGTCTTTTTTACAGGCATCACAAACAGCTTTGTGCATGGTTGGTCTATCACCACGGTCTCTGCCAAAACCTCGGCCAGAGTCTCTTCCGCCTCTAAAACCACCACCGCCTCTAAAACCACCACCGCCTCCGCGGCGATCGTCGCGTCTACCACCTCTATTAAAATCTCCCATAATTTATTTTATATTAATTAACTATTATTAAGACTAACTGTTTTATTGATAAAAAGCAATAGCTAGGGGGTGAAGCAGGGGCGTATTTGATGGTCAAATACAAGTTATAGTTGACAAAAGCATGGATATATTGTATATTAGCATGTTTAAAGTTAAATAGTGTTTAACTAAATTGTACATAAACAAAGGAGAGAGTAGATGATAAGGAGCACATTGCTAGCATTTCTAATAGTGATTGCGATCACTGTGGTTTTGACTGTACCAGCTTTGGCCGAACGTCCGGAGCTCTATGGCTTGGTTCTGATCATTGATCCAGGACACGGAGGCGTTGATCCTGGTGCCAGTGGATATTTTGCAAACAATGGTAGCGAAGTTAAAGTCGTCGAAGACGAGTATGTCTATGACGTGGCTTTACGTCTCAGACGGATGGCCAAAAAGTACGGAGCTATCGTGATTATGACTACGCGTGATAAAAAGCAGACTGTCCCATATGCTGGCAGCCAGACAGAGGTGATTCCACCAGATAAAAATGAAGTTTTTACTTTGTCTGGGAGGAAAGTCCATTCTGGCAGAAATCGATATCTGAGTCAGCGGACTGACATTGCTAATCAGGCTCTACTGAAATATCCCAAGCACAGAGTTGTTTACATTTCGATTCATTTTGATTCGAGCGGAAACTCTGAACTAACAGGAGTACATTTGATAGGTCCCAATACTGGGAAACCAGCAATTGTTTCGCTCTTGGAAGAAGAGTTTCGCAAAGAGCGTCGTTTGCGTACGCTCAATGGTGCGGAGTACCACCCCTTTCAGAGGAATGGTTCCGTACGCAACCTGTTTATATTGAAAGGTAGCAACAATGCAGTAGACCAGCGTGTGTTGATAGAACTGGGTAATTTCAAGAATCCAGCAGATGTCTGGAGAATTCGAGATTATCGAGTTCGAGAAAACTATGCACAAATTGTATTGCGCGCACTTATCAAATTAAATGGTGTGGTCAATCTGGCAGCTTGCCAATAAAGAGAGACCCCATCAATCGAGGCAGAACACTGCCTCGATTTTTTATTTATGATTTTTTATAAATCGTAAAAAGCAAAAAACAGACCCAGGGCCTGTTTTATAATTTTAGTAATTAGGAAATAAATTTTTCTATTCTTTTGATTACATCAGCAATTCGTAGTTCTGTTTTTACAAGATATTCGTTTGCACCAAGATCAAAAGCTCTTTTCTTGTCAGGTTCTTGCCCCAGGTCAGTAAATACTATTACTGGCATCTTGGCAATATCTTTATCATCTGACTCACGAATAAATTTTAGAAGATCTAAACCATCTTTGACAGAATTTTTTAATATAATATCTGTGATAAGAAAACCAGGTTTTTTCTGCACGATTATTTTTATAGCCTCATCGTAAGTAGAGCTTAAAATGGTATCCCAGCCAGCTTGTTTTTTGAATTTGTTTTTGCAAACACGACCAAGAACAGGATCGGAGTCATTTAAGATGATTAATGCTTTCTTTGTTTCTGACATATTTATTTAAAATTTAATTCAGTAAATGGTGTATCTTTTTGTCTAATTGTATCTTGTTCAAGATCAAGGATCCTGGCCCAAGATAGGGAAATTTTAAAAATTATATATTCATCTCCTTTGATACGAAAAACTGGAGGCCAAAAACTCTCGTCTTCAGTAGCTGCATCAGCTAATCGATCCATAATCTTACTTTGTTCTTTGGCGTCTTTAACAACGCTAACTACACCGCTTGCTTGGATGAGTGCGCTATGGTGCTCCCATATGGATAAGCTGGCATTAGGATTTTTAAGTAGATTTTGAGATTTTTGGGAATCTTTATGTGTAGCAAAGTAGATATTAAAATTATTATCAACAGCATAAAGCATGACGGCTACGGCTGGTTTATCTTTATAAGAAGTTGCTAGTTGCATTATAAAGTGTTTTTTGAGGAATGCCAAAGTCTGTTTTTTGTTTGATATTTTCATATGTGTACATTATATAACATTTGTAATATTCAGTAAAATAAAAAATGCCAGTTATTAGTAAGTTGTATTATTACTTGATATTGGCACCCTTATTATAAAAAGAAGATCGGAGGCTTTATTTATCTAGATGTGAAACCTTCCTCTTAGTTCTTATTATTCCTATAATACCAATAATACTTACTATTACTCCTATTAATTGACCACCAGGACTATCGTCATATCCCGCGTATATAAACATAACTGGTCCAATAAATATTATTAGAATAAAGTATAATATTATCTTGATGTATTTTACTTTAGGCATATAAAAAGTATATCATAATTTATTCATACAAAAAAACACCCAATAAATTAAGGGGTGTCTTTTATTTTTTTGAATAGAATATCAAAGCCAAGGCTATATCATCATAAAGAACCTCTTCTTTTAAGTAATCAAAAATTACTTTTAGTTTTATAGAGCCGTCTTTCAATAGATTGTCTGGTTTATTTTCAAGTTCAATTTTTTTTATTGCTTTGAAAATAGTATTTAAAACTTTTTGTTTAGGCTTTAGATAGCTCAAGTCAAAATCAGGATATAGCGTAGAGATTTTCTTGATATGATTCATAATTGTCTTTTCTGATATATTTCTAATTTTGGCAATTTCAGATATATTCTTTTTCTTAGCCAGCAAATCTTTAGTTAGCTTGAGGGTATTAGTTTTTACAGAAATATTTATTTTATTTGATTTTGTTTTAAGTTCTTTTTTATTGCTTGAGATGTCATCTTCATTAATTGTGCCGTTGTTTTCTATAATAAATTCTCTAGCTAATGCTTCTTTTTCTTTTGTGTTTAAGTTTTGAAATTTATTTTCATGAGAAAGAGAAGCTTCTTTTATTTTTTTATCAATACTTAAAACAAGTTGATCAACTTGAAGAGCTACATCATTTAGTCCCATTAGTCTTAAGCCTTCGGTTGATTTTATTCTTGATAGTGCTACATAGCCTTGTCCAGTCTCAAAAGTTTTTGACAGATCAATCTCGGCTGCGTCCAGTGTCATGCCCTGGGATTTATGTATAGTCAGTGCCCAGGCTAATCGTAATGGAACTTGGCTGACTGTTGCTTTGATTTCTCCTTTATGATCTTCTAATTTCCAATCTTCATGTTCTGCGATGATTTTACGCCCAGAGAAAATTTTTACAATTGGAGCACCGCTATCCTTGTCAAAATCTATTATTTCGCCCAGAGTACCATTTATGTAGCCAGCTTCGTAGTTATTTTTAATAAAAATAACCAAGGCTTTTTTCTTTAGCTCTAACCCTTCTTTTACTAAAGAGGATTTAAAAATTTTTTCAATATTTTTTTTAGAACCCTTGTCTCGAGACTGAAAAAGTCTTGGCTTGTCTTTTAATAATTCTAGCTCTTCTTCATTTATTCTATCTACGTCTCTATTATGTGTATAAAGTTTGGTAACTTTAAAGCTAGATTTTAGTTCCTTTTTGTAACAAGAGCGAAAGACCTCCATAGATTCTTCAGAAACATCACCCGAACGAATTTCATCGAGGATATTTATTAAAGATTTATCGCTCTGTCTAAATTTTTCTGTTAAGTAACATGATTTTAATCCTGCATTTTTCCAAGCTTGAGCCTGCCAAGCAAATCTTGAAGTATTATTACTTTTGCTAATTGGTGGTAATTGAAAAAAATCACCAGACAATACAAGCTGTAGGCCACCAAAAGGTTCATCACAGTATTTGAAAGCCCGTAGGATTTTATCTATAGAACTAAATAACTCAGGAGACACCATTGATATTTCATCGATGATTAAAACCTTTAATTTATTTATACGTTTGTGTAGAAATTCTTTTTGTATCAGGCTATCCAAAAAATATTTATCAACATTTTCTCTTATACCAATGCCAAAAAAAGAATGAATAGTCATCCCATTGATATGGGAGGCGGCTATACCTGTGGGAGCTGTGACAGCCAAGACCATATCCCGTTCTTTTAGGTAATCTATATATTGATTTAAAAGATAGGTTTTTCCTGTACCAGCTGAGCCAGTCAAAAAAACATTATGTCCAGCTTTCAAAATTTCTAGAGCAGTTGTTTGTTTCATTTCATTTTTTAATAAAAATAAGGCACACCAATGCCTGTATTTAAATTAATAATAAAATAAATTGACTGATTAGTCAATTTATTTTCCAAGATCTAATTCTTCATCAATACGTATTTGCTCTACAAACTCTGGCACATGACTAACTAGAATCATGGCTCCTTCATATTTATCTAGCGCTTTGGCTATGATCGGTAGATGACGGAAGTTTATATGATTAGTTGGTTCATCCAAGATGAGCAGGCCTGGCTCTTCTAGCATTAGACGCGCAAAAGCTACTAGACCTTTTTGTCCTTCTGAGAGGTCTCCAATTTTTGAATATATATTTTCTTTTGTTAGTAAGAATCCAGCAGCTACAGAACGTAATTTTTCTTCCTTTTGTTCTTTCATCACTTCCATTAGTGAATCAAAAACCGTATCTTCAAAATTTAGAGTAGAAAAATCTTGTCTATAATATCCTATTTTGACGTTTTCATTAATTTTTGCGCCCCTGGCTTGTCCACTGGCTAGTGATTCTAGGAGAGTGGTTTTTCCGATTCCATTAGGACCACTAAGTAGTAAGTGCTGTTTTTTTCTTAGAGATATATTAACTTTTTTTTCACTTTGTTTATGATCTTTCATTATGCTCATAGAAGAGATATGTATAATTTCACTATGTAGCTCTTCCTGAGCAGGAATTTCAAAATTTCGGATAGCCTTATCTTCTCTACGAACACTTACTTTACTCACTTCCATCTCTGCTGCTTTTTCGCGCATTTTTCTAGCTACCAATCTCATTTTGCCACCTTTATGAGCAAAGAATTCAGACTTTGCTTTATTGGCCTTTATTTCTTTTTCATATTGAGCATTTTTTCTTTCTTCTTTTTTGATTTGTTCGGTAATCTTTTCGACTACTGTATAGTAATCCCCCATATATTGATGGACTTGCTTGGTGAATACATCAAGATAGAGCACACCATCAGTAAAGCAATTCAAAAAATCGGCATCATGAGAAATAACCAGGGCTGTCTTTTCATACATTATAAGGAAAGATGTTAGGTGGTTGATACCTTCTTGATCAAGATTGTTTGTAGGTTCGTCTAGTATCAAAATATCTGGATCTTGAATAAGGGCTGAAGCCATAAGTAGTCTAGCTTGTTGCCCGCCAGAAAATGATTTTATTTTTTTGTCATGATCTGCCTGGAGATTTACAATATCCAAGACTTCGTCAATCTTTTTATCAATACTATAATTTTTTTCACTAAAATATTTCTCAAAAAACTCTCTAAGAGTTATCTCCATTTCTTCTTTGGGTATGACTTGCTTGGCATAGGCAACAGTTAGTTCTTTGTCAACAGAGACTAGACCGTCATCAGCTTTTAATGCACCGGTAATTAGATTGAGGATAGTACTTTTGCCAGCTCCATTTTGTCCCATCAAAGTAAATTTGGAACCCCTACGTAAAGAAAAAGACGCCTCATCTAAAATGGGTTTATTGGCAGCATATTTGAAAGAAACGCTACTAAATCGGATAGCTACATTATTGTTGGACATTCTTTGACTTTGATTAATAAATTTTTAACAAGCACTAAAATACCATTTTTGTGATAATAAAGCAAGACCCTAGTGTCGAACAAAAAAACACCAGCTAAAGCGGATGATTTTTAGACAAAAAGAAAAAGAGAGCTAATATGGCACACGTGCCTATAACTCTCTTACTCAGATAATCCTGATACTAGACATACCTAGATATTCCTGGTATGAGGATTGCCTGGGGTCAGCATTGAGGGCTGGTAGTAGGAAGATGGTTGCAGATGATGTGTAGCATTGGCCACAGAGTGATTATGAGCTGTACGAGCATTAGTGCTAGGACTGCGATTTTATTTAGCTTTTGTTCTTTGACAAAATCGAAAGCGTGACTAACAGCAATTGCTAGTAGTGCTAAAGCCCAAAAAGCAGAAAAGCCAATGCCAGCCCAATTCTCAGCTACGCCAAAAGCCACAGCAATCGCAACGCTAGCGCAGGCAGGCATAGAAACAGTCAGAGCAATAGCTTCTTCAGACACCAATGCGGTCATGCATAGACACATCCAAGCTATTACCATAGCAGCGATGATGGCATTTACAAGGGCATTTTCGCTTGAGACATTGAGGGTGAAAAAGAAAGCAACTAACATCACGAAAGTTACTACTAAAACTGTGATAATTTGCTTGAGCATGGTTCTTCCTTTTTTAAGGGACAAGTTCGCAAAGGAGGAGTATTAAAGTCCATCTTTGCTCGAGGGAACATAATAGTATATCATATTTTAGCTATTTTGTCAATAGTATAGAAATATTCTCTATTTGGGTTTTTATATAAAAAAGTTCTAAAGTAAAATATGTAAAACAAAAAAGCACCAACGAAAGTTGATGTTTTTTGTTGGCTCCGACAGAAAAATTTGAATACAAATATATTTTTCTGCACGTCGCATGAAACAAAAAAGTCCAGTAAAACTGGACTCCTTTGTCTTGGCTCCGAGGGGGGGATTCGAACCCACGACCAATTGGTTAACAGCCAACTGCTCTACCACTGAGCTACCTCGGAATATTGACATGGTAGCAGGGGGGAGAATTGAACTCCCGACCTCAGGCTTATGAGTCCTGCGCTCTAACCAACTGAGCTACCCTGCCTTA
>JABHSK010000005.1 GCA_018669975.1 Candidatus Parcubacteria bacterium
TGGTTAACAGCCAACTGCTCTACCACTGAGCTACCTCGGAATACTATAGATTTACAGAAAGCTTGGTAGCAGGGGGGAGAATTGAACTCCCGACCTCAGGCTTATGAGTCCTGCGCTCTAACCAACTGAGCTACCCTGCCTAGGGGTATGTATGATAAATAAAATTTTGGTAGCGGGGGTCGGACTCGAACCGACGACCTCCAGGTTATGGGCCTGGCGAGCTGCCAACTGCTCTACCCCGCGTCGTAAATAAACGTAATTTTTAATGCTCACTTTATAAAGCATCAAAAGTATAAAGTATAATTGCTTTATTGACAAGTGTGGTGGACCCAAGGAGACTCGAACTCCTGACCTCTTCCATGCCATGGAAGCGTTCTAGCCAACTGAACTATGGGCCCTTGGTACCGAAGAGAGGACTTGAACCTCCACGGGGTTGCCCCCACTGGATTTTGAGTCCAGCGCGTCTACCAGTTCCGCCACTTCGGCTAGTGAACAAACATGATTGTACAATAAAAATCAATTAAAGTCAATAGATAAAACCATTGTTTTTCCTTGGTAAATTGACAATATTAATTTTATTATATAATATTAAAAATCGTTTTAGTTCATTTATAAATATCCTAATATAATTATTTCAAACAGACTTTGACCCAAAAACGTCTAAGGAGGACGAAAATGCAGATGGAGCCATTGAAAAGGCCAAAGCCGAACGGTGAATTAGCGCATATTAGTGCAAGGATGAAAAAATCGATTATCGGACAAGATTCGGTAGTTGATAAGATAGTCGATGCAATGGGTCGTTTTACGGCTGGCATGTCCAATCCTGAAGGACCGTTGCTTAATATGCTTTTCTTGGGACCTACTGGTGTAGGCAAGACAGAGACTGTCAGGGTTTTATCCGACGTTTTATTTGGGCACCGACGTGCTTTTACCAAGGTTGCTTGTGAAGAATATGCAGCGCATTATAATATTTCTAAGCTTTTGGGTTCTCCGCCTGGTTATGTTGGTGGTGAGATTCGTCCTATCTTGGCGCAGGAAAACATAGATCGTCATCATCTCAAGGCTCGAGAGAATCAGAGCGGTATGGTTACTCGGACTGGCAGTAGGCTGGCCGATTTGTTTCCACCTGAAGCTGAAAAAAATCTATCTCTTATTCTTTTTGATGAAATTGAAAAAGGGCATCCCAAGCTGTGGAATACTCTACTCGGTGCTTTGGAAGACGGTGTCTTGGTACTCGGCAACAATGAGGAAGTTGACTTCCGTAATTCGATTATTATCTGTACTAGCAACATTGGTAGTCGTGCTCTGAGTGAGCGGCTTTCCAATAGCAATATTGGTTTTACAACCGACTCCGATAGCGATAAGACTGCTAGTGATATAGAAGCGACAGCTTTGCGTGAAGCCAAAAAACATTTTCCGATTGAATGGCTCAATCGGATGAATGAAATTATCTCTTTTCATCCTTTGGATAGAGAGCAGATGTTCAAGATTGCTAGAATTTTGATGCACAAGGTTTATGGTCGCTGTCTCATGTTCAAGAATTGCCCTTTTCTGTTAGAAGCAACCGACGAAGCAATGTGGCATTTGGTAGAATCTGGTAGCGACAAAGTTATGGGCGCCCGCCCATTACGTAATTTCATAGAGCAAGAGGTGGTCACACCCATTTCGCATTATATCAATGGAGAGGTAATCCAAAAGGGAGACTTGGTCTCCTTGGGTGTTGATGATAGCGGATTAGTCTTTACCAGAGTTCAGGGTATGTCTAGTCAGGATGACCTTGATAGAATGAAAAGCTCGTTGGAGTCTCGGTGGCTAGCGACTGATCTAGGCGTCAAAGACTCTACTGGAGAAAAGAAGAAGTTGCCTGCCAAGGAAGAAGGTGGAGTAATTAGGGCTCAAGAGCCCGATTAGGATATATGGCGTGTCTCAGAGGAGACACGCTTTTTTATTTGGGTGAATATTTAGCCTATGTTATAATAATAATGTAAGGATCTTTATAAAACCATAGCTATAAATCATTAAAAAAAGCTTATGGCTAAACATTTCAACATAAAAATACAGGGTCGCGTGCATGGGATTGGTTTGCGCCACTTTCTTAGTAAAAAGGCAGAAGAACTAGGTATTTGTGGTTTTGTTAGCAATCAAGCAGACGGATCAGTCTATGTGGAAGCTGAGGGGCAGGAGGATATTTTACAAGAATTTTGCAATTTTTGTAAAAAGGGGAATGCCTGGTCTAAGGTCACGGATGTCGATATTAAAAAAGATGCACTGAAAGATTTTACAGATTTTTCTATTATAGTTGAATAAAGATGGTTTGTTTTTTGGGCACCTTTTTGATATCATAAGTATAATCATAATATTAATTATAAAAATTATGGAATTTTTTGAGCAATTTAAAAATGTATCCTTTTGGGGGAATACAGGCTATGAATATTTTCTAGCCTTTGCAATTTTTGTAGGCCTACTTATTGTCCTAAAGGTTTTTCAGGTTATTATTTTATCTCATCTACATAAATTAGCCCTTAAGACACAGACAGATATAGATGACATGCTGATAGAAGTTTTTAAAAAGATAAAACCACCATTTTATCTTTTTGTGTCAGTTTATTTTAGCATCAAAATATTAAATGTATCCGATCTGTTTAATAAGGTGTTGCTAGTCTTATTTTTGATAGCGATTGTTTTTGAGGTGGTGCATGCTATTGAGAGGGTATTAGATTTTGTGATTAGAAAATATTTAGAAAGAACCCAGGAAGAGGGAGAGGACAATCAACATTCAGAATCCATGATAAATTTACTTAAGATAATCGTTAAGATTATTTTATGGGTTATGGGATTCTTGCTTATCTTATCCAATCTTGGTGTCAACATAACGTCACTCGTGGCTGGTATGGGTATTGGTGGTATCGCTATTGCTCTAGCCCTGCAGAATGTTCTTAGTGATTTGTTTTCCGCTTTTTCTATCTATATAGATAAACCATTTAAAGTTGGTGATCATATTAAAATTGGTACAGATCGTGGTATGGTGGAAAAGATTGGCATGAAGAGTACTAGAATTAGAACTCTACAGGGTGAGCAGTTGATAGTTTCAAATAAAGAATTAACCAGTGTTAGAATTCAGAATTTTAGGCGCATGGAAGAAAGACGAGTTAGTTTCCGATTGGGCGTCACCTATGATACACCACATAAAAAACTAGAGGCCATTCCAGGTTTTATGGAAGAGATCGCCAACAAGGTAGACCTAGTAAAATTTAATCGTTCTTTCTTTGTAGAATATGATGATTCTAGTCTTATTTTTGAAACAGTGATTTTTGTGTCTTCTAAGGAAATGCAAGATTATCTAGAATCCATGCAGGAGATCAATTTGGCTATCTATAAGAAGTTCGAACAGGAAAAAATAGAGTTTGCCTATCCTACGCAGACTATTCATGTGAACAAATAATGAGCGAGTTAAAAATATTATGTTGGAACGTCAATGGCATTAGAGCTGTCATTCGCAAAGGTTTTCTAGATTTTCTCAAAAAACAAAAACCTGACATTTTATGTATTCAGGAAATAAAAATATCAGACACTGCTCGACATGAGCAGCAGTTTGATTTTCCTGGCTATCAGGAGTTTTGGAACTCAGCTCAGCGACCAGGTTATAGTGGTACAGCCATTTTAGTTAAAGATGGGATTAAGGTTAATTATTTAGATAGCTTATCCTGGGATGACGAGGGTCGTGTACAAATTTTAGATGTAGGTAAATATTATTTAGTGAATATTTATTTTCCTAATGCTAATCATGAATTGTCACGTTTAGATTTCAAAATAAAGTTCTCTGATAAATTATTACTTCATCTTAAAAAATTGGAAAAGAAAAAGCCACTGATAATTACCGGTGATTATAATGTGGCTCACAATGAAATTGATTTAGCTAGGCCTAAGCCAAATGTTGGTAATCCAGGCTTTACAGCTGAAGAGAGGGCTTGGATGAATAAGTTTTTAGGCAAAGGTTTTAAGGATACATTTCGTGAGTTGCATCCCAATAAAATACAGTATTCTTGGTGGAGTTATCGAGCTAACGCTCGTGTTAATAATGTTGGTTGGCGGATAGATTATTTTTGCGTGTCTAATAAAATATTAAAAAAAATAAGGCGAGCTTATATACTGGATAAAATTTTAGGATCAGATCATGCGCCTGTAGGTATAGAAATTGATGAATAAAAAAACTGCCTTTTAGGCAGTTTTTTTAATAAATGTAATCTGGATAATAATTTCTGGCATTCCACAATAGCCAGCCCTCGGTAGTCTCAGCTGCTTCGCTGGCATCAGCCTGGGCGTCTATTTTAGCCTTATCATAAATAGCTCGAATATTGAAGGCCTGCAGCCAAGGTCTAAGTTTAGCTTTTTTATCTTTCATAGTTGAAGAGCTGATATCTAAGCCATAGGATATGACAGCACCAGGGTGTTCAGCTGAATTACTAAAGCCTAGATAGTTGAGTGGGTAGTGTGACGGATACATCATCGGGCAGACATAATCAAAATGATCAGCGGCATCTGCTAGTATTTGACCAATATTAAGATCATATTCATCATCAGTATGGTCAAGTACTAGTCCAAAGGTGTCTATGGAGATAGTAGTTAGGTCAGATAAATTTTCATCTAGATAGGCAAAAAACTTTTTCATCATACTAGCCTTTGTCTCTTCCCGGGGTATTTGATAATCAACAATGGCCATATTGCCATCGCTGGGATAGCGCATATAGTCAAAATTTATTTCATCAAAACCTAATTCAGTAGCTTCTTTGGCAATAGCCAGGTTATATTCCCAAACTTCTTTCTTTCCTGGATCGAGCCAAGCTAGACCATTCTTGTCATGCCAAATATTACCCCCGGTAGTTTTCATAGCCAGATTGGGTTTGGCATTGGCCAGGACTGGATCTTGAAAGACAGTCTGACGGGCGATGACATAAATATCTGCTTGATGGAACTCATCGATGATTTGTTTGATGTCTGGCATTCGAACTCTAATGGCATCAATCTCAATTAGGTCTTCTAATTGGCTGTCATAGAGTATGTAGCCAGAATAATCTTTGATATCTATTACCACAGTATTAATTCTGCCGGTTTTCATCTTTTCTATTATTGATTGTCGGAAGGCGACATTGCCAGTTGAATAGGCCGTTAGATAAATACCGCGAACATAATCGGGATGATATGATTTTTTAGTAACAACATCTGGCTTATCATTATTAGCTACAGGATATGGTCGAGTATTGCTAGCTGGCATATTATAGTTGAACAACAAAACAACAATAGTTGTCACTACGTATAAGGTAAGATAACTAAATATATTTTTTTCTGTTTTAGTCATATATTGACATTATATACTAAAAAATTAAGCCTGGAAAATACAGTTGATTAATTATAGTATTTTCACTACAATATATACTATGAAATATGTAATTATAGGCATTATTATAGTAAGTGGGCTATTTTTAGCGAGTCGCTTTATTTTTTTCGATAAAAACGACTTAGATAGCAATTTACAGCACGTAAATGAGGCCAAGGCCGAGCCATTGGATAGGGAGGTTGTAGTTGAGATTGAGTCAGGTAGGACATTTTCTGATATCACCGAGGAGGTTGGTATTGGTGGTACTCTGATGCATGAAATTTTAACAGCCTCTGAAGAGGTCTATGATTTAGTCAAAGTTAGGGTAGGTCGCGAAATGAAGTTTTATTTTGATAAAGAAACTGATGAATTTAAACAGTTGATTTATCCAGTCGATACTGAAGAGGAGCTTTATATTACCGTACAAGAAGATGCTAGTATTTTAGCTGAACGTAAGACAATAGAGTATGAAATAAGAGTTAAGACTGTCGGCGGTTCAATCGAATCTTCACTTTATGAGTCAGCCGTTGAGCAGGGAATTGATATTAGAGCAATTATTGATTTGGCAGACGTTTTTGCTTGGACAGTAGACTTTGGTATGGGTATTCGTCAGGGGGACACCTATAGTTTTATTTTTGAAGAACGATATCGTAACGGCGAGTATATTATGCCAGGGCAAATAATTGCCGCTCGTTTTGTAAACGATGGTAAAAACATAGAGGGTTACTACTTTAATGAAGGAGAAGATGAAGAAGGGTTGGTTGTTGATGGGTATTTTGATCTCAATGGTGACTCACTACAAAAAATATTTTTAAAGAATCCAGTCTCCTTTAAATATATTAGTTCCAACTTTACTACTGGCAGGAGATATGTAGAAGCTTTCAATGTTAGTACTGGTCATAGAGCTATTGATTACGCCGCTGCAGCTGGTACACCGATTCGAGCTGTGGGTGATGGTCAGGTGACATCTGCTGGTTGGAATAGCAGTGGCTATGGCAACCGTGTTAGCGTCAGGCACAACAGTCTATATAGCACTAATTATGCTCATATGAGCAAAATATATGTTAAATATGGACAGCAGGTGCAGCAGGGTGATGTCATTGGCGCTGTTGGCTCCACAGGATTTTCTACTGGGCCTCATCTTCATTTTGAAATGGTGAAAAGTGGTACCAAGATAAATCCTTTAACTGTTGACTTGCCATCTGACAAGGCTGTATCCGAAGACAGGTTGGGAGAATTCCAAGAGTATATTAAACAGTGGCAAGTACAATTATAAAATTAAATAAAAATATGAATAATAAACCCTATATCCCACCAAAAAATTTACAGAACAAAATGAAGCCAGCTACTACATCAGGAAACGCTGATAAATCAAATTGGACAATGTCCTACCGTTTGCAGGGCATGGCGATTGGTTTGATAGCAGTGGCAATCTATTGTTATACATATTTACAATATTGGCCAAAAACACTGATAATATCAGCTGGAATTTTCGGATATTTTGCTGGCTGGGTAGTTGGATCTTGGGCGTATAAGAAAAAAGACTAAACATATTTGTTTATTTAGCTCTAATTCTGTATAATTAGTATAGTTTTTAATTTTATTTATGGCGCGAATCATTGCGATAGTTAATCAAAAAGGAGGCGTAGGAAAAACCACCACCACCATCAATTTGGCTGCGTGGTTGGCTGAGTTTGGCAAGAAAGTTTTGATTGTCGATGTAGATCCGCAGGGCAATGCTTCATCTGGCCTAGGTTTAGATTATAAAAATATAAATAAAAGTATATACGATGTTTTGGTAGATTCTAATACTAGAATCACTGAGGTCATTAAATCTTACCAGCCAAATTTACATATCTTACCAGCCAATCCTGATTTAGCTGGTGCTAGTATAGATTTAGTAGAACATGATAGTCGGGAGTTTAAACTGCAGGAAAATTTGCAGGAAGTGATAGATCTTTACGATTTTATTCTAATAGATAATCCACCGTCACTTGGTTTGTTGACTATTAATGGTTTAGTGGCTGCTAGAGAGATATTAATTCCAGTGCAGTGTGAATATTATGCTTTGGAAGGTTTATCACAACTTTTAAATACCATTGAGTTAATCCAAAAACATTTGCAACCAGATTTGAAAGTATTGGGAGCACTTATGACCATGTACGACAGTCGTAATAAATTATCGTCAGATGTTTTTAATGAATTATATAAACATTTCCCTGCTAAAATATTTCGAAGTGTAATTCCACGTAATGTTCGTGTGGCGGAATCACCTTCCCATGGTATGCCGCTCAAGGATTATGCTGCCAATTCAGTAGGCTCTAATGCTTACAAGCGTTTGGCGCAGGAAGTTATTTTGACAACAACTAGTTAATAATTATAAATAAAAATAAAAATGTCAGCTTTAGGAAAAGGACTGGGTTCTCTAATACCCAATAAAAAACCAATCGAAGGAGCTAGTGGTTTCACAGGCTCTGATGATGATTTTGATACAGCCGGTAAAAAAATTCATTATGTATCACCTGATAAGATTAGTTCAAATCCCTGGCAACCACGTACGCATTTTGATAGAGGCAAGTTGGATGAATTAGCGGAGTCTATCAAGCAGCATGGTATTTTACAACCATTAGTAGTCACCAAAGAAACCGATGGTTATCAATTGATAGCTGGCGAAAGAAGGCTCAAAGCAGCGGGGATATTAAATCTATCAGAGGTGCCGATTATTATTAGAGAGGCAAGTGATAGAGATAAATTAGAACTTTCTATTATTGAAAATATTCAACGTCGTGATTTAAATCCAGTTGAAACAGCTAATAGTTACAAACGTCTAATGGAAGAATTTGGGCTTAGCTATGATCAAATTGGTGAGCAAGTTGGCAAGAGTCCGTCTACTGTCTCCAACATGATTCGCATTCTTAAATTACCTGTAGTGGTTAAAGAGGCTATAGAAGAAGGTAAAATTACCTTATCACATGCCAAATATATTTTGAGTTTTCCAACTAAAGCAGAACAAATAAAGATATTCAAAAAGGTTCTCAAGGAAAGTATGAGTATTGGTAATTTAGGTGAGTTAGCCAAAAAGACTGCTGCCAAAGATAAACAAAAACAGCCGCGGGATCCTGTGTTAGCTTCATGGGAAGATAAAATTACTAAGAACTTAGGAGCCAAGACGACTATTCAAAAACGAGGAGAAAGAGGACAAATAAAAATTAAGTTTTTCTCTCACGCAGAATTAAAAAATATATTAGATAAACTAGAATAAAAAAATAGCCCCGACGTAGCTGCGGGGTTATTTTTTTATTTGGCTTTTAATTTTATTTTTAGCCATAGAAGTGACGACTATGTTGAGCCAATCTGGGTTAGGATGCTTGCGGCTCTTGTTGGTCATTATTTCTATTACATCACCTGATTTTAATTGTGTGTTGAGTGATGTTATTTGGCTGTTAACTTTGGCACCAATACATTGGTTGCCAATGTCAGTGTGTATGTAGTAAGCAAAATCTAGTGGGGTAGCGCGTTCAGGTAATTCTACTACATCACCATCAGGTGTAAAAACAAATATTTGGTTTAAGAATAAATCATTCTTGACGTGTTTTATGAACTCAGTATTGTCAGTAATGGTTTTTTGAATATCAATTAAATGCTGGAGCCATTTAGGCGGGTGCTTTCTTTTTCCTAGTATGCCAATTTCCTTATAACGACTGTGAGCGGCTACACCAAATTCTGCTTCCTCGTCCATCTGTCTGGTACGAATTTGTATTTCAGCTACTTTACCAAAATCAGTAAAAACAGAAGTGTGTAGTGATTGGTAACCATTGGGTTTTGGTTGGGCTATAAAGTCTTTTACGCGACCTTTTAAAGGAGCCCATCTTTTATGAATAATACCTAGCACACTATAGCAATCAGCTATGTCGTCTACGATTATTCTTAAGGCAATTAAATCATATAATTTATTTATGTCTTTTCCTTTGCGCAGTAATTTTTTATAAATACTATAAATACTCTTAATACGGCTCTTCATCTGTAAATACTCGACATTATTTTTGACCAGCATTTTTTGGGTAATTTTTCTTAGCTTTTCAATATATTTTTCTTCAGATTTAAGACGATCAGCTAAATCGTTCATTACCCATTTGTATTCTTCAGGATAAACATACGGAAAGGCCAGGTCCTCCAATTTAGTTTTTATACGAAACATTCCTAGGCGATTGGCCAGTGGTGCGTATATCTCCAAAGTTTCTTGAGCAATTCGGAGTCTTTTTTCTGGACGGACACCCTCTAGAGTTTCCATGTTATGTAAACGGTCGGCTAGTTTAATAATAATGATACGTAAATCTTTTGACATATATAAAAACATCTTACGTAGATTTTCAGCGTATCTTTCTAAGCCTCTGTATTTTAGAGTACCCAATTTAGTAACGCCCTTTACCAGATAATGAATGTCATTACCAAAATTATTTTTAACATCCTCAAAAGTAAAATCAGTATCTTCTGGTACATCGTGGAGCAATCCAGCAGCGATGGAAGGAATGTCCATGTGCATTTTAGCTAGATTATAGGCAGTAGCGATGGAATGATAGATGTAGTCTTCGCTGGTGTTTCTTTTTTGTCCACGGTGTGCTTCTGAGGCAAAATGAAAAGCCTTAATGACCACATTGATGTCTTCATCAGGGTAATCTAGAGATAATATTCTTTTCAAATCTTCAAAAGTTTTCATATGTCTGTATAGTGCATTATTAATAGTAGTATTTACTGTATTAAATTGCAAGGGTATTAAAAAACCTCGCCAAAGGCGAGGTTTTTATATTTAATCTTCAGTTAGGTCAGCGGGATCTACCTTTTTGCTAAAATCGCAGGATTCACATTTGACGGTTGTTTTATTTGCCTGGACCAATAGTTGTTTACAGTCAGGGCAGTATTCACCAGTGGGTTTAGACCAAGTCAAATGTTCGCAGTCGGGATATTTATTACAACCATAGAACATTCGGCCTCGTTTGCTGCGCTTAACTACCATTTCTCCTTCGCTACATTTCGGACATTTTACACCAGTGCCTTTATCTATATTTTTGGTAGTTTTACATTTCGGATAATCACCGCAAGCTAGAAATTTTCCAAAGCGACCAGTTTTGACGATCATTGGTTTTTCACAATTCGGGCACTTCTCATCAGTGGTCTCTGGCTCTTCTGGCTCACCATCACTGTTGATGGGTTTGGTGTTTTTACAATCTGGGTAGTTTGTACAAGCTAGAAATTTTCCAAAGCGACCAAGTTTGATAATCATTGGATTGCTACATTTTTCACAAACCTCGTCAGTTTTTTCTTCAGTTAGCTTTTTCTTATCTAATTCTTTTTCTTTCTTTTCCAAATTTTTTGCAAATGGTTTGTAGAATTCAGAGATAACTGGACGCCATTCTTTTTTACCATGAGCAATAGAATCTAGATCATCTTCCATTTGGGCAGTAAAATTGTAACTAACAATGTCATGGAAATGCTCTACTAATAATTTATTAACTATTTCACCCATTTCAGTTGGAGCTAATCTTTTTTCTTCTTTGGTGACGTATTGTCTGTCTACGACAGTGGCGATAGTTGGTGCGTAGGTAGACGGTCTGCCGATGCCTAGAGACTCCATAGCTTTGACCAAACCGGCTTCAGAATATCTTGCTGGTGGTTTAGTAAAGTGTTGTAATGATTCTAATTTTTTCAAATTTAATTCATCACCCTCTTTAAGTTCTGGTAATTCATTTTCCTGAGCGTTGGTTTTATATACTTTGTGCCAACCATCAAATTTAATCACGCTACCAACAGCCTTTAATAGCCAGTTAGTATCTTTAGCTTCAATACCCACAGAAGTAGTTTCGGTAATATATTCGGACATCTGTGAAGCTACGGCTCTTTGCCAGATTAAGCTGTATAGTTTGAATTGTTTACTATCCAAAAACTCTTTAACAGATTCAGGATCATTAGTGACGTCAGTTGGACGGATGGCCTCATGGGCTTCTTGAGATAATTTTGATTTTTTCTTAAAAACACGACCACCCTCATTAATATATTCTTTACCGAATTTATCAGTCACATAAGTTATTGTATTATCAACAAAATCTTGTGATAGGTTAAGGGAGTCAGTTCTCATATAAGTAATCAAACCATGATTACCCTTGTCACCCAATTTGATACCCTCATATAATTGTTGAGCAAGCATCATAATTTGTTTAGCGCTATAACCAAAGCGACGGTGAGCGTCTTGCTGTAGAGTAGAGGTCATAAAAGGAGGTAGGGGAGTTTTTTTGTTTTCCCTAGCTTTGATATTGGATACCAATAAAGTAGCTGGCTCAATATCTTTGACGGCTTGCTTGGCTTTTGACTCATCAATATCAAACTTGCCTAGAGGCTTGTTATTTTCTTTGTGTAAGGATAATTCAAATGCTTCAGCATCACCTTTTTGAGCCTCACCCTCAACTGTCCAGTATTCTTCAGGTTTAAATGCTCTGATTTCTTCTTCTCTTTCTACAATCAAACGCACAGCTACAGATTGTACGCGACCAGCAGAAAGACCTCTAGCAATTTTTTTCCAAAGTAGAGGGGATAATTTATAACCAACTAAGCGATCCAAAACACGACGCGCTTGTTGGGCGTCTACTAGGTTATTATCTAGTTTGCGTGGATTATCCAAGGCATTGGTAATTGCTTGTTTGGTAATTTCATGAAAAGCAATACGCCTTTCTTTTTTAGCTGGTAAATCCAACAAATTGTATAGGTGCCAGCTAATAGCTTCTCCTTCACGGTCTTCATCAGTTGCGAAGTAAACCACCTCAGCATCTTTAGCTAACTTTTTTAATTTAGTGACTGTTTTTTTGGCTCTAGCTGGAACTTCATAGGTAGGCTCAAAATTATCATCCACATCAACACCGAGTTTGCTTTTTGGCAAATCTCTAACGTGTCCAAATGATGATTCCACTTTGTACTCTTTACCCAAAAAGCCTTTAATGGTTTTAGCCTTAGTTGGGGACTCAACGATTACTAGTTTTGACATATATAGTAAAAATTAATTACACAATAGTTCGGACTATAGGATAATTATAATTTATTGTCAAGTCTAAGCTTCTTGACGATATCTTTTTCTGTTATCCATTTAGTACGCAATTCACCACACAGGAAGAATGAGCCGGTGATTAACACTAGGTCTTTTTTGCCAGCTTTTTTCATAGCCTGGTCTAATGCCTGCCAAGGATCATTAAGCACTTTAATAGGGGTTTTTGGCGATATTTTAATACTTGTTTTGTACAATTTTCTTAAGTCGGCTGTTTTACGGAAAGTAATCAAAAATCTAGTTAGATATACATTGCTAGCCAAGGGTAATAATTTTTTCAAAGCTGGTCGATAATTTTTTTCATTGGTAAACCCCAACACCAAATGTAATTTATTATATTTTTGATTTTTTAAGAAATCAACTACATTGCCTAGCTTGTCTGGATTATGCGAACCATCTAGTATTACCAAGGGGTTTTTTTGTATAATTTCTTGTCTACAGATTAAACTAAAATTGTCTAATAGTTGCTGAGTATTTTTTGGGGTAACCTTAATGGCATTTAAAATGTTGAGTGCCAAGTTTAGATTGCCAGTTTGTTTTTTAGTTTGGAAATAATTATCAGTTTGGTATTGTTTAGTTAAATTTTCAGTCTTCATTAACCAGGCTCGTTTTTTTCTGCAAACTGTTTTAAAAATCTTTAGTAATTTTTTATTTTTTTCACCAGTTAAAAATATACTATTGCGTTTGATGATACCGGCTTTATCTCTGGCAATTTTTTCTTTAGTGTCGCCTAGAATCTCAGTGTGGTCCAAGCCAATATTCGTGATAGTGGTGACTTTTGGTTTAGTTATCACATTAGTAGCATCATGTGTGCCACCCAAACCAGCTTCTAGTATTACCCAGTCGCATTTATTTTTTACAAACCACAGCAAGCCAATGGCTAGAAAAGTTTCAAAGTATGAAATTGATTCAGTGGGAAATTCAGTGACATATTTATCTAAAGCGGGCTTGATTTGTTTTTCTAAAATTTGATTTAATTCGCCTGGAGATATCAATTTATTATTGATACTCAATTTTTCTATGCTGGTGGTGGCAAAAGGGGAGGTGTAGCTACCAGTCTTTAATCCAGAGTCAGCCATTAGGCTTTCTAATAATTTAACAGTAGTTCCTTTACCACTGGTGCCAGCTATATGAATTATTTTTAATTTGTCCTGAGGATTACCCAGTAGTTGGAGAAAGTTTTTTAAGCGAATCAAATAAACACTGCGGTCATCAAGGCCTAACATGTACTGTTGTTTTGGAATATTACTTAGCGATTCCAAAAATTTAATGTCTTGTTGGTATGTTTTATTAAGCATCTTCTTTTCCTTTTAACCACCTGATTCCTAGGTAAGCAAATGGTGTATCGATTATTGCCAAAATAACTTTGAGAGTGTAGTAGGGCAGGATCAATTGCCACATAAAGGCAAAATCAAACTTTGGCGTCATTTGATAGAAAGCTATAAATATAAAAATAGTAGTGTCGATAAATTGACTAACTATAGTTGATAGATTATTACGTAGCCAGAGATATTTACCTTTGGTTTTTTTCTTCCAAAATTCAAAAGCCCAAATATCGTGAAATTGTGAAATGATAAAGGCAATCACAGAGGCTATAAACATACGAGAGCTATTTTTGAAGATTGTCACAAAGGCTGGATTATTTTCTGCAAATCTTTCGGCTGGTGCGATTAGTATGCTTAGTTGTATAAATAGGAAACTGAAGATTAAAGCAATGGCTGTAGACCAAATTAAGTTGCTGACAAATTTTCTACCCTTAACCTCAGCCAATACATCAGTAATTAAAAATGTAATTGGTATTAGCCAGATGCCCATCGATACGTTTAGAGAAAATACATTTATTATTTTAATACCTACTATATTAGCTAGTATTATGGAGGTTACAAAAATTATCTGCATTAAAATAATTTTTCTCCCCACAGATATATTATTAGTATTTAAATTCATATTATTTCCACTTGGTTAAATTGATTAGTTTTAACAAGGCCTCGAATTTCTAATTCTGAGATTATGATACTTACAGAATTCAAAGGCACTTGTAATTGTTGACGCAATTGTTCCAAGTTCATAGGTTCTGTTTGTAATAGAGTGTAAATTTTAGCATGATTTTTATTTTTAAAAACAACTTTATTTTTTGAAGAAGACTTTTTTAGAGAATAAGTTTTTAAGATGTCCCCAGCATCTGCTAGTATGTTAGCGCCATTGGCTATCAGTGAGTTTGGTCCCTGACTTAGTCGGAGATTTATATTACCAGGCAAAGCATATATGTCTCGACCCTCATCTAGAGCCACCTGAGCGGTAATTAGTGTGCCTGATTTAAGGGCACCAGATATAACTACAGTAGCTTTAGATAGGCCAGCCAAGATACGATTACGTTTAGGAAAATAGTGTAGTTGAGGGCGACTATATTCAGGGTACTCGGATAATAGTAAGCCACCTTCATTGATGATCTCTTGAGCTAGCTTAATATTGCTTTGGGGATAGAGTACATTTTTGTGCAACCCAGAGCCTAGTACAGCTATAGTGGGTAATTTATTATCTAGGGCAGCTTGATGGCCAACTGAATCCATGCCTATGGCCAAGCCACTGACTATGTTTAGATCAGTATTGGCCAGATCACCAACTATTTTAATAGCGTTGGTTTGATGGTAAGTGGTTAGGGTACGCGAACCGACCATGGTTAAAAGATTTTTGTTTTGTAGTAACTTTATATTACCACGATAGAACAAAAATAGTGGTGGGTCATAGATGGTCTTCAGTAGAGCGGGATATTCATCATCTAATATGCTGATATAGTTTTCCTGTATTTTTTTAAATTCAGACTTAGAATTTTGCAGAAAACGCTTATCTTTTTCTTTCTCGCTAATAATTTGTGATACCCTACCTTGTTTATCAGAGTCAGCCTGGATAAAATTCCAGATAGAGGCATCGCTGATGCCTTTTATTCTCGTCAAAAAGAACAAATAAAAATTTTTGTCGAAATCGCTTTTCATATTTATTTGTGAATATTTAACTAGTTGTTATCATAATATATACGAAAAAATTTGTAAAATTGACCTTCTTTACTTTATTAAAATTAATTGTTATTATGTAGACACAAAATTAACGTATTAAATTTATGCCTACCACAAGAAAAACTACCGCTGCCAAGAAACCAGCAGCTAAACCACGTGTTAAAAAGAGAGACGAAGAAGATTTGTTAGAATTTGAACAGTTTGTTTCTCAAAACCCAAAATCTGGTATTAACAATAAAGGTTTGATTTTTTCTACCTTGTTAGTAGTAGTGATTATTTTAGCAGCCATATCTATTTTTTCTTTACGCACCACTAAAACTGTCGTAAAAGGGGAACCTACATTCAAAGCTGTGTCTCTAGATAATGGTTTGATATATTATGCCAAGGTAATGAAAGAGGATAGTATGAATGTCTATTTGGATGACGTGTACTATATACAGACCCAACAACAGACAATACCCGCTGAGGAAGAGGGTGGCGAACCACAAGTAATTAATGTGCCAGTTTTAATAAAACGTGGACAAGAATTACATAAACCAGAAGGCCCATTACAGATTAATAGAGATAGGGTCATGGCCATTGAAGATATAGGCGCCGACTCAGAGATAATTACGGAGATAAATAGGATAAATAGTTTACGATAACACTATAAAAAATTATGCCCCGTGCCATTTGGCGCGGGGTTTTTTGATTAATAGCCTTCTTCTAGCATTTTAGATTATATGTTATAGTATAGGCAATAATAGTTTTTAACTCTAAGATTATGAACAATGAAAAAAAAGTCATAATTGTGGAAGACGAGGTAGCCTTATCAAAGGCGCTACAAGCCTCTTTAGTAGAAAACAACATAGGTTTTCTAGCTGCCTATGATGGTAAAGAGGCCTTGGATATGATCAACTCTCAAAAACCAGATTTGATTTTACTTGATCTTATGTTGCCAAAGTTAGATGGTTTTGCTTTGTTAAAAATTTTAAAAGATCAAGCAGAGACAAAAGATATTCCAGTTATTGTTTTGAGTAATCTTGGTCAAGAAGACAGTATAGCCAAAGCAGTGGAGCTGGGCATTGTTGATTACACAGTTAAAGCCACTGTTGATCTGGAGGATGTCATAGATAAGATAAAAAAATATTTAGTATAAAAGAATTAATATTTAGCTCTAAAATTATGAACAAAGAGAAAAAAGTCATAATCGTAGAAGATGAGGTGTCCCTATCAAAAGCATTGCAAGCTGCTTTAACAGAAGAGGATATTAAATTTATTACAGCCTATGATGGTAAAGCAGCCTTGGATATGATCAACTCTCAAAAACCAGATGTCATTTTACTTGATATAATGTTACCCAAGATGGATGGTTTTTCCTTGTTGGAAATTTTAAAAGGTCAGCCAGAGACAAAGGATATTCCAGTTATCATTCTAAGTAATCTGGGTCAAGAAGAGGACATAGAAAAGGGAAAACAATTAGGCGCAGTAGATTATGTTGTTAAAGCGCGAATTGATTTAGAAAATTTTGTAGCCAAAGTAAAAAAATATTTGTCTTAAAACATGGCAGCATCTCAGAATAAAAATAAAGAATATAAAAATCTTTTTAACCATTTTCCGAGCCACTTAATTGTATTGGATTCCAATGGCTCGGTTTTAGTTAGCTCTGAAACGTTTAGAAAATTAACAAAATATACAAACAAAGATCTAGAGGCCAAAAAGATTACCTCACTAAAACTTTTCAAAACAAAGAGTGGGTCTAATGTTATAAAAAAAATTAAGCGGATCTTAGCTGGTAAGTTACCAAAGTTTGGTGAACTGGGGGCTATTGAAATAGTCACCAAGAGCAAAAAGAAACTTACTGTTGCAGTAAACTATAATTTAGTTAAGAGCCAGGATAAGAAAGAATTAATTGTTACTTTTGATGACGTAACAGGTTGTACTAATTTAAAAGAGGATGTTAAAACTTCAGAGGCCTTATTAAAAGATATTGGTGCATTATTTGAAAAGAACATTACCGGAATTATCATTATTCAGAACGGTAAGATTGTCTACGGTACAGATTATGTGAGAAATTTTTTAGGTAAAGATTATTTAGGTAAGCCGTTTGTAAAATTTATAGCTCCAGAATATCGGGTAAAAGTAATGAAATTATACGCAGCTCGTTTACTAGGCAGAAAGATTCCGCCTACCTATGATATTAAGATGCTTTTTAAGGGGCCAATGAAAGACAAGATTTTGGATGTTGAGATTGCCTCTACGTTGATAAATTACAAAGGCAAGAAAGCGATCATGGCTTTTGCTCATGATATTACCGCAAAAAAGAGAGTTGAAAAAGAAATCAAAGAAAGTGAAAAAAAATACAAGATTTTAGCAGATAATATAGACACGGGTCTTATTCTTCATGGAGCTGATACAAAATTATTATTTTCTAACTTGGCGGCGAGTAAAATTCTGGGTTTAAGTGTTGATCAGATGCAGGGTAAAATTGCAATTGATTCTTCATGGAAATTTGTCAGAGAAGATGGTACAGATATGCCACTTACAGAATATCCAGTAAATAAAGTAGTTTCTTCAAAAAAAGCATTTAAAAATTATATTGTAGGAATTCGTAGGAAAGATAGAAAATATATTACATGGGTTAATGTTGATGCCACTCCTGTTTTAGTTGATAAAGCGTTAGATTATGTATCTATAACTTTTGTAGATATTACCACAAAAAAAGAATTAGAGAAGGAAAGAGTTGAGTATTTGGTAAATATCAGTAAACAAAAAAATGAGCTAAATACCATACTTGATAATATTGCAGAAGGTGTATTTGCTATAGACAAGGATAATAACATTACCTTATTTAATGAATTTGCAGCACAAATATTTAGACATTCGCCCAAGACAGTGATAGGCAAGAAGTATGGTAGATTTTTAAAATTTGTTTATCAAGATGAGTTAGTAGAGAACAATCTTATTGAAGAAGCTATTGGTAAACTTAAGAAATCAGATCAAGCTACCTTACGAATGGATGCTTTTAATATTACATTGGTAAATAAGATGGGCCATAAGATACCCGTTGTGTTTGATATAGCCGAGTTAAAAGATGAACAAGGGGAGTTATTTGGATACATTGTTACTTTCCGTGATATTACAAAGTTTACTACCATTGATAAACTAAAATCCGAATTTGTCTCTATAGCGTCACATCAATTAAGAACACCCTTGAGTGGTATTAGGTGGTTTGCGGAACTTTTGTTAAAACAAAAAACCAGCAAATTAGACAAAACACAAGTTAGTTATGCTCAGCAGATTTATGATAGTAATAAAAGAATTATAAGTTTAGTTGATGACCTATTAGATGTGTCTCATATTGATAGTGACGAAAAGTTTGGAATAAAAAAAGCTAAAACTGATCTTTACGTTGTTGTTAAATCTGTTTTAGATGACATAGATCATTTGATAAAAGAAAAGGGTGTTAAAGTAGTTTTTAAGGGTTGTACACCAAAGAAGGATGTTTTATTTATCGACAAGGCAAAAATGATACAAGTGTTGTATAATTTATTATCAAATGCCGTAAAATATTCTAAAAGGGGTGGTATAGTGGAAATAAGCTGTAGTAAAGAGCAGAGGGATTCATATATGTTTTGTATTAAAGATGACGGCATCGGTATTCCCAAGTATCAGCACAAACAAGTATTTACCAAATTTTTTAGAGCCGACAATGTAGGTTTGAAAGACAGGGAGGGAACTGGTCTAGGTTTATATATTGCTAGGGCAATTATTGAGGCTCATGGTGGTAATATTTCCTTCGACTCAAAAGAAGGTAAGGGGTCAACATTTTGTTTTACATTACCCAAAGGAAAATAAAATTAGTAAATAGGAATTAATATTCCCTAGGCTGTAGCCTGGAGTTTTTTGCTTGACAGGGTGGTTAAATATGAGTAATCTAAAAATGTTTTGACCTTTTAACCTCAAATATTAAACCCGATCAGGAGGTGCCCACATGGCATTTTTGAAGCGATTCAGCAAACCACAGACCGATGACTTGTCCGTCATCAAAAGAGTGGTCAAGAGAAAATTTGCCTCCGGGCAACGCTTTTCAGCGGTTGATATTTTTACAATTATCAGGAAAGATTTTGCTGAGAAGAGTATTGGCAAAAAGAGAGTGAAGAACGTTTTGCGTCAATTAGTCGAGGGCGGCACTTTAGAGTGTTTTCCAGTTTATGCTTACCGGAGCTACCGGAGATGGTGTCCTGGTAAGGGCATGAGAAGAAAACAGAATGGCTGTGAATTCGCAGTTGTTGGATAAACAAATTCAGGGCCTCTATACCAAGAGGCCTTTTTTATTTTACCCTAACTATAAAGTATCGAGGATTACTTTACACTTTCTACTTTATGGTTTATAATATATAGCGTATTTATGCCGATAGTATTAAAGGGGAGAAAACTAATCAAAATCGGAGAACTAGCCAAAATGTTCTCGGTTTTGCCATCCACAATCAATTTTTACACACGGGAAGGTCTTTTACCGGAAGATGGGCGCTCACAGGGCGGTTATCGTCTTTATGATGCAGATAAAGCCATCAAGAAGTTGAAGAAAATTGAGTATCTCCAAGCAAAGAAGAGGTTTACTATCGACGAAATCAAAAAGTCGTTATAAATCCCTCGACCCCCGTCCATGCTTGGGGGTTGGAGGGTTTATATATATGTTTAGTTAAAATAAAATTATGAAAAAGAAAGGCAGTAAATTTTTTAGCCTCAATCGTAAAAAAACTAAGGTTTATAGTACGCGGGGGCGTAAACCAGCCACGAAATCTCTCTGGCAATATCTTTATTCCTTATTTTTCTAGGGAATATTGTCAAAGCAGTATTTTTGGGTTAGAATAACCAAACTCACTTAAATTATTTAAAGATGGTTGATTTTAAGAAAAAAGAAGAAGAAATATTAGATTTTTGGGATAAAAACAATACTTTCCAGAAATCTATAGATAAGGATGCTCCGCAAGGTGACTATCTTTTTTATGATGGACCGCCTTTTGCTACCGGTACACCTCACTATGGTCATTTAGTGGGTAGTATCATGAAAGATGTGGTACCTCGTTTTTGGACCATGCAAGGATATAAGGTAGAAAGACGCTGGGGTTGGGATGTGCACGGTTTGCCAATTGAGAATATAGTTGAGAAAGATTTAGGTTTTGGGACTAAAAAAGAAATTGAAAAATACGGCATTGATAAGTTTAATAATGATTGTCGAGCTAGAGTATTGGATTATGCTGATATCTGGAAGGGCACCATTCGTCGTCTTGGTCGTTGGGCTGATATGGAAAATCCTTACAAGACCATGGATAAGGATTATATGGAAACTATCTGGTGGGTTTTTAAAACTCTTTGGGACAAGGGGCTTATATATGAGGATTATCGTTCTATGCATATTTGTCCTCGTTGTGAAACTACCCTTTCACAATCAGAAGTGACCGAGGGTTATAAAGACATTAAAGATTTATCTGTCACTGCCAAGTTTGAGCTAGAAGATGAACCAGGTACATATGTTCTGGCATGGACTACTACTCCATGGACATTGATTGGTAATGTAGCTTTGGCTGTAGGTAATGATATTGAGTATGTAAAAGTAGAGGTCGAAGGTGGAAAATATATTTTATCTCCAGAACTTGTCAAAAATTATCATAAAGAATTTGGAGAGAATCCAAAAGTATTAGAGACTATTAAGGGAAAAGATTTGGTGGGTAAAAAATACAAACCACTATTTGATTATTACTATAATGATAAGAATTTAGAAAATAGAGACAATGGTTGGCAGATTTATCATGCTGATTTTGTGACCACCGAAGAAGGTACTGGTGTGGTTCATATGGCACCAGCCTTTGGTGAGGATGATATGAATTTGGGCAAGGAAAAGAACTTTCCTTTTATTCAGCACGTTGATATGGATGGTACCATTAGAGATGAGGCCAAGGATTTTACTGGGATGAATGTTAAACCAAAGGATGATCATCAGACTACGGACATAGCCATTATAAAATATCTAGCTGGTAAAGGACTTCTTTTTGCTAAAGAGAAATATGAGCATAGCTATCCGCATTGCTGGCGTTGTGATACTCCACTGCTTAATTATGCTACTTCATCTTGGTTTGTAAATGTTACTAAAATAAAACCACAGCTATTAAAGAGCGCCAAGAAGATAAATTGGATTCCCGGACACATCAAAGCGGGTCGTTTTGGTAAATGGCTAGAAGGGGCACGTGATTGGTCTATCTCTCGTCAAAGATTTTGGGGGTCAGTAATTCCTCTTTGGCATTGTGATAAGTGTGAGGAAAGGGTTGTTGTTGGCTCAATAGTTGAACTGAAAGAACTAAGCGGGGTTGAGGTTGACGACCTACACAAACACATAGTAGATAAAATAACCTTTGATTGTAAGTGCGGTGGCAGCATGCATCGTATTCCGGATGTGTTGGATTGTTGGTTTGAATCTAGTTCTATGCCCTATGCTCAATTTCATTATCCTTTTGAAAATAAAGATTCTTTTGATAAAAAATTTCCAGCTAAGTTTATTGCTGAAGGTGCTGATCAGACCAGGACTTGGTTCTATTATCTGCACGTCATAGCTGGCGGTCTAAAAGAAGGTCATTCTTTTGAAAACTGTATTGTTAACGGCATTGTTTTGGCTGAAGATGGTAAGAAGATGGCCAAGCGATTGCAAAATTATCCAGAGCCTGACGTTGTCATGGAAAAATATGGTGCTGATGCTTTAAGAATGTACTTGCTTACCTCACCAGTAATGTTGGCTGAGAACTTGGCTTTTACAGAAAAAGATTTACAGATTGTCTACCGACGTTATATTGGCATTCTACAGAATGTGTTGAATTTTTATTTGATGTTTGGAGGCGATAGCAAAGTTAAGGCTGCTCAACCAAAGAAAATAGATAATGATTTAGATAAATGGATAATCAGTAAATTAGTTTCGTTGCAGCAGGAGGTCGAACAGGCCATGAAAGATTATAATTTAGTCAAAGCTACTCGTCCGATATTGGATTTTGTTGATGGCTTATCTACTTGGTACATTAGACGTTCTCGAGCTAGATTTAAAGCTAGTGATCAGCAGGCCATTGATACTTTGGCCTTTGTGCTTAAAGAGATAGCCAAGATTGTGGCTCCATTCTCTCCAATGGCTGCCGAAACTATTTATCAGGAATTTGATAATGATCAAGAATCAGTTCATTTGGAAACCTGGACAAGTCTAAATAAGAAACTAGTAGATACAGAGATTTTAAATCACATGGATGTTATTAAGCAGGTGGCTGAAAGAGGTCATGCTTTACGAGCCAAATCTGGGATGAAGGTAAGACAGCCATTGGCTACTTTGCAGGTAAATCTAGGTAAAGATACTAAGGTAGGAAAAAATTATGTTGATATATTAGAAGATGAGTTAAATGTTGAAAATGTTGAAACAGTGGACAAGATAAACGAAGGGGAGGGTTGGATAGTGGACGATTCAGGGTTTGCCCTAGCAAAAATTTCTTTGGATACAAATCTAACAGATGATCTTAAAGAAAAGGGTGTAGTTAGGGAGTTGATTAGATTCATCAATGCTCTAAGAAAAGATAGTGGGTTAAAACCAAGTGATAATCCAGTAGAAACATATAATACTAAATCTGATTATTTAAGATCAGTTGTTGTTAAATATAAAGATGAGTTGATAGTAGGTACATCAGCTGGTGATTTAGTAGAAACAGATGATAATCCAGATGCTAACAAACAAGCAAAAATAAACGGTGAAGAAATTACTTTAGGATTAAAATTATAAGATGTCTTTTAAGACGGAAGCATTTGTTTTAAAAACTAGACCATGGCGAGAGGCTGATAGACTTTATTATTTATTTACTCCACACGAGGGCATCATTAAGGCAGTGCTTAAGTCAGCCGCCAAGCCAGGTAATAAATTATCTGGACACCTATTACCCTTTAGTAAGGTTAGGATAATGATTGGTCGTGGTAAGATGGATCATATGGCCGGCGCCGCTGTCATTAATGATTATACGAACATCCGGACAGATTTGAAAAATATGTCTTTAGCTTCATCAGTAATTGAACTTTTTCTCAATCAGGAGGGTGGTGGTTATAGCCAATTGGAGTTTAAATTATTAGAAGATTTGCTGACTGCCCTGGATAATCAGGACATGGATCAGGAAAATAAAATGTTGTTTGTCAGAATATTTTTGTGGAAATACCTTAGTTTGTCAGGTTGGCAGCCACAACTAGATAATTGTCAAATTTGTGATAAAGAAATTACTTTTGGCAAGTATTTACCAGGTCGTGGTATAATATGTAGAGAACATAGCTCAAATCAAGGTGTTATTATCAATAGAGAATTAGTAGATTTTTTGAAATATATAATAAAAGTTGATTGGCCAGATTTAAACAATTTGACCATCAGTAAAGAATTAAATAGAGAGTGGCTTAAAATATCACAGCTATTTTATCAATCTGTGTATGAGAGACCATCTCAAGCATTAAAATTATTTTTATATGGCTAAACTAGTCAAAAGAAGTTTGGACGCTGCTAGGAAATCTCCAGTTAGAAAAAAATCTTATTCAGCCCCGACACTTAAAAAGAAAAAGAGGAGAGAGGTACCACAGGAGTATCGTACTTTTAAAAAAGCGCCAAAGAGCAAAGGCGGTTGCTTGTGGTTTTTATTTTTACTTTTTGCAGCAGCTGTAGCTGGACTGATATATTGGAATCGACAGGCACCAGTAGTGATAGATAATAGTTTAGAATTTTTGGTGACTGGTCCAAATAAAATAGTATCCGGTGATCAGATTAGTTATTTTGTAGAATATAAGAATTTGGATTCAGTGGCACTGACAAACATGAAGCTTAGTGTGCAATGGCCAGATGGATTCTATTTTGATGAAGCTAGTCTTGAGCCCAGTGATGCCAACGCAACTACTTGGGAAATAGCAGATTTGCAGCCAGGGCACGAGCAGAATTTAGAAATAAAAGGACAATTAGTGGGTCCAAAAGATGAGGAGCTATCAGCCATGTTTAGTCTTGGTTATCAACCAGAGAATTTTAACTCTGATTTTCAAGGAAACATGACAATAAAAACTAAGGTAGAAGATAGTAAGATAGATGTGTTAGTGGAGGCTATCGACAAGACTTTGGTTGAGAGTGAGCAAGAGATGAGAATTACCTTACGCAATCTTACAGAAGAAGAGTTAAGTGATTTATATGTAGACATTCTTTATCCAGATGATCTAGATATAATAGAGGATGTGCCAGCTGATGAAGAAGATGAGGAAACCGAGGAAGAAGTAGCAGAAGAAGAATTGGGAATGATACAAAAGGATGGGTATTTAGTTTTCAACTTATCACCAGAAGAAGAGAGAACAATAATTATTAATGGAGTTTTTGCAGCTGATAGTAAAGCAGAGCAATCATTGGTGGTTGAAGTGGGTAACATGTTCAACGAAAATTTCCGTCGTTTAGCTAGAACGGAGAAGAATATTGTAGTTGTCAATCCACAATTTGATGTTAATTTGGAAATAAATGGAAATAGTAATAATCAATCAGTTAATTGGGGAGATGATCTACGTTATCAATTGGAAATAACCAATACTAGTGATACTGATGTGTCAGACACAAAGATAACAGCTTTGTTGGATGGTGGTGTGTTAGATTGGGACAGCCTAGAAACGATAGGAGTTTATCAGGAGTCTAATATTATTTGGACTAGTACAGAAAATGAAGAGTTGCTTAATTGGTCAGCTGGAGAGACTAAAACTTTTACTTGGCAAGTAGAGGTAGTTGAAGAGCCTCAGGCCGAGAGAGCTGTAGAAAACATAATTAAAGTAAATATTCAGGGACTAAGTGAGTGGGAACAAGTAAGTTCACCTATTGTTTTAACGGTTGGTGAGAGTCTAGCTTTTAATAATGGTATCTATTGGGATTTAGGTGGACGTAGAGTTGGCTCTGGTTTATTGCCGCCACAGGTTGGTGAATCAACACAATATTTGGCAGTCTGGTCTTTAAATGATGTTACTGGAGAATTTGATACTGTTAATATAAACACCACCTTACCACCAGAAGTATCTTTTATCAGTGAAACAGATGTTCAAGAAGGTGTGTTGAATTTTGATGAAGAGGCCAGAACACTTTCCTGGAGTCTATCAGAATTTGGTGATTATATCTGGCCACTTACTGCTACCTTTATTATTGAATTAGAACCAAACAAAGATAATCAAGGAGAGACAATGACTTTATTTAACACTACTACAGTAGTAGCTGTTGGATTGGAAGAAGTTATTGTTCGATCTAAACCTATTAAAACTTCAGATGTAGTGGTTGACTCAGATGAGCCAGTTGGAATAGTAGAGTAAATATGTTTAAGTTAAAGAAACAATCAAAAAAATCCAATAGTAGATTGGGAGTATTGAGTACTGCTCATGGTAGTATTGATACTCCTTTTTTTATGCCTATAGCTACTAAGGCAGCTATTAAGAGCATGACTGTTCAAGAGGTTAAAGATTTGGGAGCACAAATTATTTTGTCCAATACTTATCATAATTATCTTAAGCCCGGTGTGGATATTATTAAGAAATTTGGCAACCTGCATAATTTTATGGATAGTGATTTACCTCTATTGACCGACAGTGGCGGTTATCAGGTTTTTTCTTTAGCGAACCTACGAAAGATAAAAGGAGATGATATTGAGTTTCAATCTCACATTGATGGTTCTAAACATATTCTCAATCCTAAAAAGGTAGTTGATATCCAAGTTACTTTAGGTAGTGACATTATGATGGTGCTAGATGAATGTGTAGGATTGCCCAGCACCAAGAAAAAAGCCACAGAGGCTTTGGAGCGAACTACTCGTTGGGCAAAGATATCTTTAGAATATAAAAACAAATTAAATAAAAAATCAGCCGACATTAAAAAACAATTAATGTTTGCTATTGTGCAAGGGGCAGATTTTAAAGATCTTAGACTTAGGTCTGCCGAGGAATTGACAGCCATGGAGTTTGATGGTTTTGCGGTTGGTGGTTTGGCAGTGGGAGAGCCTACTAAAACTATGTATCAGGTATTGGATTATACAGTGCCAGCTTTGCCAGAAGATAAGCCGCGCTATTTAATGGGAGTTGGTTATCCAGAAAATATAGTAGAAGCTGTTAAACGAGGTATTGATATGTTTGACTGTGTGATTCCTACTAGAGAAGCTAGACATGGGAAGCTCTATGTGAGGAGGAAAAAGGGTCTAGGAGATGGGTTTTACGAGACCATCAATATAACGAATGCTAGATTTGCTAACGACAAAACGCTATTAGCAAATGGACGATTCGGTAAGTATTCATTGGCTTACATGCATCATCTATTCAAGACGCAGGAGACGCTAGGAACGCGTCTAGCGACCATGAATAACATAAGCTTCTATTTAGACCTAATGAGTGATATACGAAAAGCCATCAAAGTTAGAGGTTGAAAACTATCTAAAGCTATGGGATTCATTGGAAAATTATGTACTACAAGAAAGTAGTTTGAGAAAATTGTTTACAGAAACTTACCCGGACAATAAACTTATAGAAAATGTTTTAATCAAGGTGTGTTCATTAAATGATTTTTATAGCACAAACATATTTTCACCATTCACAGTGGCTAAGCATATTGTTAATTTAAATATTGATGATGATCTTTCCAAGGAAGACTTAGAACTTGTTAATAGGATTGCAAAGGTAGAAATGGCCGGTAATAAAATAAAGAATTTTTATTCATTTGCAACTAAATACTGTAGTCATCATAAACCGGAAGTATATCCTATATATGATTCTTATGTTGAAAAAATGTTGGTGTACTTTAAAAAACAAGATAATTTTGATGATTTTAGTACTGAAGATTTGAAGGTTTATCCAAAATTTAGGGAAATACTGGGAAAGTTTAGGGACTATTATAATTTGGAAGAATTTGATTTGAAACAAATTGATAAATACTTGTGGCAAGCTGGAAAAAAGTATTTTCCAAGAAAGTATTAACTATATGAGCAAGGATAGTAAGGAAAAAGAGTATAAAAATCTAGTTGAGTTCTTCGTACTACTACTAGATATAGATAGGAGAACTAATCCTGATAAATATAAGCTTAAAAAATAATTAGTAAGCTAGGTATATGAAAAAACCCATTCTACCATTATTAATCTTTCTACTTGTAGTCATGGGTTTTGGTGTATTTAATTTTTTGAATGATAAACAAGTAGAAAATAATGATGATTCAAAGAAACACACCTTGAATGATGATAATTATGAGGAGGAATGCGACCCGCTTCTATCAGAAAAAATATGTAATTATATATCAGCTTCTTCTTATTGGGTAGACGATATTAATGTTGTAGATGTTACTGGGGATGGTGTAACTGATTATTTAGTCGAAGTAGTTAATGAAGGTTGTGGAAGTTGTCATCCTCGTTATGTTTTATTTTTTGAGAATGATAAAGTATACTATCAGTATGATGGCGATGATGCTAGTGTATATGAACCTGATAAAATTAAGGATGGGAAAGTAGTGATTGAAGAACCAATTAGGAAAGAAGATGAGGCATTATGTTGCGCATCTTCGTATAAAAAAACACTTATTCAATGTGAGAAAGAAAACGATTATACACTTTGCGAAAAAATAGATAATTAGTAAGTTGGATATATGAAATTATTAGAAATAATAAGTAGTACACTATTCATTGCTGCAATAGTTTTATCCTTCATAGATTGGAAAATTGCCATTTGGCTATGGTCATCGTCAATTGTAATACATTCTATACCATTGGGACCAGATAAATTGTTAGGAATAATTACTGGCGTATTAATTTTACTTGGTTTGGTTTATATTATATTTATTAATTGGATACCTGGTTTATTATTAATAATAGCAGGCTCTATTATTACAAGATTTCGTTTGTATTCTAGAAAATTGATCATTAGGTATTACAAAAATAACCCCAAAGAATTAAATAAAATTAAAGAGAAAAATAATAAATAAATTAGTTGAATGGTTAAAAAATACAGACCACAAAGTTGTTGGAAAAACAGTGACTGTAGTATAGGTTGTTGCGCTTATGTCCCTGAGAATCGTAGGGAGGCTTTAAGGTGTGCTATTAAGAAATGGTGGAGTGGTTTGTGGCCAGCTAGTTAATTAGATAAAGTGGATGTATGTCAATAAAAAAAGATTTAGAATGCATGGAAAAAATACTTAAAAGAGATCAGGTAACTGCTGAAGAGTTTTTCAAAGGTGCTATAGCTCTTATGAGGATGCACAGAAGGAGTTTAGTAACAATGAAAAATGAAGGAAAAGTTGTGCGTGAGTTTGTTAGCAGGCATCTCGAGGTTAGAGACAAGGAGACCGCAGTTATGATAAATTTTATTAAAAGTTATGAAAAAACATTTAGGGGCTATAAAAAGTTGATGATGAATGAAAAGAAGAATAAAAATGTTAAAAAATAATTGAATTAGATATATGAAAAAGATTTTATTAATTTTAATAGCCCCCTTATTAATGGGAGCGGGATGTTCTAATAAAAGTTGGACAGGTTATTATTATCCAGACTCCAATGATCTAGAATATTATAAAACTTCATTTGGCTTTGAATCATTAGAAGATTGTAGAGATTGGGCGCTTTCTATAGCAAATGATAATGAAAACTGGGATTACGAATGTGGTTACAATTGTCGTGTTGATAAAGACTTAGCTATTAATGTGTGTGATAAAACAGACAAATAAAGATACTAAATAGTTCATTAGATATAACAAAAGATTTAATAAGTAATTCATACGAACATGTTAGTTCTATTTTTCCTAGGTCTTAGATCCCAATTATATGTTTGACTGTGTGATTCCTACTAGAGAAGCTAGACATGGAAAATTATATATTAGAAAAAAAGCAGGCTTTGGTAAAGATTTTTATGAGAACATTATTATTACCAATGCTAAATTTAAAAATGATAAGCGTCCAATAAATAATAATAGTTTAAAAAACTATTCCCGAGCTTATTTACATCATTTATTTAAAACTCAAGAACCTCTAGCATTAAGATTAGCCACAACGAATAATATAGAATTTTATCTGCAGTTGATGGCTGACATTAGATCTGCCGTGAAAGGGGGTAAGTTATGAGAGATTTGAAGCTAAATATTGAAGATATTCATAATTATTATGATTTCTATCTCTTTGTATGTGTCTGATGTCTGATATACGAAAAACTATACGTATGAGCAAAAGAGGATTTACCATAATAGAATTGATTATTGTAATAACCATTGTAGCGGTACTAGCAATTGGTATTTTTGTAGCCGTTGATCCAGCCAAGCGTATTGGTGAAGCTAGAGATGCACAACGTTGGTCAGACTTGATAGCTATAGCTAAGGCAGTCGAACTTTATACAGCTGACAATGGTCAGTTGCCGTCAGATTTTTCGGTAAGCAATATAGCTGAGGGGGAAAAGCTGGTTTTGTGTAGTAGTGCCGCAAGTAGAACCTGTGATGGTCAAACCGAAGCATGTCTAGTAGTTGATGATTCAGATTTTTTGGGAGTCTACTTAAATTCTATACCTATTGACCCTAGTAAATCAGTGGATACAGATACTGGATACTACATAACTCGTGGCAGTGGTAATTCAATTACTTTTGGTGTTTGTGATGCCTATAACTCAGCCGGCATTGAAATGAAGGCTCAAGTTTCGATGGCCACTCTGGTAGCTGTCTGCGGTGATGGTGATATAGAGGGCAGTGAGGCCTGTGATGATAGTAATGAAGTAACAGAAACACAGACTTGTGGCAATGGCACCCAAGAAAATGGTACATATTGTAATGCTACTTGTACAGCGGAAGTAGTTTTGACGGAGGCTTGTGATGATGGTGATGTGCAGAATGAGACCTGCGGTGATGGTGAAATCCAAACGATATTCGGTGATTATTGCAACTCAACTTGCACAGCTACTATAGTATTTCCAGCCCCAGAATATTGTGATTATGATACTTTTACCAATGATTGTAATGATGCTATCTATGGTTGGTTGACAGAGGCAGACGTTGGTACGGGAAACTTCTGCAGAGAAGGAATTTGTAATTCTAAGATCCTTCTTTGCCTTTAATATTACAAAATATATTATTAATATAAATATATGTTAGTAGATTTCTTAAAGAAGCAAACAGGTTTTACTATGCCAACCTTAATGTTGACTATAGCGGTTGTGTTATTATTGGCTACTTCAGTGTTAGTAACAGTAAATCCAGCCAAGCGTATTGGTAAATCAAAAAATGCTCGTCGTTTAGCTGATATTACAGCTATTGCTAAAGCAGTAGAAACCTACGCTATAGACAATCATCAACTTCCTTCAGATTTTTCTACTACAAGTTTGTCTACAGAAAACAAATTTGTTTTATGTAGCTCAGAAGGAGCACTTACTTGTAATGGAGAAACTTGGGGTTGTCTAGTAGTGGATGATGATGATTTTTTAGGTGTGTATTTACCTACTTTGCCCGTAGATCCTTCGAAATCAGATGCAAGTGATACGGGTTATTATGTGACTAGGAAAGCTGATAATATGTTAGCAATAGGGTCTTGTGATACCTATAATGATGATACTATTCAGGTGGTATCCAAGGCAGCCTTGCCAGATTATGTCGCTTTGCCAGTTTGTGGCAATCTTATCATTGAGGGCAATGAGGCTTGTGATGATGGTGATAGAGAAAACGAAACACAGACTTGCGGTAATGGCATCCAAGAAAATGGTACTTATTGTAATTCTACTTGTACAGCAGTAATAAATTTGACCGAAGCCTGTGATGATGGTGATACTGATTGGGAGACCTGTGGTAACTCTACGTTAGATTCAGCGGGCACTTATTGCAATCCTACTTGTACAAGTGTAACAGTTGTATCTAGCGACGAGTGGTGTGATTCGAATGGATCTGGTGGTTTATGTATAGATGAAGGTACTAATTATTATTCAACTGGCTTTGTGTGGGATGGTATTAATTGCACTAAATTTGATGCTGGTTGTTCTGATACTTGTCATGCTTGTATATGGGCTTGCGGCTTCTAAATTATTATTTTAAAAAAGTCCCCGTAGCTTATATACGGGGACTTTTGATATTTTCAGAAAGAATCAGTGCTTTGGTGTGTTGTTCGTTTTTTGGCTTCTCGGAGGCAGACTTTGTCTGGGTGCTAGCTAGTATCCAAGCTTCTTCTTCCGATGGTACTCGGCGCCTGTTGAACATACCAACTACAATTTTTTTTCCAGTAGCTGGGTCCCTTTCAATAGCATAAAGCATGATTATCACCTTTCTTTTTGAGTTTGAGAAACGAACTGATGTATATTGATCACAGTAATTTATTTAGAAATTTTAGTCAAATATGGTATAATTTAATCGATGACACAGAATATAATTATACAAGCAATCAAATCTATATTTATAGATATCATTGGGGAAATTTTATATTTTCCTATTTGGTGGTATGCCCAAGGTTTAAAAAGAACCACGCTTTGGATGTGGAATTCTATTGTAGGTTCAGCTCGTAATCTAGCCCTTCCATTGATGTTTAAAAATCTATTCAAACCAATGTTTGGACAGACAGATAGGCAGGGCAGAGCAATTAGTTTTGTAATGAGAATCATCCTAACTCTTAGTAGGTTGATTGTATTTATTGTGTTATTAGTTTTTAATTTATTAGTTTTGATATTTTGGATTGTTTTACCCGTTGTAGTTGCCTGGGGATTAGCAACAAACATTAGAGAATTATGGAAGCAGTAAAGTTTAAAATTTGTGATCAATGCCAAGGAAGTGGCAAAGTAGGTAGACACGCCTGTAATATTTGTTTTGGGCATGGCAGATTTTACTTTTCTGATAATAATTTTGTTTATTGGCAAAAAGAAATTAGTTATGCCCATATTTTCATTAGAGAGCTTACGAAAACAATTAATATAATAATAAATACCTTATTAATTGCGGGAGTATTTTTAACACTAACTTTAATTTACGTTATTTTAGATGGAGTTCAGTTTGAACCCACCTATTTATTAGACTTTTTAATTACTCCTAGTAAATATAATTTTTGGCTGTATCTTCTGATCATGTTTGATATGGGTCTTTATTATCGTTTGACAGTGCCAGCTATTAGGGAAAAGAAACAACTTAGTCTTTTAAAGAGTAAAGAAACCTACACTAAACATAATATTGCAGATAGTCTTAGCCAGGAAACTTCAAATATCATTGACAAGGCTTGGCTCTATGCGCAGCATAAGAAGGTTTTTCCGGTAACTGTTTGGCACCTATTGTTTGTGCTATTTAATGATAAAGATATTCGTTTGGTGTTGGCTCGCCTAGGTGTGGGGGTTGATAATTTAAGAAAGAGCATTGATGATAATATATCTAAACTGGCTTCTCAGCATGAAAGAAAAGCTGATATAACAGATATTTTTAGGGAGACATTACTCAATGCTTATCTGCACATGCGGGATAGGCAGTCACAACATATATCAGAAGTAGATCTTTTAGCGGGCATGGTTTTATCTAGTCAAGAAATTAGAAACTTCTTTTATGATTTTGATATAGATGAAGAAAAAATAGACAATGTCATTGCCTGGATTAATATTAATAAGCAATTAGCCGTTCGTTATAAAAGATTTAGGTCTGCCGCTTTATTCAAACCAAAATCAAATATTAATCGTTCGTATACAGCCATAGCCACTCCGGTATTAGATAGTTTTTCACAGGATTTAACAGCTTTAGCTCGGGGAGGTTATTTACCTTTAACCGTAGCTAGAGAGCAGGAGATTAATGAGGTGATCACTACTGTAGAGAGTGATATGTCTAGTGTAATGTTGGTTGGTCCATCTGGTATAGGTAAGGATAAGGTAGTAGAGGGTTTAGCTAACAGAATGATGGCCGAAGAGGTACCAGAGCTTTTTCAAGATAAGCGACTAGTCAGTGTGTCGGTTCCTTTTTTGGTATCTGGAGCTAGCGGTACAGGTGCATTGGAAGAAAGGTTTTTAGCTATTCTTAATGAGGTTAGTATCTCTGGAAATATTATTTTATATATAGAAAATATTCATCAACTAGTTGGTATTTCTTCAGCAGGTACAGAGGGTATTGATTTGGCTGAAGTATTATCTTCAGAAATTAGAAATCGAGGTTTAATGGTTATAGCTACTACTGACAGTAAAAGTTATGTGCAATTCTTGGAGGCCAGTGCTTTGGGTGAGACCATGAAGAAAATTACCGTTAAAGAGCCAGATAAAAATCAAACTATTAAAATTATGGAGGCTCATGTTGGTGCAGTTGAAAATAAGCACCAAGTGTATTTTACTTATGATGCCCTAGAGAACATTTTTGAATTATCAGATAGATATATGGCTGATAAGCATCTACCGAAAAAGGCCATTGATTTGATGGATGAGGCTGGTATTATGGTAGCCAAGTCTAGACGACAGGACAGGTTGATTAGGAAAGAGGATATTGCAACCTTAGTTAGTCGTAAGACTAATATTCCTTTAACGGAAGTGACGGCTAAGGAGTCAGCCAAATTAATGAATTTAGAAGAGGAGATTCATGAACGTATCGTTGGTCAAGAAGAAGCAGTTAAGCATGTAGCAGCTGCTTTACGTAGGGCTAGGGCTGAGCTCAGGGATCGTAAGCGACCGATTGTAAATTTGCTTTTCCTAGGACCTACTGGTGTTGGTAAAACAGAATTAGCTAAAACAGTAGCTGAAAAATATTTTGGTGATGAACAAAATATGATTAGGCTAGATATGAGTGAATACCAGAATCAGACTAGTTTGCCGCGCCTGATTGGTTCACCGCAGACTGGCACACCAGGATTATTGACAGAGGCTGTTAGACATAAACCCTTTGCTTTATTATTGCTAGACGAAATAGAAAAATCGCATCCAGATATTCTCAATGTATTTTTGCAAGTTATGGAAGATGGTCGTTTAACGGATGCGTTGGGTAGAACAGTGGATTTTACAAATTTAATTATCGTAGCCACATCCAATGCAGGCACACCGTTTATTCAAGAGCAGATTAAACAGGGAAACAATGTTGACGATTTTCAAGAGCAACTTATTAAAGAGGAGATCAAGGATGTGTTTAGACCTGAGTTTATTAATCGTTTTGACGGTGCCATAGTATTTAGGCCACTTACTAGAGAAGAGATATATAGGATTGCTGGTTTAATGCTTAATAAAGTTAAGAAAAGATTAGAAGAAAAAGGAGTTTTCTTTGAAATCACCGAAGCAGCTCAGCGGGAGCTAGCTGAGGCTGGTTTTGACCCAGTCTTTGGCGCCAGACCATTACGGCGTGTTATTCAGGAAAGAGTAGACAATGCACTCTCTAATTTTCTTTTGACCGGAAAATTAAACCGTCGTGATATTGTGATTTATGATGCAGGCGCTAAGATTAGTGTTAAGAAGCCAACTGGATATTAATTTTTATTTTATATTAAAAAATAAAAAGCCCCGGGTCAAAACCGACTCGGGGTTATTTGATCTCACTATTTGCGCTTAGCTCGGATCGTTTCGATCGTCTGCTGCAAAGCAGTAGAAATCATAACATCGGGGATATTTTCTATAAGACCATTTTGGAACAGTAAGTCAGCTATATCACGTGAGTGCTTGATTCTGGCTTGGGCTGTTTCACGAGCTCTAGTCCAGGTGATGTTCGTTCTGGCAACACCATCCTCTATAGCTTGCATAGCCACACTAGCAGCTATGTGAGAAAAAACATCAATATCATTCATGGTGACTATAATTTTCTCAGGGTTAATACCCTTATTTTTAGAAAATTCTGCCAGAGCTTTGGCAGCTGTGATAGCCATAGCGTCGGTGATTTTTTTGGCTCGAACCATCAGGGCTCCTCGTAGTAGACCAGGAAAGCATAAAGAGTTGTTGATCTGATTAGGAAAATCACCACGACCAGTGGCTACGATGAAAGCGCCAGCTTCCTTAGCAGCATAGGGATAAATTTCTGGTACTGGATTAGCACAGACAAATACAATCGCCTTGTCTGCCATTTTGCGAATTTGGCTAGGGTTGATAGTGTTTGGTCCTGGTTTAGAGAGAGCAATCAATACGTCCGCATCCTGTATGGCTGTGTCGAAATCCTCAATCTTGTCAGGATTTGTTATTTCGCAGAGTTCCCATTTGCGGTAAAAGGGCTTGTTGTCCCTGAGATCATCACGACCAGCATGGAGACCACCGCGGGAATCTACCAAAATCATCTTAGCTGGATCAGCACCGGCAGTTATACAGAGTCGAGCAATGGTTGTGTTGGATGCACCAGCGCCAAGTAAAACAATTTTTACTTCATCTAGATTTTTGTCAGCCAATCTCAAGGCATTGAATAAACCTGCTAGCGTGACGCAGGCAGTTCCCTGAGCATCATCATGCCAGACCGGTATGTCACACTTTTTTTGGAGAGTATCCAGCACTAGAAAACAGTTGGGCTGGGAAATATCCTCTAGATTGACAGCACCCACACTGGGAGCTAGCATTCTTACAAAATCGATGATTTTTTGAGGATCATTTTCTCCAGCTTCGTTGCGACTGTCGATACACAGAGGTATGGCGTCGATGCCACCAAGTTGGTCCATCAACAAGGCCTTGCCCTCCATTACACCGATACCACCGGGAGGTGTCACATCACCATCACCCAAAACTCGGGTTGAATCAGTGACGATAGCTACTGTATTACTACGGTTGGAGAGGTTGAAAGATGCATCGTTATCTTCACGGATAGCAGTAGATACAGCAGACACTCCGGGAGTGTACCAAAAATTGAATAAGCCTAGTTGTCCGACGGGCACCTTGGGTGTGACTTGAGTCATGCCACCAAAAAATTGGTGAGCCTTGATAGACATGATCTTTGCAAATAAAGTCATGGCAGCAGCGATTTCAGGTTCTGAAAAATCACTAGGAAATTTTGGGTTAAACTTGCTTGATTTCATGGTTACTCTTTCCGTTCAAGATTAGGCGTGTTATTAGCTTCTTTAGAGTATTGTAGCTAATAACGTTTTTTAGAGCAATCTTATTTTTATTCCCCTTTGTATTTTGAAGGTACTTCATCTTCTGTGGAATTAAAAAATTATATAATAAAGCGCCCATTCCGTCAATCTTGATATTTAGCTTTATTTAGGTTATAATTTTTATATTAAAACTATTAATCTGTATACATTTTTATGGAAAATTCACGCAAGATTGATAAGGTAGTAAATCTGGCCAAACGGCGCGGATTTATTTTTCCTTCATCAGAGATTTACGGAGGGTTAAATTCTATTTATGACTACGGTCCACTAGGGGTTGAGCTTAAGAAAAACGTCAAAAAAGCTTGGTGGGACTTTATGATGGCTAGAAAAGATGTGGTTGGATTAGATTCAGCTATATTGGCTCATCCTAGGACTTGGGAGGCATCAGGTCATCTGGATGGCTTCACAGATCCGTTGATAGATTGTAAGAAATGTAAGAATCGTTTTCGAGCAGATCATTTATTAGAAAAGAAGGGTCTTAAACCTGATTTTGCTAAAACGAAACCAATGGATATGAAGGATATTAAGTGTCCAGAATGTGGTGGTGAGTTGACTGATGTACGTCAGTTCAATTTAATGTTCAAGACTTTTATGGGGCCAGTAGAGGACTCTGCCAGTCAATTGTATCTTCGACCAGAAACTGCTCAAGGTATCTATACTAATTTTTTGAACACCAAAGAGAGCATGCGTATGAAAATGCCTTTTGGTATTGCTCAGATTGGTAAAGCTTTTAGGAACGAAATTACTACTGAAAATTTTATTTTCCGTATGCGTGAATTTGAGCAGATGGAAATGCAATATTTTGTTCACCCGGATGGCAAAGATGATATTTTTGATACTTGGAAAAAGCTCAGGAAAGAGTGGTATTTGTCTTTGGGTCTTAGCAAAGAAAATTTAAGATTCAGAGAACATGAGCCAGATGAATTGGTGCATTATGCTAGTAAAGCTTTTGATATAGAATATAATTTTGGTTTTTCAGAAAGTGAGGCGGGTTTCAAAGAACTAGAGGGTATTCATGATCGTGGTGATTGGGATTTATCTAGACATCAGAAGTTTTCAGGGCAAAAATTAATAGTCAAAGATGATGATAATAAAGATTATACTCCACATGTTGTTGAAACCTCTGGTGGTGTTGATCGAGCCACTTTGGCATTTTTAATTGATGCCTATGATGAAATAGAGGGTGGTCGCACTACTACTACCAAGAGTGTTAAAGACGCAGAAGTGGTGCTTAGACTAGACAAACGTTTAGCTCCTATTAAGATTGCGGTTTTACCTTTATCTAAAAAAGTAGAGCTATCCAAAAAATCTAACGAGGTTTATGATTCTTTAGTTAGTAAATATAGAATACGTTATGATGAGACTGGTAGCATCGGTAAACGTTATCGTCGTCAGGATGAGATCGGTACACCATACTGTGTGACCATTGATTTTGATACTTTAGAAAATAATCAAGTAACTGTTCGTGATAGGGATACCATGGAGCAGGATCATGTAGTCATTGAGGAGTTGGAGTCTTATTTTGCAGAAAAATTTAATTAATAAAAGTTTTTTATAATATGTTCAAAAGAATTGTCCGCAAAGACGGCAGTGTAATTATTTTGGTGCCCAAGCGGGATACCAAGGCTATTACTTTTGAGGTAATTTATAAAGTTGGCAGTCGGCAAGAAACCAAGGCAATTAATGGCGCCTCACATTTTGTTGAACACCTGATGTTTAAAGGCACCGACAGAAGACCTAATACAGCCAACATAGCCAAAGAGCTAGACAGTGTTGGCGCGGAGTACAATGCTTTTACTGGCAAAGAATATACGGGTTATTATATTACCGCTGATAGTAGGCACATGCCTTTAGCAGTGGATATGCTGTCTGATATGTTATATAATTCCAAGTTTGAAAAAAAAGAAGTTGATCGTGAACGTGGAGTTATAGTCGAAGAGATTAATATGTATGAAGATAATCCTTTGATGTACATGGAAGATGTTTTTGAAAATTTACTTTTTAAAGACACTGTTCTAGGTAGGTCAATTGCTGGACCCAGGGTAAACATTCAAACTATCCCTAGAAACTCTTTGTATAATTATTATCAGAAGCATTATTTTGGTGGTAACGCAGTGATTGGCGTAGCTGGAAAATTTACTCAAGCACAAGCACTCAAACTGGTGGATAAATTATTTCCAATAGGCAAAAAACAGGCTAGAAATAAAATTAAGGCTGTACCAGCCTTTAGGCAGACCAAGCCGGAAGTCAAAATAGTTAAACGTGATTTAGAGCAGGTGCAATTGATGTTGGGCTTTAGAACTATCTCTAGTGTAGATCCTAAGTTTATGACTGCCCAATTATTAGGAAATATTTTAGGCGCCACCATGAGCTCCCGACTTTTCTTGAACATTAGAGAGCGTAGAGGTTTATGCTACTTTATCCGAGCTAGCATTGGTGCCTATGAAGATATTGGATCTTTTGTAGTACACGCTGGTTTAAATAAAGAAAAAGTTTACGAGGCTTTAGAAGCTATTAAAGAAGAATTAAATGATATTAGCAGCAAAGGTATTACCAAAGAGGAGCTTAAAAAAGCCAAGGATAATATCAGGGGTCGCATGGTTCTAAAAATGGAGAATGCTAATTCTCATCTTAACTTCTTGATGTCTCAAGAATTGTTAGGACAGCAGATCAAGGACCTTGAAGCCAAACTTAAAGAAATGGATAAAATCACTATTAAGCAGGTCAATGATTTAGCTAAACAAATAGTCAAATGGCCACAAGCCAACCTGGCTATTATTGGACCTTTTGAAAATAAAAATAAATTTTTAAAAATTTTAAGCAAATAAAACAAAAATTATGGCTAGAAACTCAATATCAATTTCAACGGATACTATTGTCCGAATAATAGTCATACTGCTATTTATAGGATTTCTTTATTTAATTAAAGATGTTTTGGCGTTATTTTTTGTAGCTGTGATATTGTCAGCTGCTTTTGATCCATTAATAGATTGGTTTGAAGCCAAGAAAATTCCTCGTGCCCTGAGCATCCTCGGTGTTTATGCAGTATTTCTTTTTATAGTAGGTGGTGCCATTTATTTATTGACGGGGCCAATCATTGCACAGATAAAAGATTTAACACGAGTTTTTCCAGACCTGCTAGAAAAAATAAACGAAGGTATTTACAATTTAAAGAGTGTTGATAATTCAGTAGCAGCAGAAACAGTTAGTACTAGTTTGGCGGGCATCACTAGAAGTCTTTCACAGGCTGGTTCTGGCATCTTTAATATGGTTACATCTATTTTTGGTGGTGTTATTAGCTTCTTCATGGTCCTGGTAATAACCTTCTATTTGACTGTTGAAGAAAACGGCATGAAGCGTTTTATTAATAGTATTACTCCAAATAAACATCGTGCCTATGTAGCTAAGTTAATTACAGCCATGCAGCACAGAATGGGATATTGGCTTAGAGGGCAACTGATTTTGTCGGTGATAGTTTTTATCATGGTCTACGTTGGGCTGAGTTTATTGGGAGTAAAATATGCTCTGGTTCTAGCCCTGGTAGCTGGTATATTTGAAATAGTCCCTTTCTTGGGTCCATGGATATCTGCGATTCCAGGTGTTTTCTTCGCCTTTTCACAAAATCCAACCCTAGCTTTTTGGGTAGCTATTCTATATTTTGGAGTACAGCAAATAGAAAATAATTTAATTGTGCCCAAGGTTATGGGTAAGACCACCGGGTTGAATCCATTGGTAGTTATATTAGCTATCTTAATGGGTGCACGTTTAGGGGGTATTGTTGGAGCATTACTAGCTGTACCAGTTGCTTTAGCTATAGCAGTATATTTTGAAAGTTTAATGAATAATAAACATAAAGCTTAAATGTCTACGATATATTTTGTTGCTACACCAATAGGAAATTTAGAGGATCTAACTTTTCGAGCTCTGCGGATTTTGCAGGAAGTAGATGTTGTTTTAGCTGAAGACAAAAGGGTCAGTAGAAAGCTTTTTGATCATTATGATATCAAAACCAATTTATTGGTATGGCACCAGCACAGTAAGGATAAAGATTGGCAGCGAGTTAAAGATCTGCTATTACAAGATAAAGATATCGCTCTAATTACAGATGCTGGTACTCCGGGATTTTCTGATCCAGGTGGCAAATTGATAGAGCTAGTGAAAAACGAATTGCCAGACGTAAAAATTAGTCCTATTCCTGGAGCTTCTGCTTTGGGTGCTATGGTCTCCATAGCTGGTATTGCTCTAGACAAGTTTTCATTTTTAGGATTCCTACCACACAAAAAAGGACGACAGACTTTGATAACAAAAATAAAAGAAGCAAAGCAGCCAATGATATTTTTTGAATCAGTTCACAGGATACTCAAAGCACTAGATCAATTGTCAGATTGTGACAAGCAATTAATAGTCGGTCGTGAGTTGACTAAGAAGTTTGAAACCATTTATCGAGGCACTGCTCAGGAAATATTAGATACATTAAACAACGATCCGCAGCAGGTCAAAGGAGAATTTGTTGTTATAGTAAATAAATAATCATGGCTACTAAAAAAGATTTAGAAAAATTCGAAAAATTTGCCATTAGTCAAACAGCTATATTGATAAGAGACGATAAATGCTTGATTCTCAAAGCAGCTAGTCGGGAAAAAAACATGTGGGTATTACCAGGCGGCAGACTAGATAAAGGTGAGCTCGGCGAGGCAGCCTTTGCTAGAGAACTTAAAGAAGAGATAAATTTTGATAATGTAAAAGTTTTAGGTGTAGCTGCTTATGATATTTGGTACCATGACATTCCTCATTTAGGTGTTAAAAATTGGCCAATCTGTGCTATAGCTAATTTAATAGAAGACACTGGTCAGGAAGTTAAAATAAGTGATGAACACACCGAAGTAGTTTGGGCATCAGAAGATGATATAGAAAATTATCAGTTCATTTGGCCCAAGGCTCATCAGATTATCAAAAAAGGATTTGAATATTATAGATTATTAAATAAATAATATGGCAGCTAAAAAACATTTGGCTTCAATTGCTATCTTAGTAAAGGATCGTCATGAACACTCAGTTGATGTGCAGCGTATTTTAACTGAGCACGGCAACGTAATTTTGGGTAGGATGGGAATCAATCCTAGTCGTAGTTGTGTCGAGCATTGTACGGGGATTATATCCATCATTGTTGAGGGTACAGCCAAAGAAATTAAAGATCTTACCAAAAAATTGGATGCTTACTATGGTATTGTAGCTAAAACCAACATCATGACAGACTAGCTATTGATTTTATAATCAGAGAATTAGAGCCGCGAGATATTGATTTGTCGTCAGGATTTGATTACTTTTTATAAAAAATTAGGCTTTAAAGATAATAGTATTTGTATGAAAATTAAATTTTAAAAATATGCTTAATACAGCTATAGTTTTTTTCTTAGGAATGGCCATTGGGTATTTTTTTGGTCAACAAAAAATTAAGGAGCAAATTAAACTAGGACAAGTATCAGCACCACGGCCTAGTGTTCCTGTGAATAATACTCCACCACCAGTGCCTAGTGCCCCTATAGATAAAGACAGATTAAAGGTCATTAGAAAATAATTAATTAAAAAATAATATGAGTTTAGATAATATATTATATGCTCTAGTAGCAGTTTTGGGATTAGGTACCATTTATGCTTGGTATCAATTTTATAAAGTAGTCGCTAACAAGTGCGATACTTGTTCAATTGATCTACATGAGAACCCTTTTAAATCTAAATGTTTTACTGGGGCAGTATTTTTTACACTGTCACTGGCTTTAGCAGTTTACGCGGTTATACTTTTATAAATTATGGATAAATTAGATAAATTTTATATAACTACACCAATTTATTATGTGAATGATAAGCCACATATTGGTCATGCCTACACTACGATCTTGGCTGATGTGTTGGCTCGTTTTTATCGTAGTCAAATTGGCGATGAAAATGTTTATTTTTTGACAGGCACCGATGAGCATGGAGCTAAGGTTGCAGAATCTGCAGAGAAACAAGGTATTAGTCCTCAAGAATTTACAGATCAGGTTAGCAAGGAGTTTTCAGACGCTTGGAAAAATTTAGATATTTCCAACGATCATTTTATTAGAACTACCGACAAGAAGCATCAGCAGGCGGTTGTTAAAATTTTAGAAAAATTAAAAGAAAAGGGTGCTATTTATGAGGGTGATTATAACGGTTTGTATTGCGTGGGTTGTGAGAAATTTATTACTAATAGTGAATTGGTAGATGGCAAGTGTCCCGATCACAATAAAAAACCGCAAGAGTTAACAGAAAAAAATTGGTTTTTTAAGCTTGGTGATTTTTTACCAAAAATAAAAAAGGCCATTGAGTCAGGAGAATTAATGATTTATCCTGAGACTAGAAAGAATGAGGTTCTAGGACTTATAGACAAACAAGAGCTACCGGATTTTTCTATATCTAGATCAAAGGATGCTGTTAACTGGGGGATTGACTTGCCCTGGGATGATTCACAAAAAGTTTATGTATGGATTGATGCTTTGTGTAATTATATAACAGCCCTAGATTATCCAGATGGAAAAGATTTTAAAAAGTTTTGGCCAGCGGATGCTCACTTTTTAGCATTAGAGATATTAAAATTTCATGCTGTTTATTGGCCAGCAATACTCATGGCTCTAGATATACCTTTACCTAAATTAAATATTCATGGATTTTTTACCCTTGATGGTAAGAAAATGTCTAAGACTTTAGGTAATGTGATATCGCCCAATGATTTGGTAGATAAATATGGTCCAGAGGTAACTAAGTATTTAATTTTGTCTCAATTTTCTTTTGGTTCAGAGTCAGATATTAAAGTAGAACATTTTACGGAAAAATATAATGCTGATCTAGTAAATGGTTTGGGTAACCTGGTTAATCGGGTTACTAATATGATTGAGCAATATTTAGATGGAAAAATAGATAGTGATCAGTTTAATAAACAAATAGTCGGTGGTGAAGAAATAAAGAATTTACGTTTTCGTGAAGCATTATTGACTATCTGGCAGCTGATTCAAAAAGGTAATGCTTTAATTGATGAGAAAAAACCTTGGCAGCTAGCTAAAGATGAGGCTAATAAAGAAGAGTTAAATAAGCTCTTGCAAGAATTAGCCAGTGATTTGCACGTAGTAGCTTTATCACTGAAGCCTTTTATGCCTAGCAAAGCAGAGGAATTGATTAAAATATTGACTGCCAAAAAAGTTATTAAACCCGAACAGCCATTATTTCCGAGGCTAAGTGAGTAGTGTATTAATTTGAAATAAAAAACATGAAAAAATTATTATTTTTATTAAGCTTAGTGGCTATTTTTAGCCTAGGTTGCATTCAATCACCAGGGGGAAGACAATCTAAAAATATAGACGCTATAGTTGATAAAATGATGGAGGATGAAAGTTCAGCATTAGAGCAACGTAAAGATGAATTAAAAGAAGAACTGAAGTCAATGTATTGTGAAGAAAATTCGGATTGTATTAAAGTAGGTGCGCCTTGCAGTGGTGCTAAAGCGTTTAATAAAAATGCAGAGGAAGCTATAATGGTGCAGGCAGAGTTTACAAAAAATTATAAAGGAGCCTGTACAATGGAGATAAAGGAATTTGGTGAACCTTATTGTAAAGATAATCTTTGCACAGTTGATCGTATATAATATTTAGTATATTAATTTTAAATAAAAAATATGAGTGTATTTGACATCGTATTGTTAGTAATTTTATTAATCTTCATTTGGAAAGGTTTTCGAGCTGGACTAGTTGGAGCCATCGGTGGTTTTGTCGGGATTATTATTGCCATTTGGGCAGGTAGTCACTACATGCAGCCAGTTGGACAGTGGGTAATGAGTACCTTAACCATCGGTAGTGAAGCGGTAGCTAATCTGGTAGCTTTTGCCCTAATATTTATAGGCATTAATGTAGCAGTTGGTATTATAGTTTCTATTATCAATAAAATTTTTCACATTATCCCTTTTATTGACCTAGCTAATAAATTATTAGGAGCAGTAGTTGGTTTGGTTGGTGGAGCTCTAGCAGTTTCAGCTATAGTTTATTTGATGGGCTTATTTCCTTTTCACGATGGATTATCTGATATGATGATAAAATCAGAACTTGCTGATTGGGCACTTAAGATAGCAGTAGTGGTTAAACCATTTATTCCAGAGGCCATAAAAAGTTTAAGGTCAATTTTATAATATGTTGATTGATTCACACTCACATTTAAATTTTGAAGCTTATAAAGACGATCTATCAGAAGTGATAGGTCGTTGCCATCAGGCTAAGATGAAAGTCATTAATGTTGGTGCAGCTTTAGATACCAGTATTAAGGCTGTAGAGATTGCTCAGCAAGAAAAAGATATGTATGCCACTATTGGCTTGCATCCGATTCATGTTTTTGATGAAGAGTTTGATGCTAAAGTTTATCAAAAAATTATTGATGAGAATCCAGAGCAGATAGTAGCCATGGGGGAGACGGGATTTGATTATTTTCATCTGTGGCAGTGTTTGGAAAAAGGCGCCGCTTCAATAGAAGAGGCTAAAGCCAAACAAACGGAAGTATTTGGTCAACATGTAGATTTGGCTAAGAAAAATAATTTACCACTCATGGTGCATGGACGTAACGGCAAAGAAGATATTACTGCCTATCAAGATATTTATAATTTACTTAAAGAGCTTGGCTATAATAAAGGCATGGTGCATTGTTATGGTGGTAGTCTGAAAGAAGCTAAGAAGTTTGTGGAATTGGGTTTTCATATCGGTTTCACTGGAATAGCTACATTTGACAAAACAGGGGTTTTAGAGGAAATTATAAAGTGGATACCACAGGATAAAATGATTATTGAAACAGACGCTCCCTATTTGACACCAGTGCCACACCGAGGTAAGCGCAATGAACCTGTTTTTGTAAAAAATGTAGCTGATAAGATTGCCCAAATCAAAAGTCTATCAGTTGAAGAGGTGATTGAAATTACAGGTAATAATTCTATTAATTTGTTTAATTTAAAATAATTAGCCATAGATAATATGGAAGACAAGCAGATTATTGAAAAATGTATAGAGTTAGCTAAACAGGGTCTAGTCCAGGGGCAAGCACCTTTTTCTAGTATCATCACTAAAGACAATAAGATTGTAGCTGAATCAACTAATGGCTCAAAAGATAGAACATCTGATCATGCTGAAATTCTTGTGCTTGATAAAGCTCATCAAATTTTAAAAAGTGCTGACTTGTCTGATTGCACCTTATATACAATTTGTGAGCCATGTCCCATGTGTTCGTTTATGATACGTGAATATAGAATAAAAAAAGTAGTTATTGCTCTTAGTTCACCATTTATGGGGGGTTATTCCAAGTGGCCTATTTTACAGGATGATGAGATTACACAATTTAAAGATTATTTTGCCCCACCACCAGAAGTAGTAACCGGTATTTTAGAGGCCGAAGCAAAAAAAGTTTTTGATCAAACTCCCTTATGGATGTTTGGCAGCGAAGTTAAAAAGAAATAAAATATGCAATTTAAAAAATTTCAAGACAAACTAATTCCAAATGACATCGAATTACTTGTACCAGACAATTCACCAAGTAATATTTTAATTTATATTCCTTGGCATGAAAAATATTTAGAGTATGTACAGCCAGAATTTAAAGATTTTTTTCTAAAGGCTTTGCCTAAGCTACATGCGCGAACTACTGATGTACACACAGCTATTTCTTTATCCTATTTAGACAAGATTATTGATTTGCATCAAGACAAGGCAAATCGTCAGGTGGTAGCCCTGGGATTGATATTACATGACATTGGTTGGGCTAGCTTATCTGAGCAGGAGATAATTGATAGCTTGTCTGATTATAAGGGTTTGGTGTTGAGTGAAACTACAAAGGGGCCAAAAGAGCGACATGCTATCGAGGGTGTTAAAGTTTCAGGGAAGCTATTAAATGACTTTGATTTTGAACCGCCACTTAGCGCAGAAGACAAGCAAGAAATTTTAGATGCAGTTAAATATCATGATGAGCCAGAGCAGGGAACTGTCAACGCTCAACTAGTGGCTGATTTGGATCGATTGTGGTCATTTACTCATGAGAATTTTTGGCAGGACACCATTCGTAAAGATGTGACACCAGAACAATATTTAGCAAATTTAACTAAAGATAGTGAAACTTATTTTTCTACTAAAGCGGGTCTTATTATTGCTAAAGAATTATTGCAAGATAGAGCCAAGGAAGTAGAGCAGAGTAAATAAAATACATGGAAACCTTTAAAGCAAATTATACTAAGATTGAAAAACCTGAGAATACAAGTTCAGAGGATTTTAAGGTCCAAGAAATTATCGAAGAATTAAGAGACCCCCTGAGCAAGATCATCGAACAGGTCTTGGAAAAAATAAAACAGGGTAAATATGGCCTGATCATTGGCGATGATGCTAGTGGGCGTATTCCGACCATTATCCTTTCCAGATTTATGAATAAAGTCAGTAATCATCTCAACACAGCCAAGCCCAAGGTAGGGTTTTTTACGGGCTCTTCTGGTTTGACTTCAAAGCAGATAGAATCAAAAAAAGAGGCAATCAAAGAAAGTGTCGATAAAAGTGACGTAGATTTAGGGGATGATAATGAAGTCTTGGTTGTCACAGATACTGTGGCTACGGGGGCTAGTGTTGCACCAATTTTTCAAGCCTTAAAAGAAATGGGGGTTAATACAGAAGTTGCAACAATTGGTATTGATAATGGCAGTGGAGTGTTTGCGGATACTCCTTTGAAGCAAAAAGCTAATGTAGAACGGATATTGGGAGTAAAAATATATCATGGTCAAGAGGGAACGCCAGATGTGTTTTATAAAGACAAAGGTAAACTATCGGGAGTTGAGAAAAACCCTGAAGATTTGCACGCGCATGTTTATAAGCCAGAGCCAGAGATGGTTATTGCTGCTAGAAAATATGCAGAAGAATTAGCTGATGAATTATTTGCAGAATTTAAAGATAGGTTATAATATAAAATATATGGAATATCTAAATACAATTTTAATCGTAGTAGCTTTTGCAGTTGTGATTTGGCTTTTATTAAAAAAGAAAGAGCCAGAAGAAAAAAAGGAAGACAAGGCCATGTTGATGTTGCAGCAGCAGATAAATAATCTGACCAAACAACTGGGAGAGAAGATTGATAAAACCAATCAGCACTCTTCTAAAATGTTGCAGGATCAATTTATAGAAACTTCTCGTATTTCTAAAGATGTGACTGAAAAACTTCTTAAATTAGAAGAAACTAATAAACAGGTGGTTGGTTTTACTGATCAGTTGCAAAATTTGGAAAAAGTTTTAACCAACGCTAAAACTAGAGGTAATCTAGGTGAAGCAAGTTTGGAGATGATTCTTTCTAATATTTTACCACCACAGTCATATGAAATGCAGTATCATTTCAAAAATGGTGAAGCGGTGGATGCGGTTGTAAAAATTAAAGATAAGGTGTTGCCAGTCGACGCTAAATTTTCTTTAGAAAATTATAGAAGGATTATTGATGAAAAAGATAAAGCCAAAAAACTAGCTTTAGAAAAAGAATTTAAAAATGACTTAAAGAAAAGAATAGACGAAACTTCAAAATATATTCGTCCAAATGAAAGTACTTTAGATTTTGCTTTTATGTTTATCCCAGCAGAAGGTATCTACTATGATTTGTTAATCAATGAAGTAGGCGCAGTCAAAGTAAATACTCGTAGCTTGATTGATTATGCTTTTAATGAAAAGAAAGTAATTATTGTTTCACCAACTACCTTTGCTGCTTATTTGCAAACAGTCTTGCAGGGTCTCAAAGCCCTGCAGATAGAGGAATCAGCTAAGGAGATTCGTAAGAATGTGGAAAAATTACAAAAACACATGTTGGCCTATGCTGAATATCAGAAAAAACTAGGTAATCAGCTATCTACAGTAACAAATACTTATAATTTTTCTAATAAAGAATTCAAGAAAATAGATAAAGATATTTTGAAAATTAGTGGCAAAGGTGGAGATTTAGAACTAGAGGATATAGAAAAACCAAGATTAGAATAATATATTTTAGTGCCGCGACCCTTCGACTATGCTCAGGGTCGCGGTTTTTATTTAAAATAAAAAACCCCGCGATAAGATCACGGGGCCTGAGTCTACTGTGGACGCACGTTCCAAAAGTCAACGCTCATTGTCAGTTTGCCGCGGTCGGTGATTTCGAGAACTGTGATGGTCAGCATCCGGGCACTTTGCATTTCCTGGTTGTTGTGGTATCGGATCGTGTACGAGCCGCCTTCATAGATAGTGACAGCAAAGTTGTCGCTGCCGTAGACATCGATCATGAAGGTTACTTCCATGTCCCCATATCCGACATAGCGGATGGAATTTACCTCAGGAGTAGAGGCTTCTTCGACGGTGATGTAGTCGTTGGGATGGGAAGTCTTTTCGAACTTTTGGCTGACGACTTGATCTTGGCCGCTGGCCATGACGGGAATAGCTAGCAAAATAGCCAACAAAGCAATTGGTATAAGAGAACGCATTTTTCTCTACCTTTCATGAGTATGGAATGTAATTTACCTATTTTTAAGCATTTTTCAGTTAAAGCCTCCTTTGTAAAGAGCGATTTTTGTAGGTTTTTGACCTACTATGAATTATTATCTAATATAGTTGATTTTTCGGTATTATGTCAATTCTATTAAAAACCAAAAAAACTATTGACTTTTCAGCAATTAAGGTATACAATATAGCCGCTTTTTGTTGGTTAAAATTATCCAAGCATATGTCAGAAGACCCAAAGAACAAGCAAACAAAAGATAACGAATGGCTACGCCGTGGATTAATGATGTTTGCTGAAAGTTCTGGCTGGATAGCTATTCCAGTTGTTGGTGGTTTATTTTTAGGACGTTGGTTGGATGAAAAGCAGGGCACAGACCCACTATACTTCCTAAGTATTACAGGTTTAGCCTTTATTATTTCATGTATCGGCATTGGTATTACTGGTGTTAAATATATGAAGCAAATTGACGAAGAGTATCAGAGTAAAAAAAAAATAAGTAACGAAAGTCAAAAAGAAGGTAAATAAAATGAACGCAGATTCAATAGAACATAATGATAAAAGTACTGAAGAATCCGCTCATCATGACGATGAGATGGGTGAATCGGTGCAAGAACATATAGAGGGCGATGCTCATACTGAGCAAGAAGTTCATGGCGAAGAACACCACGAACACACATTGTATGCTGAAACATTATTTAATGTTGGCAGTTTTAATGTGACCAATTCACTGCTTACATCTTGGCTAGCAGTTTTTTTAATTATCATTTTGTCTTTAGTGATTAGAGCTAAGAATAGTCGTTTACCATCAGCTTTTCAGAGCTTCATAGAAACTATTATAGAAGGTGCGCTTAATATGATGGATTTAGTGACCGATGACAGGGACAAGAGTAAAAAAGTTTTCCCAATTGTATTTTCTATTTTTATTTTCGTATTGGTAAATAATTGGTTAGGACTTTTACCAGGGCTAGGTTCAATTACTTATAATGGTACAGCACTATTACGTGGTGGTACTGCAGATCTAAATACCTCTCTGGCTCTAGGATTATTTTCTGTGATTTCTGCTAACATTTTTGGAATTATTGTGGTTGGTGGTTGGAAATATTTTAATAAGTTTGTAAACATTAAAGCTCTTTTAGAAATTCCAGGTAAGATCAAAAAAGATCCGACTATTGTTTTAGTCAATCCGATAAACTTTTTTGTCGGTTTGATTGAGATAATATCTGAATTTGCTAAAGTAGCCTCACTTTCATTTAGGTTATTCGGAAATGTATTTGCTGGAGAGGTGTTAATCGCTTCTATTTCAGCTATGATGGCCTATGGTGTACCGCTACCTTTTATGTTTTTAGAAATCATAGTTGGTATTATTCAGGCATTGATTTTCTCTATCCTGACCTTAGTGTATTACACTATCGCCTCCACAGAACACGAGCACTAGTTTATTTATAAATAATTAATTATAGATAATTAAAGCGACGTAAAACAAATAATAATAAGATCGACTTTAATTATCAGAAAGGAACAGAAAAATGGATTTAACATTAGTCGCAAAAGCAGCCGCTATCGCTATTGGTGGTTTTGCTCCAGCTCTAGCTATCGGTAAGATCGGTGCTAAAGCAATGGAATCAATCGGACGTAATCCAGAATCAGCTGGTAAAATTTTAGTGCCAATGCTTTTGGTATCAGCCTTTGCTGAAGCTATCGCTATTTACGCATTGATTATTGCTTTCTCAATTAGCTAAAAACAATATAAATTGTTTTAAGGATCCTAAACCTTGGTTTAGGCTCCGATTAAGCAATTAAATAATAAATATGGAAATTTTAGAATTATTTGGTGTAGATTGGAAATTAATGCTAGCTCAGTTAATAAACTTTGCAGTTGTTATTTTTGTATTATGGAGATTTGCTATCAAACCCTTGATGCAAACCATGGAAAAACGTAATGATGAAATTGAACAAGGTTTATCTGACGCTAAAGCTGCTGCTGACCGCTTAGATGAGGTTGAGGCTGAAATTAAAGCTAAATTACAGGAAAATAAGACAGAGGCTATTGCTATCTTAGATAAAGCTAAGAAACAATCAGAAGAAAGTAGACATGCTAATCTGGAAAAAACTAAGCAGGAAGTAGAGACTGTTATCAGAAAAGCTAAGGAGCAAATTGCCAACGAAAAAGATTCTATGGTTACCGAAGTTAAAAAAGAGGTAGCTGATATGGTAGTGGTTGCTTTACGCAAGATTTTATCAGAAGATATTGCTAAAGACATTGATAAGAAATATATTGAAAAAGTTTTGAGTGAACAAAAATAATGAAAAATAAGAAGCAAGCAAAAATTTTAGCAAGTGGAGTCTACCAAGCTATCAAAAATAAGCAAAAAAAAGAAGTTGATAGTGTGGTCGATAATTTTGTTGTTTACTTAAAAGAAAAACGTTTAATGGCTACTCTACCAGGAGTCATTGAAGAGTTGGAAGCTTTGTATTTTGAAGAGCAGGGTATCATCAAGGCTCAGATTAGCGCCAAGACTGATTTACCAGCTAAAAATATTGAAGCTATAGAGGAAATTTTAAATAAAAAGACTGGTCAAAAAATCATTACGGAGCAAGTTAAGGATGATGAAGTTTTGGGCGGAGTAGTAGTTAAATATAATGACAAAATTATAGACATGTCTTTAAAGAGGCAACTCAATAATTTAGCCAAACAATTATCAAATTAATAAATCAATAATATGTCTTACGATTATTTAGTAAAAAGTTTACAAAATCAACTGGAGAACTGGCAGGCTGAAACTACCGAAGAAACAGTCGGTGAAGTTATCGAAGTCGGTGATGGTATTGCCAAGATTTCAGGTCTATCTGATGTCATGTCTTCAGAGATGTTGGAATTTGAGACATCAGACGGTGAAAAGATTTACGGTGTAGTTTTAAACCTGGAAGAGTTTTCAGTCGGTGCAATTATCCTGGGTGAATATACTAGTCTAAAAGAGGGTGATAAGGTTCGTCGTACCGAGAGAATTTTGGAAGTGCCTGTTGGTGAATCTGTGATTGGTCGAGTGGTTAATCCACTAGGTCAAGCTTTAGACGGTAAAGGTGAAATTCAGTCAAAAGAATTTTATCCAGTAGAAAAAATTGCTCCCGGTGTTATTGCTCGTCAATCAGTTGGTGAACCACTTCAAACTGGTATTAAGGTGATTGATTCTATTATTCCTATTGGTAAGGGACAACGTGAGTTAATTATTGGTGATCGTCAAACTGGTAAAACAGCCTTAGCTATTGACGCTATTATAAATCAAGCGGGTAAAGATGTTATTTGTATATATGTAGCTATCGGGCAAAAAGAATCAAAGATAGCTAGGATCGTAGCTAAGCTAGAAGAAACCGGAGCCATGGATTATACAACTGTAGTTTTGGCTGGAGCTTCTGAATCAGCTTCATTGTCATATATTGCTCCTTACGCTGGTGTAGCTATGGGAGAGTATTTCATGGATAAAGGAAAAGATGTATTAGTAATATATGATGATTTATCAAAACATGCTGTAGCTTATCGTCAGATTTCTTTGCTACTTAAGAGACCTCCTGGACGTGAAGCTTATCCTGGTGATGTTTTCTATCTACATTCAAGATTATTAGAACGTGCCGCTAAGATGAGTGATGATATGGGTGGCGGATCTTTGACAGCCTTGCCTATTATTGAAACTCAAGCAGGTGATATCTCAGCCTATATTCCAACTAATGTTATTTCTATTACTGATGGTCAAATTTTCTTGGAAACAGATTTATTTTATAAAGGCATTAGACCAGCTTTAAACGCAGGTTTGTCAGTATCCCGTGTTGGTTCTGCTGCTCAAATTAAGGCTATGAAAAAAGTGGCTGGTAAGTTGAAATTAGACTTAGCTCAATTTAGAGAGTTAGAGGCCTTTGCTCAATTTGGTTCTGATTTAGACGATGCTACTAAACAGCAATTGAATAGGGGTGCTAGAGTAACTGAGATTTTAAAGCAAGGTCAGTTTGCACCAGTATTACAGTCAAAGCAGGTGGCCATCATCTATGCTGTTTCTAATGGTCATTTAGATGAGGTGCCAGTAGAAAACTTGGCTGCTTTTGAAGAAAGACTATTTAGCCAATTAGACGCCGAAGCCAAAGATCTTTTGGATGATATCGAAAAGACAGGCGAGCTATCTGAGGTCAATGAAGAAAGATTAAAGAAGATTATCGATAGTTTAGTTGAGTTAGAAGAAAAATCAGACGAAGGAAAGAAAGATAAATAATATTTTGTAAAAGTCGTACAAATATATGCCACAGGCAACTAGAGACATACAACGTAGAATAAAGTCGGTTAAGAACACCAAAAAGATTACCAAGGCTATGGAATTGGTAGCTGCTTCTAAGATGCGCAAAGCAGTATCTAAAGTATTGGCTACTCGTAGTTATTCCGACCTTACTTGGGAGACTATTTTGCATTTGGTTAAAAAAATTGATACTAGCCAACATCGTTTTTTTCAAGAGAGTAAAGAAGTGAAAAACGTAGCTGTTATTTTGGTTAGCACCAATAGAGGTTTGTGTGGTAGTTTTAATGCGCAGTTAGTTAAAAAAGTAGTTGATTCTATCAAGCTTCATCATCCAGATAGTAGGGTGACCGATATTATTACTTTTGGTAGCAAGGGTCGTGATGAGTCTCGTAGAAAAAAACTTAACTTAATCGCTGATTTTGATAAAGAGGATATTACGCTGAGTTCAGAAATTATTCGTCCTATTTCTCATATGGCAATCAAAGATTTTGTAGCCAAGAAATATGACAAGGTTTTTATAGCTTACACAGACTTCATGTCAGCCCTCAAACAAGTTCCGCACGTAAAACAATTATTGCCGATTGTACCAAGTATTGATGAGCGCCTAGGTCATATAGTTCATGAAAAAGATGAAGATGTAGACAAAATAAACGTTGATAATTTTTCAGATTTTCTATTTGAACCAGATACTAAAAAAGTATTAGATGCTTTTTTACCTCGTTTGGTAGAAATACAGATTTATCAAGCTGTATTAGAAAGTGAAGCCTCTGAGCATTCAGCTCGTATGTTTGCCATGAGAAATGCTTCTGATGCTGCTTCTGAGATGATTGATGAATTAACATTAGTATATAACCAAGCTAGACAGGCTGGTATCACAGCTGAGATTGCTGAGATTGCCGCTGGCTCTGCTGCTTTGGAATAATCATAAAATTTAAATTAAAATAATAATATGGAAAACAAAGGATTAGTTAAACAAATTATCGGACCAGTAGTTGATGTTTACTTTGCCAAAAATTTGCCAAAGATCAATGATGCTTTGGAGGTAAAAAAAGGTGACAGTAAAATTGTTTTAGAGGTTCAAAAGCATATGGGTGATAACATGGTTAGAGCCGTGTCCATGGGATCTACAGATGGTATGTCTAGAAATTTAGAGGTAATCAATACTGGCGCGCCAATTTCTGTACCAGTTGGTCAGGATACTTTAGGACGTATGTTTGGTGTACTAGGGCAAGCAATTGATGGAAAAGAAGAGTTAAAAGGTGCTAGAACTTTACCTATTCATAGAGCCGCTCCAGCATTTACTGAGCAGTCTACTGAAACTGAAATTTTTGAAACTGGTATCAAAGTTATTGATCTAATTTGTCCATTTACCAAGGGTGGTAAAGTTGGACTATTTGGCGGTGCTGGTGTAGGTAAGACAGTTGTTATCCAAGAGTTGATTCGAAATATTGCTGCTGAGCATGGTGGTTTCTCTGTGTTTGCCGGTGTTGGTGAACGTACTCGTGAGGGTAATGATCTTTATCATGAAATGAAAGATTCAGGCGTATTAAAAAATACCACTTTAGTATTTGGTCAAATGAATGAGCCACCTGGAGCTAGACAAAGGGTTGCTTTAACAGCTTTGACTATGGCCGAGAGCTTCAGAGACAATGAAGGAAAAGATGTGTTGTTGTTTGTTGATAATATTTTCCGTTTCACACAAGCTGGTTCAGAGGTGTCAGCCCTATTGGGTCGTATGCCTTCAGCTGTGGGTTATCAACCTACTTTAGCTACTGAGATGGGTGAATTACAAGAAAGAATTACTTCTACTGATAAAGGGTCTATTACTTCTGTGCAGGCTGTTTATGTGCCAGCTGATGACTTGACTGACCCAGCTCCAGCGACTACTTTTGGTCATCTAGATGCCACAGTTGTATTATCACGTGGTTTGTCAGAGTTAGCCATTTATCCTGCTGTTGATCCTTTAGATTCAAACTCTATAATTTTAGATCCAGAAATAGTTGGTCAGGAACATTACAATGTTGCTCTTGAAGTACAACAAGTTTTACAGAAACTTAAAGACCTTCAGGATATTATTGCTATTCTTGGTATGGATGAGTTATCCGAAGAAGATAAGGTGACTGTAGCTAGAGCCAGAAGAATTCAGAAATTTTTATCACAACCATTTTTTGTAGCAGAAACTTTTACTGGTACTTCTGGTAAATATGTTCCACTTAAAGAAACTGTGCGTGGTTTTAGAGAAATCTTAGATGGTAAGCATGATGATAAACCAGAGCAGGCTTTTTACATGAAGGGCACCATTGACGAGGTTAAATAATTTCAGCTAGTTGAGTTTAGTAAATATATATGAAAGACATTAAGTTAAAAATTGTCACACCAGAAAAGATCTTGTTTTCTGACAAGGTCGCACAAGTTTCCATATCTACGGTTATGGGGCAGGTTACTATTTTGCCAAATCATATACCGTTAGTTAGTCAATTGTCCCCCGGAGAAATTGTTATCAAGAATAATGGTAAGGAGGAGGGCTTAATGGCAGTGTCAGGTGGTTTTGTAGAAGTTTTGCCTGATCAGGTAGTAATTTTAGCTGATACAGCTGAGAGAGCAGAGGATATTGATGAAGCTAGAGCAGAGGAGGCAAGACAAAAAGCTGAAAAATTACTTAAGACTAAACTGATAGATGTCGAACAGTTTGCTATGTTTACAGCTCAAATTGAAAAAGAAATGGCGCGCTTAAAAGTAGCTAGAAAATATAGAAAAAGAGGCGTAAGAACAGGGCAAAATTAAAGTAAAACAATTTTTATGAGTTTTATTATACCAAATGAAAATTTAAAGAAGCACGAATGTCCATTGGCAGTTATTAGGTGTGTCGATTTTCGTTTTCGTGAATCAGATCAGGAGTTTGTAGTTAATCATCTTGGTTTTGCTGATTTTGATTTGTATGCCTGGCCAGGTGCAGCTAAGGATGTTTTGAAAAACAATGGTTTTAAAACTGATTTTACAGCTAAGGTGGTAGCAGTTTCCAAAAATCTTCATAGTATTAGAAAATTACTTTTATTATGGCATTGGGATTGCGATAGTTATGGAGGTAGTAAAGCCTTTGCTGACGCTGAGGCGGAGGAAGTTGCTTATACTAAAGATCTGCATGTTGTTCGTGATATCTTGGCTACTGAATTGCCTGAGGATATAGAAATTATTATGGCTTACAGTAAAGCTGTGCCACAAGGTTTGGAATATACAACAATTGAATAATATACAACAAGAGCATGTCGTTGACATGTTTTTTTGTTTATTATGGTAAAACATTTGGATATATCACCCTTCGAGGTGAGTTTTTTGATACTTTGCTTTTTATCTATTTTTTAGCTAAAATAGGGTATATGGCAATAGACTTATCTTATTTAAATAAAGCCCAAAAACAGGCTGTCACCCATGACAAGGGGCCAGCTATTTTAATTGCCGGTGCTGGCACTGGTAAGACCACAGTAATTACTCAACGTATTGCTTATTTGATCGAACAGAAAAAGGCGCAGCCCGATGAAATTTTGGCTGTTACTTTTACAGAAAAGGCTGCTGCCGAAATGGCCGAGCGAGTAGACAAGCTTTTACCTTTGGGGTATTCAGAATTATGGATTCACACTTTTCATGGTTTTTGTGAAAAGGTTCTTAAAGATTATGCGATTGATATTGGCTTGCCGAATGATTTTAAATTATTAGATACCACTGCTGCCTGGGTATTGGTTAGGGAGAATATAGATAAATTTAATTTAGATTACTATTCACCTCTGGGAAGTCCAACCAGATTTATTCATGCCCTACTAAGCCATTTTTCTCGTTGTAAGGATGAAGTGGTCTATCCTGAGGAATATCTCAAGTATGCGGAAAATATTCATCTAGATACTGATCAGGCAGCTGATCGTGAAGAAATAGAACAGGAGTCATTACGTATTCGAGAGGTTGCCAGTGCCTATCATGTTTACCAACAGCTGCTCCTAGATAACGACGCTTTAGATTTTGGTGATTTAATAAATTACACTCTTCGCTTATTTCAAAAACGTCCGCAGGTTCTTAAAAAATTTCGTGAGCAATTCAAATATATTTTAGTTGATGAATTTCAGGATACCAACTGGGCTCAATATGAATTGATTAAGGTGTTGGCCGAGCCAGTTAATAATTTGATGGTAGTTGGTGATGATGATCAAGCTATTTATAAGTTTCGTGGTGCGGCTGTTTCTAATATTTTGAACTTTAAAAAAGATTATAAAAAATTGACAGAGATTTTTCTCAATGACAATTATCGATCTGGTCAAAAGATATTAGATACTGCCTATAAATTTATTCAACAAAATGATCCAGATAGGTTGGAGTATCAATACAAAAAACTTAAGACACCACTCAATAAAAAACTTAAGAGTCATATAGAAGATAAGGGGCAAGTTAAAGTATTTTCCTTTACTGATAAGAATGCAGAGATAGACGGAGTACTTAATCAGATAGTGGAGCTCAAGAAAAAAGATAAAGAACTCAGATGGTCTGATTTTGCTATTTTAGTACGGGCCAATGACCAGGCACAGGGTTTTGTCTCTATGATGAGGAAAACGGGTATACCGCATCAATTTTTAGCTTCTCGTGGCCTCTATGTACAAGATGTTGTCCAAGACATTATTGCCTATTTAAAATTATTAGACAATTATCATGAGTCACCGGCTTTATTTAGAATTTTATCTTTGCCAATTACTGGGGTAGACATCAAGACCATAATTAATTTGACTCATCTAGCCAATAAAAAACGTTGGAGTTTATTTTATACTCTCAAGGGTTATAAATCACATCTTGATTTGTCTTTAGCTGATCAGCGTATTATAGATAAGTTAATTGAAGGCATTGAACAGCACACTGAACTAGCTAAACAAAAACCTGTTTCCCAGGTTGTTTATAGTTGGTTAGAGGGTAGTGGTTACCTCAAAATGTTGACCATAGAAGAAAATCAATACAATCGAGATCAACTACATTTTCTTAATCAATTTTATAAAAAATTACGCACCTGGGAGGAAGAAGCAGTTGAGGGTGGCTCAGTACATGACTTTTTAGAAACCATTGAAATGGAATTGAGTTCTGGAGAAATGGGGGCTTTACAATTTGATGCCGAGGCTGGTCCAGATGTAGTTAAGGTTATGACGGTACATGGCTCTAAAGGTCTGGAATTTAAGTATATTTTTATTACCAATCTAGTACACCTTAGATTTCCTAGTACTCAAAGAAAAGATCCAATTGAGATGCCGGAGGAGTTTATTAAAGAAGACATGCCCACTGGTGACGCACACCTGCAGGAAGAAAGAAGATTGTTTTATGTGGCCTTGACCAGGGCTAAGCAGGCAGTATTTTTGACCTGGGCTAAAGATTATGGTGGAGCCAGGGAGAAGAAACCATCTCGTTTTATAGAAGAAATCAACATAGCCTCTAAAGAAATTAAGTCCAAAGATGTCAAAGAGCCCGAGGATGTTAATAAGCAAATTAAGGGTGTTAAGTATGCAACGCCAAAACATTTTTCATTTTCTCAACTCAAAGCCTATGAAAGTTGTCCGCGACAATACTTTTATACTTTTGTAGCCAAGATTCAAACCAAAGGTAATGCAATGTTTAGTTTTGGTAAAACCATTCATGATGCCTTGCATAAATTTTATCAATTGATTATTGAACGCAATGAATCTGCTCAGGGTGATTTATTTAGTAAAGATAAGAAAGTAAAGCAGCCGACAGAAAAAGAGCTATTAGGTCTGTATGAAGAGGCCTGGATAGATGATTGGTATGAGTCAGCCGAGCAAAAAGAAAAATATCGAGCAGATGGTGTTAAAATTTTAAAAGAGTATTTTAAAAAGTTTAAAGGCAAATGGCCTATACCTTTATTTTTAGAAAAGGGCTTTACTATCAAGGTTGAAGGTCATAGTGTTCGTGGTAGATTTGATAGGGTTGATGCCGACGGTAAAGGTTGGGAGATTATTGATTACAAAACTGGTAGACCCAAAGAGAAGCTTAGTTTTGAAGATAAGAAACAATTATATATCTATCAATTGGCAGGAGAGGAAGTTTTTAAAACCACAGTTAAAGGTCTAAGTTTTTATTATATGACCAACAACACACCAATTTCTTTTATTGGCACAGAGAAAGAATTGAAAAAAACTAAAGATTGGATAAGTGATACGGCTGATAAGGTTTTGTCTAATGACTTTACAGCCACACCAGGCTTCGTATGTAATACTTGTGATTTTAACAAGATTTGTCCTTTTGCTAAATTAAATAACAAATAATTTATGTCTGATTTTGATCAAATAAAAAAAGATGTCGAGGACATTAAGCAGAGGAATAAAAACGTAGAAACAGACAAGGCTTGGGAGCGTAGTTATGTGCGGCGAGTGGTATTGATGGTTTTTACTTATTTGATTTTAAGTTTGTATATGTTAGCTATAGAGATACCTAGGCCGTGGTTGAATTCTATAATACCGACAGTAGGATTTTTGTTATCTACTTTGTCACTGCCTTGGTTTAGGCGAATGTGGGAAAAATATTTTTATAATAAATAATTTATGGCCTGGGCTAGCTTTAAAGATGCAGCACATAGATCACTGGACGAAAAAGGGATATCTACCCAGGTCCAGGAGTCTTTGGTGCTTAAAGAAGCTAACTATATTATTAATAATTTTTTTGATCAGGCTGATCAGGAGAAAGCCAGAGCCATTTATTGGAAGGATAGTATTTTAACCATTGCGGTGCTTTGTGATAATCTATTTGAGGAGATTGATAGTCAAAAAGAGCAGTTTATTAATATTCTTAATAATCGTTTTGAGGATAATATAGTAGAAGAGCTAAGATTTCTAAATTAATCCTAGGCATTGATTTTTCCCTTTATTTTTAGTATTATTTATATTGATGAATATCAAAACATACAATATATTCATGATTGTGGCCACAGCTCTAGCGTGGCTGGGTTTTTTTATAATAATCAACAGTTTTGACCCCTATGAAGCCAATGCGGTAGTTTTTATGCTTTTTTATGGAGTATTGTTTTTAGCATCCTTGGGCACCCTATCATTATTGGGGTTTTGGTTGAGAACTTTATGGAATCGTCGTCGTGGTAGACCAAGATTGATGGTTACAGAATCTTTTAGACAATCAATTATTTTTGCTGGAGTGTTGATAATAGCCTTGTGGTTGCAAGCCAGCAGGATATTGACTTGGTGGAACATAATTATATTAGTTATTTTAGGGGCAGTTGTAGAATTCTTTATTTTAGTATTCTATCAAAGCCCAGAGAAAAAATTAGAAAAATAATATGGAAAAGAAATTACAGGATCTCAAAAAGACTTTTATGTCCGAAATGGACAATGTCAAAGACAGTCAGTTTTTGGCTGATTTAAAAAAGAAATATTTGGGACGAAAAGGAGAATTAACGGGCATATTAAAAGAAGTCAAAGATATGGCTTCTGAAGAAAAGCCGAGAGTTGGAAAATTAGCCAATGAGATTAAAGAGGAGTTGACAGAGGTTTTTAATAAGACCGAAAAGATAATCAAAAATAAAGGAGACCAGGCTATTGATTTTGATCCAACTATGCCGGGCACAAAAAGACAAACTGGTCATCTTCATCCTTCTACTATAGTTCAGCAGGAAGTAGAGGATGCTTTTGTCAGTATGGGTTTTTCAGTTTATGATGGACCACAATTAGAATCAGATTATTATAATTTTACAGCTCTTAATATTCCTGAAGAACATCCGGCTCGTGATAGTCATGATACTTTTTGGTTAGAACAGAACTGGCTGTTAAGAACGCATACTTCAAATTTGCAAGTTAGGATGTTAGAAAAACATGGCGCTCCTTTCAGGGGTATATTTCCGGGCAGATGTTTTCGCTATGAATCTACTGACGCTTCACACGATCATACTTTTTTTCAATTAGAAGGATTAATGATAGATAAGGGTATAAATATTGGCAACTTGATTGCTACTATGAAATCTTTGTTGTCAGCAGTATTTAATACTGACGTAGACGTTCGTTTGCGACCAGGGTTTTTTCCTTTTGTAGAGCCTGGGTTTGAGATGGACATCAAGTGTTTGGTTTGTGAGGGCAAGGGTTGCTCTGTTTGTAAGCAATCAGGCTGGGTAGAGCTGATGCCCTGTGGCATGGTACATCCAGAAGTACTTAAAGCCGGCGGTGTTGATCCTAATGAGTATTCAGGCTTTGCCTTTGGTCTAGGTCTAACTCGTCTAGTGATGATGAAGTATCGTATTGACGACATAAGGCTGTTAGAGTCTGGCGATCTAAGATTTTTAAAACAATTTTAATATGTATCTATCATTAAACTGGGTAAAAAACTGGCTTAAACTCCCCAAAGATATTAGTGCTAAACAATTGGCGCTTGATTTAACTATGTCCACAGTAGAAGTCGAAGAAGTGATTGATCAGGCAGCTATGCTGGATAAAATAGTGGTTGGTAAAATTAAAGAAATCACCAAACATCCCAATGCAGATAGGCTGCAGGTTTGTCAGGTTGATATTGGTGAGACTACCAGCAAGATAGTTTGCGGTGGCAGCAATTTAACCAAGGGCATGTTGGTCGCTGTAGCGCAGATAGGTTCTCAAGTTCGTTGGCATGGTGAAGGGGAGTTAGTTACCTTGGCCAAAGCTAAAATTAGAGGTGTAGAAAGCAACGGTATGATAGCAGCCTCTACTGAAATTGGTTTAGGAGATTTATTTCCAGTTAAAGATGAAAATGAAATATTAGATTTATCTGCTCATAAAGTTAAATCAGGCCAGCCTCTAAGTGAGGCTTTGGGATTGAATGACATTATTATTGATATAGATAATAAATCTATTAATCATAGGCCTGATTTGTGGGGTCAGTACGGCCTAGCTAGAGAATTAGCAGCTATTTATAAGATAAAGCTCAAAGAGTACGCAGTAGCTGATTTGACGCCACAGAGTAAGGGTAAATTAAAAGTGACTGTTACTGACAAGAAAAACTGTTTTAGATATTTAGGCCTAGCTATCAGTGGTGTGAAGGTAATCGAATCACCTCTATGGCTCAAGAGCCAACTGCAGGCAGTTGGTATCCGTCCGATTAATAACATTGTTGATGTAACCAATTATATTTTGTATGAGTTGGGGCAACCTCTGCATGCTTTTGATAATCGTCAAATAGCCAATAATAATATTGAGATTAAGCAAGCCCAAAAAGGTGAGTCATTCGTTACTTTAGACGGAGAAAAAAGAAAACTACCTGAAGGAGCGCTGATGATAGCTGATAGTGAAAAATATGTGGCTCTAGCCGGTATTATGGGCGGTCAGAATAGTGAAATTAGTCAGGATACTACAGATATTATTATTGAGGCTGCTAATTTTAGAGATATAAGCATTAGACATACTTCTGTGGTCTTAGGTCTTAGGAGTGAGAGTTCTGCTCGTTTTGAAAAGTCGCTTGATCCAGTTATAGCTGAGACAGCCATTAAAAAAGCTGCCCAAATGATTTTGGAGTTATGCCCGGATGCAGTTGTTGCTAGTCAACTAGTCGATGTTAATAATAATCCATTTAAGGAAGTAAGTTTGCAGGTACCTGAAGCACTTATTAATAATCGTTTTGGTGTAGTTATACCGACAGCTGATATAAAAGATATACTTAAGCGATTACAATTTGAAGTAAGTTATAAAGCAAAGACATTTAATATTAAGGTGCCATCTTTCAGGGCTACTAAAGATATTTCTATCCCAGAGGATATAGTGGAGGAGGTGGCTAGAATTTATGGTTATGACAATATCCAAGCACAGTTGCCAATAGTAACTCTGCAAGAACCACGTGCTAATATAGCGTACCAAGCTGGTCGTGATATTAAACGATGGTTAGCTCTGTCTCAGTTATATAATGAAGTCTACACCTACCCTTTTACAGATCAGGGCTGGGTTAAAAAAATGAACTTGGATATAATTCAACATATTAAATTAAAAAATGCTGTTAGCCCAGAACAAGGTTATCTTAATCTATCATTGCTGCCGAATCTTTTGAAAAGAGCAGAAGAAAATATGCGTTGGTATGAGGAATTTAGAATTTTCGAATTAGAAAGAGTATTTGATAAAAGTAGTAAGGGTGTTTATCATACCGAAAAGAGTAAAAACAAATTTTTACCCAAACAAGACAAGGTGTTAGCTGGCGTAGAAGTCAGCAAACAGACTCAGGAGCAATTGTTTTTATCTATTAAGGGCCTAATTAGCTCCATGATGAGCTATTGGGGCATAGATTGGAATACAGAGAGGATTAATTTATCTTATGCCAAGGCTGCCTACCAGATTAAATATCAAGAAAATGTTTTAGGATATTTTGGTATTTTAGATTCTGGATTATTTGATAGTGGTGGAGCTAAAGTAAATGTTGGTTTTTGGCAGGAAGATTTTACTTTGTTAATTAAATACATTGGTCAGGCACCAAAGTTTAGACAATTGCCTAAGTATCCTAGTATCAATAGAGATTTAGCTGTTATTGTAGACAAGGATCTGAATTGGCAGGAAATAGAGAACGAGGTACTAAAAGTATCACCTTTGATGCAACACATTGAACCGTTTGATATCTTTGTAGGACAGAGCATAGGCGATGACAAAAAGTCCATTGCTTTTCACCTAGAGTTCAGGAGCGATGATAGGACATTATTAGCAGAAGATATAGATAAAGTAATGGAGAATATTGTGGAAATACTACAGAAAAAATTTCAGGCTGTTCGTCGATAGCCTTAAAAAAGATATTTGGGCTAATATTAGTTAAAAAATATACATAAAAAACAACCAATCTTGGTTGTTTTTTTGCTGATTTTATGCTAAAATAAAGACATAATTTCGCATAAAAAATACTAATATATGCCAAAAAAAGTAGTAAAAAAAGCATCAGCTAAGAAGCCTGTGAAAAAACCAACTGGGAAGATTAAGGCTGAGTATGGTGCTGCTCAAATTACAGTTTTAGAGGGTTTAGCGCCTGTCCGCAAAAGACCAGGTATGTATATTGGTAATACAGCTTCTACTGGTCTACATCATTTGATTTGGGAGGCAGTCGACAATGGTATTGATGAAGCCATGGCTGGTCATGCTGATACAGTTGAGGTCCGTCTATTGCCAGAGGGTAAAGCATCTATTTCAGATAATGGTCGTGGCATTCCAGTTGAAAAACATAAGGTTAGTAAAAAATCAGCCCTAGAGACCGTTATGACCACCCTGCATGCTGGTGGTAAATTTGGTGACGGTGGTTATAAGGTGTCGGGTGGTTTACATGGTGTGGGTGTGTCTGTAGTTAATGCTTTATCTATTTGGATGCGCACCGAGGTTAAGCGTGAAGGCAAGCTTTGGGCCCAAGAGTACAAGATTGGTAAACCAACCGGAAAAGTAAAGCCAGTTGGTAAAGCTAAAGATACGGGTACTACGCAGATATTTTTACCAGATTCAAGTATTTTTACAGTTACAGAGTTTGATTGGCAGACCGTGGTTGACCATTTACGTCAGCAGGCCTATTTGACCAAAGGTATCAAGATAAATATTTATGATGATCGTGATCCTAAAAAACTTAAATCTTACAAATATTATTTTGAAGGAGGTATTGCTGCCTATATACGTCATCTCAACAATAATAATGAGGTCAAGCAGGAGAATGTTTTTTATGTAAACAAAGAAAAAGATAATATTAACGTAGAGATTGCTTTTCAGTATACTGTTGATTTCCGAGAAACCATGTATGCTTTTGCTAATAACATCCATAACCCAGAAGGAGGTAGTCATCTAGTTGGTTTTAAAGCCGCCTTGACTAGGGTGCTCAACAAGTATGCACGTAAGAATGGCTTCTTGAAAGAAAAAGATACCAATTTAACTTCCGACGATGTCAGGGAGGGTTTAACAGCTATTGTCAGCGTCAAATTACCAGAGCCACAGTTTGAAGGTCAGACTAAGGCTAAACTTGGTAATGTAGAAGTTAGGCCAGCAGTTGAGTCTATATTCTCTGCTTCTCTGGAAACATTTTTAGAAGAACATCCTCGTGATGCTAAGGATATATTAGGCAAGTGTATGTTAGCTGCTCAAGCTAGGATGGCTGCTCGTTCAGCTCGGGAAACGGTCTTACGTAAGGGCGCACTAGAAGGGATGACTTTGCCTGGTAAGTTAGCTGATTGTTCTAGTCGAAATCCCGAGGAATGCGAACTATACATCGTTGAGGGTGATTCTGCTGGTGGTAGTGCTAAACAGGGTAGGAATAGACGTTTTCAAGCCATTTTACCACTTAGAGGAAAGATTCTTAACGTGGAAAGAGCTCGTTTAGATAAAATGTTGACCAATAATGAAGTTAAATCTTTAATCATAGCTTTAGGTACTAACATTGGAGAACAATTTAATATAGAATCTTTACGTTATGATAGAATTGTAATCATGACAGATGCTGACGTTGACGGAGCCCACATCAGAACTTTATTGCTAACTCTATTTTATCGTCATTTTCCAGACTTGGTTCGTAAGGGGCATATTTATGTGGCTCAGCCACCGCTATATAGTGTAAAGAAAGGAAAAGAGATTACTTGGGTATACAATGATGAAGAGTTAGAAAAACTTAAAAAGAAATTAGGTGTTGTTGAACAGGATATGCTGCAAGTAGAAGAAGATGGTGAGGAAGTCGAGGAAAAAAAATTTGAGGTTAGTGCTAAAAAGACTGGCAAAGTTGTTATACAGCGTTATAAAGGTCTTGGTGAGATGAACCCAGTGCAACTTTGGGATACCACCATGGATCCAGAAAAGCGCTTGATGAAGGTTATTACTGTTGAAGAAGCCGCTAGAGCTGATCAGACTTTTGAAATATTAATGGGCGCAGAAGTAGCACCACGTAAAAAGTTTATTCAAACACACGCCAAGTCAGTTAAAAACCTGGACGTCTAAGATTATGATTTCAGATATCAGTCAACCAACTTTAAATATTCTAGCCTGGTCAAAGGTTATATTCTTTCTGTATACATTTTTGACAATATTTTTTATGTATAAAAAAAGACAACCATGGATTTTTATGTTACTGACCACGGTTGTTTTTGTTTCTTTCTATTTAGTTTTTTCTTGGCCACTACAGACACTATGGTGGGGCAATGTTGGTGATGAAATGTTTGTGCTTGGGTTCCTAGGAAAAGTTTTATTAGGAGACCCTTGGCATGATTTTTATTATGGGTGGTTGCCACAGTTTTATCCACCTCTTTATTTTTGGGTAACTGGATTATTGTCTAAGCCATTTGCTAGTAATGCTATTGTAGCGGCTAAAGCAGGTATCACAGGAGTATTAATTCTTTGGTTCCTAGGTTCTTATTTATGGCAAAAGTATTTTTGGAACAAAGTGAATCAGAACAAGCAGGACAAAGCACTCGAGTCATCAGCCTGGTTTTGGTGGTTGATGCCAGTTCTTTATTTTGTAATGCTAGATTTTGATACTATCATGCTCAAGCCCTATGAGTGTTTACCAGCCTTATTTGGTGTAATTTTGATAGGATTGATAGCCAAAAGTTTCAATGATCAAAAGTGGTTCTTAAAACATTATCTATTTATTGGCATTAGCGGTGGTTTATTGTTTTTGATTTATTATTTCTGGTGGATAATGTTGGTGCCAACTATATTTATCATGGCTTTACTTAGTCGAGACAAATGGCTTAATATAAAAAGAACAATCTGGTTTGGATTAATTATTTTTTTGGTAGCATCAGTATTTATAGTACCTTTATTTATATCTTATTTTAAATACGGTTTAGAGAATGGTCAGGCAGTGCATTTTATTCCAGAAGATTTTTTTACTTTTGTGCCTTGGCGACATTTATCGCTGCAATCTATTATGTATCTATTGGGGTTGAGTGGATTAATATTTTTTGTTAAAAAAAGTTTTGTGCAATCAAGTTTAGTCGTCCTGTTAGTAGCCTTTGCTTACCAATTATTCAACTACGTCTATCTTTTGTTGGGCAACAGACCAATGCAATCATCAAAGGCTTTTTGGTTTTTAGGTACAGCCGCAGCGGCGATTGGATTAACTTATTTATTGATCTATCTTTATCAAAAATATATTTCTCAGTGGCAACCCAAGTTTAGATTGGGTGTTATTGTGTTAGGGTTTGTATTACTTGTTTCTAGAATGCCTTTTGTTTATTTTGTGGATGATCCAGTAGTTCTAATGCAAATAGAAAAAGATTTGCAGGTTCCACAGGGTACGGTACAGATAGCAGAAGCCATTAAGACTAATGTGCCTGATTATGCAGATAGAACCTGGTTATCAAGTGGTTCTATGGAGTTAGGCGCATACTTACCCTTGTCTTATTATATTGCACATAGTATTCATTTTAGCCACCATGCATCAAATTATTCTCAAAGGATGTTGGAAGTGGAGAGTTTGAGTGCTGCTAGTAGTCCAGAAGAATTTATGGCTATTATTGAGCAGGGACAGCCTAGGCAAATAGATGCTATGTTGTTGTATCATAATTCTGAGCTTGATCAAGCTGGTGATTATCCGCTGTGGTTTTGGCATGATAATTTTCCTAATGGCGGTAAAGATGCAGAGATTCGTATATCGCAGGACTTGATTTCGGAGCAAGATTGGCAAGTAGTTTATGATATGAACAATTGGACTGTATTTGTTAGAAAATAAGCAGTTTTGTATAAAAATCCCTAATTTTTAGGGCTTTTTTGATAGACTTGCCAAAACTATTTTTTTATGATATAGTAATGTCGTTACAAACAGCGCTACGGGGCTGTTTTAAAGAACTTATATTTTGACTATGAACAAATTAATTGCATATCTAAAAGGTTCCAGAGAAGAGCTGGGCAAGGTAGATTGGCCAAATAGAGAAACTACTATCAACCATACTGTTATGGTAATTGGTGTATCTGTGTTAGTAGCTGTTTTTCTAGGCGGTATTGATTTTTTGCTTAGTAAAGCTTTGAAAATTGTAGTTGGATAAATTATTTAATTTAAAAATATATGCCAAAACAAAATCCACAAAAAGGTAGGAGATGGTATGTTCTACATACCTATTCTGGTTACGAAGAAAATGTATCTAGAAACTTGAAACAGAGGATTGAATCTATGGATATGGAAGATAAAATCTTTGATGTTTTGATTCCTACAGAAACCAAGATTAAGATTAAGAATGGAAAACGTAGAACAGTTCAGGAAAAAATATTTCCTGGTTATGTTTTGGTAAATATGATAGTAACTGACGCTTCATGGTATGTAGTAAGAAACACTCCTAACGTTACAGGTTTTGTTGGTTCAGGCACCACTCCAACTCCAGTTTCAGAGGAAGAGATTAAGTCACTGATGGCTAAGATGGGTCAGGAAGAGCCAGAGTTCAAAGTGGATATTGCTATTGGTGAGGTGGTTAAGATTACCGACGGACCATTTAAGGATTATGAAGGTAAAGTTTCAGAAATTGACGAGGCTCGTGGTAAAGCTAAGGTGCTAGTGTCCATGTTTGGTCGTGAAACACCAGTCGAATTAGATTTTCTACAAATTAAAAAAATATAATTAAGATAATCAGAGGGAGCCAGTTTGTCGAATTGGCGTTTGTACCTCACAAATAATATAAATATGGCTAAACAATTAAAGCAATTAGTAAAATTGCAAATCCAGGCTGGTAAAGCCACACCGGCTCCTCCAGTAGGTACTGCTTTAGGGCCACACGGTCTAAACATTCAGGAGTTTTGTACCAAATTTAATGACGCTACCAAGGACAGAATGGGTGAAGTTGTGCCTGTAGATTTAAGTATCTATGAGGACAGAACTTTTGATTTTGTACTTAAGACTGCGCCAGCATCTGATATGATCAAGAAAAAAATCAATCTCAAGAAAGGTTCAGGCAGACCTTTGCAGGAAAAAGTAGGCAAATTAACTCAAGCTCAGTTGACTGAGATTGCAGAAGCTAAAATGCCAGACTTGAATGCTAATGATATTGAAGCAGCTAAAAAGATTATCGCTGGTACTGCTAAGCAAATGGGTGTGCAAATTGAAGAAAATTAATTTTTATTGAGGGAGCTCGGACTGTCATTTGAGCGTTTGCACCTCACAAATAATATAAATATGGCTAAAACAAGCAAAAGATTAAAAGAGGCACAAGCTAAAATTGATAATGAGAAAAAATATACTGCTGATGAAGGAATTAAATTAGTTAAGGAAACTTCTCAGGTCAAATTTGACGCCTCAGTAGAAGTTCATGTCCGATTAGGCATTGATCCCAAGAAGGGTGATCAAATCGTTAGAAACTCAGTTATTTTACCTCACGGCACCGGTAAAACTATTAAGGTAGCAGCCTTTGTGCCAGAAGATAGAGCTAAAGAAGCTAAGGATGCTGGAGCAGATGTAGTTGGCTCTGAAGAATTAATTGAATCAATCAAGAAGACTGGCAAAACTGATTTTGATATAGCAGTTACCATTCCTGAAATGATGAAGAATCTGGCTGTTATTGCTAAGATTTTAGGTCAAAAAGGTTTAATGCCAAATCCTAAAACTGGTACTATTGGTCCTGACCTGACCAAAATGATTGAAGAGCTTAAGAAAGGTAAGGTGTCCTATAAGAATGATGCTACTGCTAATCTACATATAACTATTGGTAAAGTATCATTTGAAGATAAGCAATTGATTGAAAATTTAGAAAAGTTTACAGATTCTCTGAAGAAATCAAAACCACAATCTTTAAAGGGAACATTTATTAAATCTCTTTATTTGACATCTTCTATGGGACCTAGTATTAAAATAGTTGTTAACTAAAATATTCACATTAAACACGCCGCCCGAATGGGCGGCGTGTTTTTTAATAAAGAGATTTTCTTGACAAGTTTTTTTATTGTGTATACACTGAAAGTACATAATAAAAATTATGTTAAACATTAGCTTAAAAAACAACAAGTCAAAGAGCTGTAGCTGTAGTTCATTCCGCAGCGGATTTGTTGTTGTTAGCTAATTACATATTTTTTATTATTTCATAGCCTTTTTGTGGGCAAATAATTGAATATAAATAATTTTATAGTAATCAGCTATCAACTTTACGTAGATAGCTTTTTTTGTATTCAAATTATTGTTCTTTTCACTTAGGGCGGAGTTGTTCATCTTTCTCAGGAGGCGTACAAAATGTACAGAGACCGTCACAAATGTCGTGGGCCCATCAGCCACGTACTTCAGGATGCCTGGAAGCAGCGCATGCAGAGTAATCCCAGTAATGACGAATTGGTTGAAATTATCAAGCAAATCGTTGTTTGGCGGGAAGAGGCTGCTGCTGAGCTTCTCAAACGTGAGTTGAGTCTTACTATTCCTCAGTTGCGGGCAGTTGTCCAAAATGTTCCGGAATGGCAGGGTAAAGCTAGTCGTTTACTTGACCGTCTGATCGGTTGGGAGGGAGACAGGCAGTTACTGGAAGATCAAGAGGATAAGCCTAAGAAGCAGGCGATTGGCTAAGGAGGTGATATCATGGCCAAAAAAATGCCTGATCAGAACAAGGGCTTTGATCGCGATGATCTTGTAGATAGTGCTACTGGTGATGAGTTAACGAATACTCAGAGAGGATCTGGGGAGCATGAAGCCATCTATGGTCAAGAAGATGTCAGTAATTCTGATGTTTCCTGGACAGGTAATGATGATGATAGTGTTTCGCCATTTTTCGATGGGTAACAGTCATGGGCGGTTTGATTTTCAAATCGCCCAGTATTAGAAATAAAGCATTGATATATATTTTAACGTGTGTTAAATTGATTTTAACAATTAATCAACAATAGTATGGATTTATTAATAAAAACTAAATCAGAAGACATAATGGAGGCCGAGGTATTATTTGTGCCTGTTTTAGAAGACGAACAAGCAATAAAGAATACAATTAAAAGCTTGCAATATGATGATCAAGCATGGGTATTGGATAAAATGTCCAAAGAAAAGTTTACAGGTAAAAAAGATCAGATATTAATTATGCCCGACGATGAGCAGGTGGTGATTTTTATTGGCACCGGACAAGCTGCTAAATTGTCTGTAGAAGATTGGCGTCAGATAGCTGGACAGGTGGTTGCATATTTAAAAAGATACTCAGCTCAGAGTATAGCTATGGTAGCCTCTCATTGGCTTAAAGGTAATCAAAATGTTAGAGCTTTGACTCAGGCTATGGCAGAAGGTATTCTATTGGCTGGTTATGATTTTGATAAATATAAAAAAGAGGATTCTAGTAAAATTAAACTAAACCTTGAAAAAGTTTTTGTCTTAGCTAAAGCCAACCAAAGAGTAAAATTAAAACAGGGTTGGCAGGTAGGTCTATGGTTAGCAGAGGGCACTATTAAAGCCAGGGACTTAGTTAATGAGCCAGCTAGTGTGATGACTCCTACTTATTTAGCTAGACAAGCTGAACAAATAGCCAAAGTTAATAAAAGTATATCAGCAAAGATTTTGGAAAAAGCCCAGGTTAAAAAAATGGGCATGAATGCTTTTTTAGCAGTTGATCAAGGTTCTAGTCAGGTGCCAAAGTTTATTCATTTGATATACAAGCCTACTGGCCGCACTAAAGACAAAATAGCCATTGTTGGTAAAGGAGTAACTTTTGATAGCGGTGGATTAAATATAAAGACCGGAGATTCCATGGAGCAGATGAAGATAGATATGGGAGGCGCAGCCACAGTGGTGGGATTATTTTCTGTGCTAGCTCAATTAAAGCCAAAGGTGGAGGTTCATGGAGTTATTGCTGCCTGTGAGAATATGCCTTCTGGAGCTGCTATTAAGCCAGGAGATATTGTTAAGAATATGCAGGGCAAGAGCATAGAAATAGGCAACACTGATGCTGAAGGTCGAGTGACCATGGCTGATTCATTGGCCTACGCTCAAAAGCAAGGTATCAGCAAGGTGGTGGATTTAGCTACTTTAACTGGTGCTGTGATGGCAGCTTTGGGTACGGATTATGCCGGTTTATTTGCTAATGATGAAAAGCTGGCTAAAGGTCTATTGAAGGCTGGGGATGTTTCTGGTGAAAATCTTTGGTTATTACCACTACCGTTGGAATATAAGAAACTTAATCAAAGTAAAGTAGCGGATATTAAAAACATACCTAGTACTAGGTATGGAGGAGCTATTACAGCAGCTTTATTTTTGCAGGAATTTATTGAAGAGGATGTAAAGTGGGCTCATCTAGATATAGCTGCACCAGTTTATGCTGAAAAACCAATGAATAGTTATACACCTGTAGGAGGAGTTGGTTTTGGAGTGCGTACACTATTTGAGTGGCTTAATATTTTATAGGATATATTTTACCCAGCCCCGAGAGGGGCTGGGTTTTTTTAATTGTATTTATTAGAAGCTTGTTCGAATCCTTTATCTAATAATGTTTCTATAATCAAGTGGCTAGTATCTATGATTTCTGAAAGTTTCTTTTTTTCTTCAGAGTTAAATTTTTTTAATACAAACTCTTCGGACTTGCCTTTTTGCGGACCAATACCCATTCTGACTCGTTTAAAATCTTTTGATTTGAGATATTTAATAACATCTTCTATACCTCTGTGTCCACCAGCACCGCGCTTCTTAGATAGTCTTATTTTGCCAAATGGTAAATCAATGTCATCATGGATTATTATAATTTTATTAGTTGGTAATTTGTAAAAGCTTTTTAATCCCCGGACAGCTTTACCAGATTCATTCATGTAAAGGTCAGTCTTGGCTAAAATAATTTTCTCTCTGCCACTTTGAAAATCACTAGTAAAACTATTGGCTTTTTTATTTTTCTTCCAGCTAAGATTTTTTTTCTCCACCAAAGAATCTAGACTTAAATGTCCAAAATTATGACGGGTGTATTGGTATTCTTTGTCTGGATTTCCCAAACTAACGATTAGTTTCATAACTTAATCTTAATTTTTATCCTGTACATTCTGGCTTTTTTTGACATATATTTTTATAGGAACACCCAGAAAACCAAATTTATATCTTAAATTTTTCTCAATAAACCTTAGGTAAGAATCATGTAGGTCTGCCTTAAAATTTATTTTAATAGCAAATGTAGGGGGATTGGTGTGGAGTTGTCTAAGGGTATAGATATAAGGATGTTTTTCGCCTTTTCCGCGAGATGGTTTATGCCTTTTGACGATTTTTTTAAGCAATTTATCCAAGGCGTTTTCACTAATAGTACGGTTTTTCTCTTCAAATACATTTACCATGCTAGTTAACAACCTTTTAATGCGGATTTTTTCTGTAGCAGAGGTAAACAATAGAGGTGCCCAGGTAATAAAAGGGAAAAATCTTTTATAATAGTTTTCAAATTCTTGTACAGTGTCAGTTTTTTTGTCAGGAATCAAATCCCACTTGTTGGCTAAAATTATGATACCAGTGCCAACTTCATTGGCTTCCTCTATTAGATGTTTGTCTTGCCAACTCAATCTTTTACTGACATCGGTCACGAGGACAATTAGATCAGATTTTTTGATACTAAGCAGGCTTTGTTCAACGCTTTGTTTTTCAAAGGCATCTTTAGATCGCCTGCTTTGGCGACGCATACCAGCTGTATCTATTAATATTATCTTCTGTCCTTCAAAATTAAACTCAATATCTTGGGAATCTCTAGTGGTGTGTGGCGTTGAAGACACTATTACTCTTTCTTCGCCTAATATTGCATTGATAAGAGAGGATTTGCCTACGTTTGGTTTGCCAACAATAGCTACTCGAATTACTGGTATATCTTCATCGACTGATGTTTTGACTTTTTTCTTTGGTATTTTTTTTAATCTTTTAACTATTTCGTCTAACAAGTCCCCAGTACCAACGCCACTAGCAGCAGAAACAGGCCAAGGCTTACCTAGATTTAGTTTGTAGAACTCAGCAATAGATTGACGTAGTTTATTATTATCAGCTTTATTGGCTATCAAGAGTAGTGGTTTCTTGGCTTTTTTAAATTGTTTAGCTAACTCTATATCAGCTGGCATTAGTCCAGTCTTTGTATCTATAACCATTAAAACAAGGTCAGCTTCATCGATTGCCAGTTTAGCTTGGTGACTAATCTGTTGGTCTATATCGTCACCAGTAGTTTTTTCCAAACCCCCAGTATCTATCAAATCAAAATCTAAGTCCTTCCAAGAACAAAGGGTGTAGTTCCTATCTCTAGTTGTACCGGCAACCGTTGAGGTAATGGCTTTTTTACTGTTAGCCAACTTATTGAATAAAGTTGATTTACCTACATTGATTCTGCCAACAATGGCTACCTTATATAAATTAGACATATTTATTCTTCTATTATTATAGCATCAGTAGAGGAAGTTGTAGAGGCATTAAGTAAGGATGGGTCAATAGTAGCTATTATTTCTGCATCTTCTATTGGCTTATGATCCATACCTAGTACTACTAAAAAGTCCAATTTTTTTAGTTCTCCATCATCATTTTTAATGCCCCATGAGGAAGCAATAACTGAATCAGAGTATTCTAGGGGCGGTTGATTATTTACTTTGGTTTGAAATATAGATTCTAATGTTTTAGCTGTTTGTGGTTTATCTTCATTATATTGGTAAATTACGGTGGTTATCTTATCTTGAGAGACAGCATTGCCGTATCTAATAATATCAACCCCCATTTGTTCTAGATGATTGACGGCTTCTAGGGCTAGGCCAGGCACATCAGTACCATTTTGTATAACGATATTAGAATTTTCAGAGTATGATTTACCTAGATCAAAGATATTGTGAACCAGCATTTGTATTTGCTCAAAATTACCTGTTACAGGCTGTAAAATATAAGCGCCGTCAGCTTGTGCGATGCCAGCTTTAAGGTGTCCACCTGGATTGTCATTAATTGATTGGCTAATTATCTGTTGTGTGTTAATGCCCTTAGCCATGTGTACTAGCTTAACTGCTTCCCAGGGTTCTAGGTCAGTAGTGGTATATTGATTAAATAATGAAAACAGACTGGTAATTTTTTGAGGATTTATCAGAGTATTAAAAGATGTTAATTTATCTTTAGCAGCCATGAGTATGTTTTGTTGTCTCTTGATACGGGCAAAGTCTGAGCCTTCTCCATTGTTACCGTGTCTTGAACGAGCATAGCGTAGAGCAGTTAGTCCAGGCATTATTTGTGCGCCAGCATCAAAGGAAACGGTCTGCCATTTTTCATCATAGGTTGGGAATTGTGCGTCTACAAAACTTGTAGTCACGTCGATTTCTATACCATCAACGGCATCTATCATTTTTATGAAGCCATTAAAATCTACAGCTGCAAAATAATGTATAGGCATATCTAAAGTTTCAGACAATACTTCCTTTACTAGGGAGCCACCGCTACCAAGCTCTTGTTGTTCGCCTATAGTGTAGATGGAGTTTACTTTACGGTAATTATTTTTTTCTAGGGGCACTATCATGTCTCGTGGTACAGAAAAAACAGCAGATTGTTTGGTAGAAGGTTTAAAGCTAGCAATAATGATTGTATCAGTTAAGTATGGTCCATTGTGACCAGGTCCACCCATACCCAATAAAACAAAGTTGATCCGATCTTCTTTTTCACCAGCTAGGTGTTTTTCTTTGCTAGAAATTATATTAGTTATTTGACGAATTAAATATCCATTTTTTATGCCGGATAAAAAATTATTATTGTCAGAAGATAGTGTCAAACTAGATAGGCTAAACAAAATAATAAGCACTATAAAAAAGCAGGAAAATTTTTTTCTACCAGATGTTTTTCTGGTTTTCTTTCCTGATATTTTCTTCTTGGGTTTTTTTATCAAGTGGGACGCCTTGGAAGGACTATTGTCTTCTATGTGGACATTTTGTACTGGGCGTTCAACTGATTCATTCTCCAAGAGATTTATCTTACGTTTTTTGAAATCCCTACCCATTCAATTGTGATTTTATTCACTTATTTCTTTAAATAAAGCAAATGAATTATACTAGGAAAAGGTGTCAAAGTCAATCATTGTCTAACTGGTGGTTTTGGGTTAAAATTGCTAGATAAAATAGGCTTTTTTGCATTTGATTTTAATTATATCTTTGTGTATAATAACCCTACTGTATTATAATTTTAAACTAATTTTATGGAGCAAGGTCAGGATTTAAAAAAAGAAAACTCAGAGAAGAATTCAGCAGATGCCACACCAGATAAAGACGATTTTGATATGAGTCATTTTTCGGATGAGGATGATGAGGGTATAGTTAGTAACTGGGCTAAGAAATTCGGTCTATTAATATTTGAGGTTGTTAAAGTTGTATTAATTTCTCTAGCTATTATTTTACCAATCAGATTATTTTTGGTGCAGCCTTTTTATGTGGACGGTGCTTCAATGGAGCCAAATTTTTATAATAAAGAATATTTGATTATTGATGAGATATCTTATCGATTTAATGAACCACAACGAGGTGAAGTGGTAGTTCTGAAGAATCCAAAAGACACCAGAGTTTATTTTATAAAAAGAATTGTAGGTTTACCAGGAGAGACTGTAGAGATTAAAGATGGCAAGGTGTCTATAGATGGTAAGATTTTAAATGAGGCCTATATTGAACATTTATCTTCGCAGAGTCATGAAGCTTTGACTTTAGCAGAAAATGATTATTTTGTTATGGGTGACAATAGGGCAAATAGTTATGATTCTAGAACAATTGGCCCGGTCAATAGAGATTATGTTATTGGTAGAGTCTGGTTCAGGGGTTGGCCTCTAGACAGGTTTAATACTTTTAATCTGCCAATTTATGAATTTATGAATTAATATTTAAATACTATGCCAAAAATAAAGAAAGCAAAAAAATCTCGTGTCCAATTAGTTAAAGGCATGAAAGATATCTTGGCCGATGAACAGGTTTATTGGTCTGTGATTAGGGATAAAGTAACTGAGATGGCTAAAAATTATGGTTTTTCTCGTATTGATACACCCGTGGTTGAGTTTACCAGCCTTTTTAAAAGAACTATTGGTGAAGAAACTGATGTTGTTAGCAAAGAAATGTATTCCTTCGTTACTCAGGGTGGTGACAAACTTTCTTTGCGTCCTGAGAATACAGCCGGAGTAGTTAGGAGTTATATAGAACACGGCATGCTTAATTTACCACAACCAGTCAAACTATTTTATATCGGACCACAATTTCGTCATGACAAGCCTCAGGCTGGGCGATATCGTCAATTTTGGCAATTTGGTTTTGAGGCCATTGGTGATGAAGATCCAGTTGTAGATGCTCAAATGATAGTCATGTCTTACAGTATTTTGAAAGATTTAGGCTTAGATGTGGAGGTACAGATAAATAGTGTAGGGGACAGTGAGTGTAGACCACAATACTTAAAGGTGCTTAAACAGTATTACCAAGGTTATAAGAAGGAACTATGTGCGGACTGTACCAAGCGTTTTACTAAAAACACGCTTAGATTATTGGATTGTAAGAGTAAAAGATGTAAAGAATTAGCAGACGAAGCTCCTCAATTGGTAGATCATCTGTCAAGTGATTGTAAGAATCATTTTATGGCTGTTTTAGAGTATTTAGATGAAATGGACATTAAATATAATCTAAACCCTAAGATAGTTAGAGGTTTGGATTATTATACTAGGACTGCTTGGGAAATAGTTGAGTCTGGTGAGAAAGGCAAGCTTAACGCTTTAGGTGGTGGTGGTCGTTATGATGAGCTGGTAGCTTTATTGGGTGGTCGTGAAACACCAGGGGTTGGCTTTGCCATGGGCATTGAAAGAGTTATTTTAAGCATGCAAGAAGCCAAAACAGAAATAGATAAGACTAAAAGCTGTGATGTTTATGTCGCACAGCTAGGTACTGAGGCTCGCAAGAAGACGTTAAAACTTTTTGAGGAATTAATAAGTAAAGGTTTTAGTGTGGCTGAGAATATGTCTAAGAAGGGACTTAAGGATCAATTAGATGCAGCTAATAAAAGAGGGGCGAAATATACTTTGATATTAGGACAAAAAGAAATTGCAGATGATACAATATTGCTTAGAGATATGGAGAGTGGGGTACAGGAAGTAATTAATTTTAAAAAGATAGACAGAGAATTAACTAAGCGTTTAGAAGCTCTGCAGGTTAAGTTAGCTAAGGTTAAAAAATAGCCTTTTGGGCCTCTTAAAAAGATGTTCAATAATACACAAGTTTAGTTATTGACTTTTGCTCTAAAATTTGTCATTATAATAGTAAGAATAATCGCCTTCGGGCATTATTCTTTGTACTGATATAATTATTAAAAAACTATAGAAAGGGAGGTGATAGCGTGTTGGAGGTTAAAAGAAAGGATACAGAGTCTTTTGAAAGTTTGATTCGTAGGTTTACTAAGAAAACTATCCAAAGCGGTAAAATTTTACAAGCCAAAAAAATTAGATTTTTTAACAAGAACAAAAGCAAAAGAGAATTGAAAGATAGTGCTTTGCGAAAACAAAAAATCGGCGACCGTTTTGAATATATGAAAAAAATCGGCAAACTTGACGAAAGTAAGTTTAAACGTGGTAAAAAAAGAAGATAGTATAATCGTTAGTTTTTGTTTACCAATATAATAAATTGGTAAACAGGCTACTAATGAGTATTAATTTCATAAATTCATGTCTCTACAACAGACAATTGATGAGAATTTTAAGAAAGCCTTGAAGAATAAGGAGGAAATAAAGGTTTCTGTAATGAGGATGCTCAAGGCAGCCATCAAAAATAAATGCATTGAAGACAAGAGGGATAGTCTAGATGATAAAGATGTTATGGCCGTTATACAAAAAGAACTCAAAAAACGAAAAGATTCAATAGAGGCTTTTGAAAAAGCAGATCGGCAAGATTTGGCAGATAAAGAGAAAAAAGAATTAGAGATTTTGGCAGAATATACGCCAGAAATGATGCCTAAAGAAGAAGTGGCAGCTATTGTGGATGAGGTGATAGCGCAAGATAAAGAAGCTAATTTTGGACAAATTATGAAACAAGTAATGACCAAGGTGCAAGGCAAGGCCGAAGGGCAGTTGGTACAGAGTTTGGTCAAAGAAAAGTTGAACCACAATTAAAAAAAATATTTAAATAGTTAAAAATATCCCCATGCGAATTAATAAAAAAATAACTGTTGTGTTTATTTTATTCTTAGCAGTTATTTTTTTGTTGCCAGACGTAGCGGCTGCACAGAGTGATATCTACGGTGTTAATCAATTGACTAATGCTAATTTAGGTACCAGAAGTCTCCAGGAGATGGTTGTGTCAGTAGTAAATATAGTTCTAGGCTTCCTAGGTATATTAGCCACCTTAGTAATTCTCTATGGTGGTTTTATTTGGATGACCTCTGGCGGCAATTCAGATAAAATTGATAAAGCTAAACGGACTATTATTAACGGCGTGATTGGCTTGGCAATTATCTTATCATCTTTTGCTATTGCTAGATTCGTTCTCAAAGAGGGTTATGAGGGTATATTCGGCGGCGGCAGTGGAGGTGGTTCTGGCTATGTTGGTGGTGTTGGTTTGGGAGCTAGTGTTTTAGAGAGTCATTATCCGGCTCGTGGTGCTGTAGATATAGCAAGAAATACCAATATTTTTGTGACTTTCAAAGAGCCCATGAATGATTCTTTCATTACTAATGTAGGTTGTAATTATGTAGATGTGCCAGCTGGCTACACCTATTGCGTTGATGATAGCCTCTTTGAATATATAAAAATTTTTATCGATGAGATAAATCCAGTACTAATAGATGGTGATAGGATTATGGTTAAATATAATCCAGCTAACCCAAGGACATTTGAGTTTAATCCATATGGTACAGATGCTAATAATCATCTAGGGAATCCTAATGGTCACGTGCTTTATAAAGTGGTTTTAGATAGCCTAGAAACACAGTCTGGAAACCCAGCCTTTAGTTTTGGATTTTATGATTGGAATTTTACAGTTAGCAATGAATTAGATTTGGTTCCACCAGAGGTGGTTTCAGTCATACCCGATGGTTCAAATAATCCTTATCCTAGGAATAGTGCAGTACAGATAAATTTTTCTGAGGCAGTCAATCCTATTTATGCTACTGGTGAACATCCAGGCTTAGGACCGCCATTTGTCAATATTACTATGTCTACCACCACCATTATAAATGGTGAATACACTATTGCTAATCAGTATCGGACAGTAGAATTTATAACAGATGAACTTTGTGGGCAGAATTCATGTGGTGGCGATGTTTATTGTTTGCCAGGTAATAATACTATTAATGGCCAGGTAACGGACGTTATTCAAGATATGGCTGGTAATCAATTAGACGGAGCCTTTGGTAATGGTAATGGTATCGGTGGTGAGGGAGTTGGCGATTATGCTATTTGGAATTTTGACACTAATAATACTATTGATTTGACGCCACCTAGGATTACTTATATGGATTCAGACAATTCCAATGCAGGTGGCATGTCATTGTCAGCGCCGATTGAAGTCGGATTTGATAAGACTTTATTGTTTAACTCAGTTAATGGTAATAGTTTAGGTTTATATAAAAATATATTTGGGGATATCAATTTCTGGTTTACAGCCACAACCACAAACTTGGTTAATGATACTATTTTGATAAACCATGATTTCTTTGAACCTTTAACCAGTTATGCAGTTACTTCAACCTCAGGTATAAAAGATGGTCTACAGAATTGTTGGTATCCATGTAATTGTACTGACAATTTAGGTTCTTGTGATTGTGATACAGGTGGAGCTTGCGCAGGTAATTCTTGCCAAACAAACTAACATATAAAAAATAAAATATATAAAAATGAAAAAAGTTTTATCCATACCAATAGTTACTTTGATACTTGGCTATTTGCAAGTAAATAAAGTTTTGGCTCAGTCGGACATTTTAGGTGTCAACGGTATGACCGATACAGTTTTGGGTACGAGAGGGATAGAGGATACAGTGGCCTCAATTATAAATATTGTTCTCGGTCTATTGGGAATCATTGCTGTAGTTTTGATAATCTATGGCGGGTTTTTATGGATGACTTCTAAAGGAAATACCGATCAAGTTCAACGCGCTAAAATGGTTATTATTAGTGCGGTTATTGGTTTGGTGATAATCTTGTCTGCCTATGCTATCACTAGGTTTGTTCTTGGTGCTCTGGAGAATGCTGTAGGTCCTGGTGGAGGAACTCCACAACAACAAAACCAAAATCCAGGAGGTGCCCTTTGTCCGCCGCCGTTAAATCCAGGTGCAGTAGAGGTTTGCGATCCATTTCCTTCTGCAGCTACTGTGGGTAGTGCTTTTACAGTGGGTGCTTGGAATATTGGTCCTTGGGATACCTTAGCTACAAGCTTTGTACAATTTAATGACTTGGCAGGTAATACAGCTGTAGCAGAAATAGCTAGTTGTGGTGCCAATGGATATTATTGGAATTTACTCTATACAGATATTAACACTGGAGATGATTATTATGAGATTAGAGCTCTAGTGCCAGCTCTACCAGTATCTTTACCAAATTATGATGTTGAGGTACATAATATTAATTTGGCAAATCCTTTTTACACGCCAGCAATGCAATTTGCTATATTAAGTGGGTCACCTGCACCAAGTATTTTCTGTATTCAACCTTCACATGCTGCGACTAGTACAGCAGTGTCTATCATTGGTCGTGGTCTAGGAGTAGGTGGGCAGGCTTTGGATGAGATATTTGTAAATGCTTACCCTGGCGGTGTGCACCAACCACAATTTCCAGTTCCCGGCCCGGTTCCTGGTCCAACTATTACAAATTGGGCGGATGATCAAATTGATTTTATAATACCAGACCAACAGATCAGTGGTAATGTTACAGTTCAAGTAGATGATGGTGCGGGTAACTCAGATACCAGTAACCCAGTTTACTTTATAGTTGATTGCACCAATGATGGTGAGTGTGCTTCTGGTTGTTGTCCTGGTTCACCGGGACCAGGTGTTTATGCCTGTTCTGAGGAAGTGGTTTGTACGGGTATTAGCTCAGCACCACACATTACGGCTATTAATCCAGATAATGGTACTGATGGAAATATAGTTACAGTATTTGGTTATAATTTTTGTGATGACGTTGCCTGTGCTCCAGGTACAGTTTGGTTTACAGATGGCGCAAATAACCCTGTGGCCGGTATCTTACCAAGTACTCTCAATGCGCAGTGTGGAGATTTTTGGACAGACACGGCTATTATAATTGGTGTACCACCAACAGTTGATACTGGACAAGTGACCATGGAAACTGCTGCTGCAGTAGCCAGTGATAACGCTATTACTTTTACTGAAAATAACATAGAATATCCTGGTATTTGTGCACTACAAGATGGTGCAGGTAATCCTATTACTACTGGATTTTTTGATGATGGCATACCAGTACATGTGCACGGCATTAGATTTAATAATAACGATAGAATTACTTTTGGCGGATTTTTAGGCTATAATCCTTCCTATCTAGGTTTACCAACAGAAGTGCAGGCTGATGTGCCAAATTCAGTAGGTATAGCTGATGTAGTAGTGACATCTTCCACTGAAGCAACAATTGTAAGTAATCCTTTTCCATTTTCTGCTTTAGCTGTAACAGGTGGCTTGCCTACCATTTCAGAAATATCACCAACTAGTACTCGTATAGGAAAATATACTACTATCATGGGTGCTAATTTTGGTACCACACCTGGTGATGTTGAATTTTGGCAATTAGGAGTACATATAGATGATGGGGAGTTTACTTTCCCAGCGCAGTGTGGCAGCCATTATTGGCAGCATGACAGTATAGTAGTTAAGCCACCAACAGATTTGATACTTAATGGTGGTAACTACGGAGATTTTGATGTGGTAGTTAGAAGAAGTGGCGACAACGCTACTAGCTTACCGCATCCTGTAGAAATATTAGCAGGACCTCCTGGGCCAGGCATTTGCTTGATGCAACCAGACAATGGTCCAGCTGGTAAGACTATTAATTTTTATGGTGATAATTTTAATACCGCAGCTGGTGCTGTAGTATTTCATAATAATGAATTTGCTGATTTAACAAATGCAATTTGGGGTAATCAGCAAGTATTGACTGTGCCTGTACCCAACAATGCAGCCACTGGTCCAGTATTTATCAGAGACTCAGCGGGCATGGATAGTAATGATTTGATGTTTAGTGTTGGTGCCTGTAGTTCTGATACGCAGTGTCAAAATAATTTGCAGGGTAATATATGTTGTCCAGATACCAATGGAAATTTTTGTGATAATTATTTAGGCTGTAGCTCAATCAATGAATGTACTTATGGTTGGCGATTTACCACTGAATCATTATTGCAAGTAGTGGGCTGGGGTCCTGTTTGTGATGATTCATGTATCAACGGTACTGTCTGGGTAGATTTTAATACAGAAATAGTCGCTGCAGATCTTGATTTTAATAATTTTAGTATTTTAGAATGTACTGACTCAACTTGTCAGAATACTAACCCAGGTAATTTTGTAACTGCGGCTAGTACATTTACTCAGCCAGCACCAGCAGCTGCAGGTGATCCTTGGGTGGTAAGTTTTACACACAACGCTTTTAATCCAAATACCTACTATCTAGTAGAGGTAAATCCAAATATTCAAAATACAGACGGTGCCATTTTAGGTAATCCGCATTCCTGGAGTTTTGCCACTGGTGCTAATAACTGTGACGTTGATCATATAAATGTAGCACCGGCTAGTAGGCCTGCTTATATAGGTGATGTTATACCATTTGGTGCACAAGCTTATTCTCCTCCAAGTAGCTGTTATCCGGCTGGTCAGCCAATTGCTTGTGACGCAGCTATCAGCTGTAGTTGGAGTGCTTGGACCAACGATGGCGCCTATACTACTCAGATTCCAACAGGAATACCGGAATCAATGGATATATCAGCAGATGCTGTTACACTAGTTGGTGGTACCCAGATAGGAGCTGAGGCAGTACAAGGTGCTAATACATTTAATGACTTTGGTGTTTTGGATATTACTGTTGGTCCAAATAGTTTATTGGGGCTTAATCGACAGGCATATGGTCCAACCTGTAGTGATTCATGTTTAAATGGTGACGTTTGGATAGAGTTTGATAGCGAAGTGACCGTCAATGAAGACGCTGCACACTTTAGTATTTTAGAATGTACAGATTCAACTTGTCAGAATACAGTGGGTCCTAATCAAACTAATAGTACAACTCAGCCAGTACCAGCAGCCGTAGGTGATCCTTGGCGCGTAGAATTAAATCATAATAATTTTTCACCAAATACTTATTATCTAGTGACCATAGATGGCAATATTGCCAATAATATTGGTCCTCTTGTAGGTGGTACCTTTACTTGGAGTTTTGGAGCAGGTGATGCTGCCTGTGATGTGGGCAATCTACTGGTGTCTCCAGCTATTGCTAATGTTAATATTGGGGATACTGTTCATTATTCTGCTCAACCTTATTCTGCGCCAGGTATTTGTTATCCAAGTGGTCAAGCAATTTCTTGTGACGCAGCCATTGGCTGTAGTTGGAACGCTTGGACAAATGATGGTGCATATACTACTCAGATTCCAATTGCAGTAGACAATATAGATATTTTAGCTAATAATCCAACGCCAGCTGTAGGAACTCCAGTAGGTGTAGGAGTGACTCAAGGTGCTACTACTTTCTCTGGTGTAGGTACTTTGAATATAGGTACCGGAGGAGCGTCAGTGTTCTCCTCCACTGGACATGGTCCAACTTGTAGTGATTCCTGTATTAATGGTTTGGTGCATGCTGACTTTAACGAAGAGCCAGACTTCCTTCCTTCCACAAGAATTTATCAGTGTGACGATGCTACCTGTACAGCTACTTCTGGACCAAGTTTATTAGTTGGAACAAATACATATCAACTAATGGTTGGTGGTGACTGGCGAGTTCGACTTTTTCATACTCCTTTTACACCAGGTGTATCTTATCAAGCTTATGTAGATGGTGGCACTTATCATACCTATGCATCAGGTGATGCTTATCTAGGCAATGCTTTGATGTGGAGTTTTGGCACAGGCGTAAACAGCTGTGATGTTGATCGTGCAGACATTTATCCTCCAGGTCCAGATCCAATTTTAAGCACTGTAAATTTAGGAGATAATATTAGTTATTCTGTGGAGACCTATTCCGTGCCAGGTATTTGTTATCCAGGTGGTCAACCAATCGTCTGTGATGCATCTATTGGTTGTATCTTATTTTGGAATGCAAACAGTCAACCGGGTGGTTTAGTGAATATAACCACTGCGCAAGATACTGATTCAGTTACTTACAATGCAACTACCGTCGGTAATAATGATACGGTAAGGATGAGAGCCGTGCAGAATGCAACACAGTTTCTAGATGCCACTGATGTTGATGTTGTTACTGGCGTGCTTCCAGGTAGTCCAAATATAGTTGACCATGAGCCAGTAGCACTGCCAGTTTGTATTAATGCTGCGCCAACAGTTGTTTTTGATCAGTTGATGGATTCAGCTAGTATTAATAGTAATGTTAAAGTATATAGAACTGGAACTCCGGGACCTAATTGTATTAGTCCTGGTAATCCTACTCTTTGTGAGGTTCCAGGTTCATTTACTCTTGTAGCAGATTCAGCCATACCAGAGACACGGGCCATATTCAATCCCGATACATATTTGGCTACTTCTACAAATCATTATTTATATGTAGGTCCAAACACGCAGAGTTTAGATGGTCAGAGTCTTGGTTGGACTACTGACCTTGCGTTTTCTATGCTGGAAGTAACTGGTGATGGAGTTGTGGATGGACTTGCTTGGATGTTTCCTACTAATCAAACTGTTTGTCAACTTAGTCATGCGATAATCACGCCAACTTATGATTTCTTTCATTGTTCTTTAGATGATTGTGATGAAAATGATGTTGCACCGGGTGGTAATAATGAGCATAGATATACTGCTGTAGCCTATGGTGTGGATGGTTCACCGCTAAACGTTTCTAATTATTGGTGGACTAACAGTGATCCTTCCATATTTACTATAGACTCTCAGACAACTCAACAGATTATGGGTTGGCCAGGATTTGATAATGGGCATGTTACTTTGTCTGTATCAGCCTGGGACAATGACCCAGCTATTACAGGTACCGTTGGAGCAGCAGCAGGTATTGAAATTTTCCTTTGTGAAAATCCATGGCCTAGTGCAAACACCGTGCCTTGGGAGCCAGGCCCACCACCAAATCCTTATCATTATTCAACCCTATATTGTTTAGATGATGGTGATGGTGGATTCCTACCTTACTTAGATGCAGCTGTATCAGCTACTAATCCAAATCCAAATGGTGTTTTAAATGCCGGTGAAAGAATATTTATTATCAACCCATCTAGTTCCATGGGAAGTTTGAATTTAGCTCAATATCAGTTTGGTAGTTTAGCTTATGGAAGAGAGTTGGATATTGATAATAATTTAAGTGAAAATAAATCGTGGTTTGAGAAAATTAGAACTGCTCTTTGGGGAGATGTTAAAAAAGCAGAGGGACAGGCCAATGCCTTACCAATGTGTGCGCCAGGTAACCCGACAAATCTACAGGTCAGTAGTGTAGATGACACTCAGGTTACCTTGACTTGGGGTAACGCTTCAAGTGGTGTTGGACCCAATGGTGCAGTCACAAACTATAATATGTACCGTAGAGAAATTCCAAATGGTAATTATCCAGGCCCTTTACAGGGCACTATAAATGTGCCAGGGCAGAGAATATTTACAGATAATACTGTAGTGACAGATACTATTTATGAATATACCGTGACTGCTGAGGCATCAGCTTGTCCTGCAGAAACTTTTCCTGTAGTCAGTACGACTGTTACAGCATCTATTTCACAGCCGCATGTAGATATCATAGGTCTTAGGGTGATGGGCAACGATGAGCACTTGTCTATTACTGATTGGTATAAACAACATGCACCAAATCCAGAAGTACTTGGTGAGATAAAAGAAATAGATGGCTATGAGGCCATGCAAGTTGGTAATACCACTTATATAGGTGCTTTGAACATGTCAGGACTTATTTATACAAATGTTTATATAATATCCCACAATATAGGTGCTAGTGGAGACACTCGTGATATCTATAAGCAATTTATAGAAAACATGAAGTTCAACACTAACATGCCTAGATTGGAAAATGTCTGTAATGCAGATACATCAATTATTTGTTCTAGTGATTTTGATTGTCCGGTGGGAGATTATTGTACATCTAGAGATTTAAAAATAAAACGTGATTTACAACGCCTAGGTGACTTGATGAATGTTAAAAACATGGTAGAGGAATATGGTCAATCACATAAGGCTTGTAGTCATAATAGTGCTATTGCTTGTGTAGATGACTCACCTTGTATTTTAGGAGGAGGCACCTGTGTCTCATATTATCCATTGCTTAATGCAGGAACCTTTGTGAATGGTATGAGTAATAGTAATTGGCCATCATGGAATACTACTTTACGTACTATTTTGGGAGAGGAATTACCAGAAGATCCAATTGGTTTATTTAACGGGTGTCCACCAGGTGCTGACCCTGACACATGTTGGGATGAATTAGTTTCACCACCAGAGTTTACTTGTCCAGCTGAATCATTGATATATTTTTATAATAATGATGTTAATGTTTCGCAAGGTATAGACTATTTCTTGGGAGCCAATTTTGAGTATGATTCTAGTCCAGCTTTACATTTTGATCCTTCGGGGTTTAATCCGTTGACTTTTGGTTGTGATTTATATAATGGACCAGCTAGTATAACTGGTATTTGGCCAGACCCGGCTTGTCCGGTACCACAGGATGGTATGCCACATATTTATTCTAGTTTAGATAGCCTGTGTAGTGTGGCTAGTGTTTATTCTCCAGGTGCAGTCACTATCCCTTCTTGTGGAAATGGCACCTGGGAACCAGATGGTGTTGATGGTGTGCCAAATACACCTGACGATGAAATATGTGAACCTGGTATGCAGAGAAATTTGTGTATAGAAACAGTAGTTCCGCTAGGAACGGATTGGTGGGATGCAGGAAACCACATAGGTGGTTGTAATCCTGTCGGCACAGAAGATGCCGGTGGTAATCTAATTGAGTGTACTTGGTATGAGCCAGATCCTGCTCTAACGGCAGTAGATTGTGGAGGCTATTGTGGTAATAATACTATAGATCCAGTTGAGTCCTGTGATGGTGCAGCTGGTTTTGATGGACTTTATACTTGCTACGATCCAGATACCATGACTACTAGTACCCCTGTTTGTAATATTAATGTTTGCCAAGCTTTTTGCCCAACCGGAAACTTAGCATCCCTCTGTGGAGATGGTGCTTGGGATGCTAGCTATGAACAATGTGATGCCAGTGCTGATCCAAGCGGATTGGTAGGCTGGGATTGTGGTGTGGTGGCTACTTCAACGGTAGCTTGTAATAATTGTGCTATAGAATGTACTATCGGCGGAACTTTATATAATGGTGTATGTGGTAATGATATTATTGAGTGGCCAGAAGAATGTGAGCCAGGAATACATATTCCTCCAACAGCAGCGACTTCATCGCCGACTTATCAATATTTATGTGATCCTACTTATTGTGTTTATGATGGTGGTTATTGCGCAGATGGCATTAATCCTGGACCGTATGATTCAGGCGGCAATACTAATGAAGTGGCCATATTGATAGATGGTAGTGCTTTCTACCAACCAGAAGAATGTGATGATTTAGAATGGGATATACCACAGAGGCATAATTCAGATCAAGATTATGAATATTTATGTAATTCTTGCGTAATTGAAGGTGGCTATTGTGGTGACGGCAATCGAGATTCTGCAGCTGGTATTTCTCCTAGTCCACCAGAAGAATGTGATGATGGTAATAATTCTGAGGCAGATGTCTGTACTAATGCCTGTGAGTGGGGCTGTGAAGATGTGGCAATTGGGCCTTTTCCAAGAGCGCCAATTTTGGCTGGCTACATTTCCTCAAAGAATACCGACGATGGTTTATTGTTTAACACTACTGATGCCACAGTAGAGCTACACGCTGGAGACTCGGCTACGCTACCTCTAGGTAGTTGTCGTATCAGTGGCGATGTAGTAGTTGATGTGACTGTGCATGGTAATGATTCATATGCAGGTATAGTATTTGTTGTGGACAGGTCAAGTAGTATGAGTGGTGATATAGCTGCTGCTAAAAATGCGATCGGTTCTGCTATTGTGACAATATTTGACCGTAATCCAACTGCTCAAATTGCTATCGTTGAGTACGGAGATGACGCTTGGACAAGAATTAATTTTACAGGTTTTGAGCAGGAGAATTTATTAATTGGTAGTTTTAGGAAAACTGGTGCTATAGGAGGAGCAGTTAACCAAATTAATGCCGATAGGCCTAGTACAGACCACTCTATTGGTTTAGATAGGGCTTATGGTTTATTTAATGCTACTAGCTTTGAGAATAACATAGTTATTTTTATGACAGATGGGAGTCCAACTGGTGGTGTAACTGGGAACTGTGTTAATGGTGCTAATGTTGGTGATGCCTACGGTCGGACCTTATGTATAGCTGAAAATGATCTTAAATTTTGTAACAATCCCGCAGTAGACACGTGCGTAGATATGTTTACAGTAGCCTTTACTTCTAATGTCGGTTTGCAAGGTTTTTTAAACGCCGTTTCTTCTTCAGATTGTGTTTATTCTAATTATGGAAGATCAACTACAGGGGGTACTTGCGGTAGTAATGGTATTGAATGTCTAAATACTTTAAATCAACGGGAAGAATGTGATGGTGGTCCAGACTGTATATCATCTGCCTTGCCCAACGCTTGTCAATGGTCAGGAGATAGGGTTAATGACAATAGGGCGTATTCTGGTAGTAGTCAAGCGGAGTTGGCTCAGATGTATCAGGATATATCAGGATCCATCCCTATTAATAATGTTTTACTTGCCTTGGATAATTCGGGTGCTACTACCACATTAAATGATATTGGAGTTACTTTTGATAATTCTTACCGTATTCATACCAATGGAATTGCAACTTGCAGTGACGGCTCCACTGTTGATAATGAGCTAAATATTAGTGCTAATTTTACAGGTAATATAAATGCTTATCTAGAATTGAGCAATCCAGTTTATGAATTCTGCCATTGGTATAACTGTCCCTGGTGTTTTAATAACTAAAACTTATAAATATATAATTTAGTATGGAAAATAATAAAAAACTTATCTTGATAATTGTTGTAGTTGTACTTGTATTGGCGGTAGTTGGTTTTATTTTGATGCGTAGTATGTCAAAGTCAGATGACAATGTAAATAATCAAAATACCAATAGCATTTTATCCACCAACGACAATATACAGCCAGGAGACAATGGAAATGGAGGTGGTTTAAGTACTAGTTATAAATATCGGGACGCTGAATTTATACATTTGTTAGATGGTTTAGAAGAGGAGGACCTATTGGCCCTTAGGGACACAAAAGGTTATTTGATGTCTAACAAAATGTATCAAATATGTTTGCGATCTGCTGATGCTGATGAGCAAGAGGAGTGTCTAGAAAGATTAAGGGTTTATCAAATAAATCAAATAGGCAAACCAGAAATGTGTGACCAATTAGACACCAGTAGAGATAGTTGCCTGATGAACATTGCTGTAGGTGATAATGATACAAATATATGTAAAGACATTAGCGATCAGGATTTACAGAAGGAATGTATAAATTTAATTATTCATTCTTACGCTTTACAACAAGATGATGCTTCTATATGTTATGAGGCATTTGATGAAGAGAATAAGTTAAATTGCATGAAGGCAGTGGCTCACGAGCACCAGGATTTAGATTATTGTGATACAGATATCATGGTTAATAATGATTTGGGTGACACCTGCCGAAGTATAGTTTTGATAAATCATGTATCAGCTAATAACGACAATAGTATTTGTGAGCAGATTCCTTTGCAGGATTATAAGGATATGTGCTTTACTGAGTTTGCATTATAAATTAAATTAGATATTTATGTTTGATGATTTGAAACAAGATGACCAACAAACAGGGACTCAGGCTCCTCAACCAGCTCCGGCAACTCCACAACCTCAACAACCGGTTCAGCCAGCTGCTCCGACGCAACCTGCTCCAGTGGCACCAGTTCCTCAACCAGCTCCGGCAACTCCACAACCTCAACAACCGGTTCAGCCAGTTACTCCGACAGGATCAGCAGCTGATATGTTTGCAGATATAGATCCAGTAGCTGACAAGCCTAGTGCTATTCAATCTGGTAAAATGAAACCAGTTTCTAGTACGGCTGTGCCACCGCCAGCTGTTCCGACTGCGGCCGACATGATGGTTCGTGATAACGGAGGAGGGGGACTAAAAAAAGTCTTGATTATTGCAGTGGCTTTGATTTTAGTTTTTATAGTAGTAGCTGGAGTATTTTATTTTATTGGCAATAAAGTAGAGACTGATACAGATGGTGATCAAGCAGCTGTTACAAATACCAATGATAATATTGTTAGCAACACGAATGATGATGTGCCACCCACACAACCTGTCGAGGACATAAATAATGACTTGGGTGATGATGATTTTGATGGTTTAAATAATGGGGAAGAAAGGAAGTTGGGCACTGATCCGTTAGATCCAGACACTGACAATGATGGTTTATATGACAGCGAGGAAGTCAGGACATATCAGACCAATCCTTTACTTGATGACACTGATAATGATGGTCTGTCAGATCATGCTGAGGTTATAATATATACTACCAATCCAAATAATCCAGATACTGACGATGATGGCTTCAATGATGGTACAGAAGTGGAAAATGGTTATAATCCAAATGGTTCTGGAAAATTGGAAGATTTAATACCACCAGTAGGAAATTTAAATACTAATCAAAATTAATTGTTATGTTTGACGACAATAAAGTAGGAAATAAAATAGATGACCCTGCTGCTGATATTTCTGAAGAGCAACAAGAAGTTGCTCAGGTTTTAGGTGAAAATAAATCAGAGGTTGCTAATGGTAAACCAAATCAACAGACAGTGGTGATTAAGGATGAGGATATTCACTCAATGCCAGTAAAATTTTTACCTAATAAGCCACAACAAGCAGCAAATAAAGCGAGTGTTAGTAGCGGCAAAGGCGGCGGCGGTAAAAAAATAGTATGGGTGTTTGTTGGCTTGATTGTATTTTTGGGAGTTATTATCGGTGGCGGTTTATGGTTTATTAATAGTTATAACAAGCCACCAGTAGATCAGGGTAATAACGTGAATCAAGGTGATGTTGTCAGTGACAATACAAATACAGAAGATAATACTAATACTAACACCAATACTAATGATAATGTAAATACTAATACTAACACCAATACTAATGATAATGTAAATACTAATACTAACACCAATACTAATGATAATGTGTCACCTCCACCTCCACCACCAACTTCAGCGCTTGACGCAGATAATGATGGACTAACACAATTAGAAGAAGGTATTTATTTTACAAATTCAAATCGTGATGATACCGATAGAGATAACTATAAAGATGGTGTAGAGGTGAGTAATCTTTATAATCCACTGGTGCCAGGAGAGGGAGAGTTCTTGGTAGATTCTGGTTTAGTGACCAAGTATGCAGATGCTTCAGGTTATAATTTATTAAGGCCAAAGAATTGGGTCGCAGAGGCATCTGAGGAACATACAGTAATTTTCATACCAGATGCGGGGACAGGGGAGCTTATTAGTCTATTGGCCATGCCTAATGAAAATAATATTTCATTGGATACTATTTTTTCTGAAATACCAGATTTGTTGCAGCCACGCGCAGACTATGTAAATTTTTCTTTAGCTGATCAACCAGCCTTGAAGACCATTGATGGTTTTGGGGTGCTTATGGTGACGGAGGCTTATATTTATATTATTGATTATGACTTGGGTGGAGTTAGTCAGCCAAACTTTAGTACTACTTTTGGCATGATGCTTAGAAGTTTCACCTTAGGTGAAAAAGATGATGATATGTTAAATGATGAACAATAAAATAATAAATATAAATAAAAGAGGTTTTAGTGCAGATTTTTCTTGGTTGCCAGATATAGAAAAGATATTTAGTAGTAGTTTTAAAAAGGATTTTAAAAAAAGTAGATCTATCTCTATAGCTTTAGTTGGCGCAGAAGAGATAAAGCAATTGAATCAAGTTTATCGTCGCAAAAATAAGATTACAGATGTACTGTCATTCAATATGGATAGTGATCAGATACTAGGTGAGGTGATTATATGTTTAGAGCAGGCCAAAGCACAGGCTAAGGTCAAACAAAAAACACTTAAATCAGAATTGCAATTACTGACGATCCACGGAATATTACATTTACTTGGTTATGATCATGAACGTGGTGAAAAATATGCCGCCCAACAAGAGCTTGCCCAAGAGAAGATTTTAAATTTACTGAATTAACTTATGAGTAGTAGACTTTTTCGTAGTTTCCGACATGCCTTTCGGGGTTTAAGGACTGCACTGAAGACAGAGAAGAACTTCAGAATACACGTAGCCATTACTATATTAGTAATTATATTGGCTTGGTATAAGGATATTGGCCGAATTTCATGGGTAGTCTTACTCTTGGTGATGGCCTTGGTGATGGCCTTGGAAATATTTAATTCAGCCATAGAACGCTTAGTAGACATGTTGGCACCAAAGACACATAGTTTTGCCAAAGAGATTAAGGACTTACTAGCAGCCATGGTTTTGATAGTATCTTTATTCGCTGTAGCTATAGGTTTGATAATCTTTCTGCGGTAATTTTAAAAATATTTGGCAAGAATCAATAATTTAGTTATAATTAATAATCATAATACCCTAAAATAGTTTTAAAGAATGGCTAAAAATAGAGACATAATTACAGGTTTGGATGTAGGCAGCAGTGCTGTCCGTATTGTGATGGCTGAGAAGCTGTCCGATGGTCGTCTTAAGGTAATTGGAGCCGCAGAGACTTCATCCGAAGGCGTTAGTAGAGGTAGCATTACTTCAATAGAGGCTGCTGTTTCTTCTATCTCAGAAACCATAGAGAAATGTGAACGAATGACAGGTTTGAGAGTGGATAGGATGGTGGTGGGTATGTCAGGCATACACATTAAAATGGTCAATAGTAAGGGTGTGGTAGCTGTAGCTAAGGCTAATGAGCAAGTAGAGTATTCTGATATAGATCGAGCCCTAGAAGTGGCCGAAAGTACAACTACAGTGCCAAACTATGAAATTATCAATGTTTTGCCTATTAGCTATAATTTAGATGACCAAAAAAACATCAAAGAGCCACAAGGTATGTCAGGTGTTCGTCTAGAGGTAGAGACGCAGATTATTATGTCACTATCATCACAGGTTAAAAATTTAACAAAGTGTATTTATAGGACGGGTGTTGATATTGATGATATTGTTTTTTCTATCTTAGCCACCTCTGAAGCAGTGTTGACTCCTAAACAAAAAGAACTAGGTGTGGCTGTGGTAGATATTGGTTCAGCCACCACTTCTTTGGCTATCTTTGAAGAAGGTAATATTTTACATACAGCTATTTTACCAATTGGCGCTGGGCACATTACCAATGATTTAGCTATTGGCCTAAAGACATCGGTTGATGTAGCTGAGGCAGTTAAAAAAGATCATGCGCAGGCGTTAGCCGAAGGAATTTCTAAAAGAGATGAGATTGATTTGCACAAATATTCAGAAGAAGAAAAGAAAGGTTCCTATGTTTTTAAAAAGGACATTTCTGAGATATCAGAAGCTAGAATGGAAGAGGTTTTTTCCATGGTTAACGATGAATTGAAAAAAATTGACAGAGATGGTAAATTACCTTCTGGAATCGTTTTAACAGGTGGAGGAGCTAAATTACCCCTAGTTATTGATTTGGCTAAGCAAGTATTCAACTTGCCAGTATTTATGGGATTGCCAGTTGAAAGCAATTTTCCTATAGATAAGTTAAATGATCCTGAGTATACCACTGCTTTAGGCTTGGTAATTTGGGGTGATAAAAACATTGATGAAGGTGGAAGTTTTTTTAACAATATAACAGCAGTTAAACAGAGCACAGATAAGATGAGGTCTTGGTTTAGATCTTTATGGCCCTCATCATAGTTTTAAATAATAAACAAAACGATGGTAAAAAAGAAAAACATAAAAGAAGTCGTGCCTCCTATTGAGACTTTTGCCAGCATTAAGGTTGTTGGTGTTGGTGGTTCAGGTGGTTCAGCTGTCAATAGAATGGTTTCTGCAAAAATTCGAGGAGTAGATTTTATAGCGGTTAATACTGACGCACAAGCCCTTCATCATTCTATAGCGCCAAGTAAGGTGCACATTGGACGTGATACTACCAAGGGGTTAGGTGCTGGTATGGATCCTGATTTAGGCCTTAAAAGTGCTGAGGAAAATGAGCAGGAAATCATGAACATGTTGGATGGTTCTGATATGGTTTTTATAACCTGCGGTTTAGGTGGCGGTACTGGAACTGGTGCAGCCCCAATCATTGCTGATATAGCTAGAGAGGTCGGAGCTTTGACAGTGGCCGTAGTGACTAAGCCTTTTACTTTTGAGGGCGTACAACGCAAAGATATTGCCGAAAGAGGTTTGGAGCGCTTATTAGATAAAGTAGATACTATTATTACCATACCAAACGATCGATTATTACAAATTATAGATAAAAAAACATCATTATTAGAAGCCTTTGCCATTGTTGATGAAGTGTTAAAGCAGGGCGTACAGGGTATCTCTGAAGTTATTACTGTGCCAGGATTGGTTAATGTTGATTTCGCTGACGTAAAAACTATCATGAATAGTTCTGGTTCTGCCTTGATGGGTATTGGTAAATCTAGTGGAGAGAATAGAGCTAGAGAAGCAGCTAAAGCCGCTATTGATAGTCCTTTATTAGAGTTGTCCATTGATGGTGCTACTGGAGTTTTATTTACTATCACCGGTAGTTCAGACTTATCAATGTTTGAGGTCAATGAGGCAGCTGAAGTAGTTACTTCTAGCTGTTCTTCAGACGCTAAAATCATTTTTGGTGCAGTTATTGATGAGGAATTAGGTGATGAGGTCAAGGTAACCGTTATAGCTACTGGTTTTAAATCTGATGTAGAGGCTACTAGAGAGTCATCTGCAGTTCAGCCAAGTATTTCTTATCCAGAAACTTTTTCTAAAAAAGAAGAAGAGAGGACAGTTAAGAAAGCTTTTAGAAAAGAAAAAGAAGAAGAGGAAAATGTAGAAGATGTGCCAAAGAGCAGGGAAGAGGAAGAATTGGATATTCCAGCATTTTTGAGGAAGAAATTGAAAAATAGATAAATGAATTGTCCTAGTTGTAATTCAAATGAAACTAAAGTTATAGACTCTCGTCTTAGTGGCGAGGGTTTTAGTATTAGGCGAAGAAGATCATGTCAGAGTTGTAGTTTTAGATTTTCTACCATTGAAGAAATAGAAATATTAGATCTAGTGGTTATTAAGAGGGATGGACATAGAGAAAATTATACTCGTGATAAATTAATTAGAGGTTTACGTACCTCATTGGAAAAACGAGCTTATCTAGAAGAAGATTTTAGGCGAATGATTAGTGAGATCGAAAGAGATATACAAAAAAAGGCCACTACTGAGATTACTTCTCAGCAAATGGGCGAGATAATCATGAAACGTCTTAAAGCTTTTGATCAGGTAGCTTATATCCGTTATGCCTCAGTTTATCGATCTTTTAAGGACGCTAAAACTTTTCAAAAAGAGCTTAATCGTTTGTTAAAAAAGAAAAATAAAAAATAGTTATTAACAGTTGCTTAATTGTATATTGCGTGTTAAGATAATTTTACTTTGACAATTATATCAGGGAAGCGAGGTTAGATTCCTCCACAGTCCTAGCTACGGTATATCCCCAAAGGGGTAAAGTCCGACACCTGAGTTTTATTCTTTTTTCTAAGGAGAGAAAGGGCAAATTTATTATAAAGATAATAACTTTATCCGTCCTCTCCTTAATGGGGAGTTTTTTAATAGTTAAAATTGTTCTTTATCAATAAATCAAGGAGGTAGAGCGTTGAACATCACTCGTCGTAAAGTTGTTAAACGGGGGTTGGGTATTCTAGTGTTTGCTCCGTTTGTGAGCTTGAGTAGTCTTCTATCGGGATGCATGAATATCACTGATCCCGAGGTAGAGTTACCGAAGCAACCCGAACAGCCATTGGCTGACAAGTCCGAACCAGAGGATCTAGTGCAATCAGGTACTGTAGCTGATTTTTTACAGAGGCGGGTAATATCTATTGAGTATTACGAGCAGTCTGATTGGAATTGTGGCTCTGGTCTATTATTGATGAAGCACCTGGTGACTTCTCGTGGAGACCATGGTCTAGATGGGTATGAATATTTTATCAACGGAGAGTGTGTCCAGGAGGCTATTAATTTAGTTGATTTCAATCCCAGTCAGAGATTGTCTATTAAACGAAATGGACAGCGTGTCTGGAGCTATAAGCCTAGGACCAGACCTAATGTTCATATGCATGAACAAGCTCTACCAGAACCAACTTGATAATTTATGGTGTGGTGTAATATCACCACACCAAGTTTTTATAAAAAATTAATCAGATAATTATGAAAAAAGTTTTATTTTTAATTTTTGCTATTAGTCTAGTGTTTAGTCCTGGCCTGATTAAAGCTGACTATAGTAATACTATTGATTATCTACAATCTCAAACACAAAATGCTTGGACCACGCAGGCTTTGGCAGCGGCCAATGTCAATAATTCAGATGTTTCTTATATTGATGCAAGTACTAGTGATTTGATGACTGCTATTAAAAGTGTGCTAGCTTTAGCGGCTAACAATAGTCAAGATCAAGATGTAGTTATTAGCTTGAGTGATACTATCAACAGCAACATGTCTGCTGGACAACTTGGATCAGCTGATTTGCTCAACGATGATTTCTGGGGGTTAATGGCTTTGAAGTCAATTGGTCAAACAGATAATATTGATACTATTAAAGATTTTATTTTAAGTGCACAAAACACAGATGGTGGCTGGGGTTGGTCTACTACAGCTGGTTCAGATAGTAATGATACAGCGGCAGCAGTTATGGCTCTTTTAGACGCTGGATTCACAAGCTCAGATGCACAGCTGGCTGCAGCCTTAGCTTATATTCAAACTACTCAAAATGATGACGGTGGTTTTGGTTATGATGTTGATAGTGATTCAGATGGTGCTTCCACAGCTTGGGTGATTGCTACTTTAAACAAGTCTAATGTTAGTCCTAGTACTTGGGAAAAAAATAATAACAACCCAGTGTTATTTTTAGAGAGCCTACAACAGGCAGATGGTTCATTTTTATGGTTGCCTTCAGATCAACAGGGATCAGCCATGGTAACGGCTTATGCTTTATTAGCTTTATCAGATGGTACTTATCCAGTTAATTATATTCAACTAAATGATGACCAGTCAGAAGTAGGGGTAGATTTAAGAATTGAGGGGCCTACAGAAACTATTTGTCTAGCAGCTGATTTGCAGGCTAGTACAGTTTTAGAGTTATTAGAAACAGCGGCTGATGCTTGTGATTTTGAATACATAGCTGAGGATACCGCCTATGGCACCTATGTTTCTAGTATAGGTGGTGTAGACGCGCAAGGTATGGAGGGTTGGCAGTATTGGGTTGATTGGCAGTCGGCCACTGTGGGTGCAGCTGACTACCAGCTGTCTGATGGTGAGGATGTATTATGGGCCTATGGTCAATTTGATATTAAACCAAGTAGAGTAGAAATTAATAGTACTGTGCTGGATACTTCAGAAAGTTTGATAGTTACAGTTCAACATTTTGATGGCAGTGATTGGCTTGCCTGGCCGTCAGCTGAACTACATATTGGTTCAGAAACATATCATAGTGGAGATAATGGTCAATTGACTATTACCCTAAACAATGATGGTGTCTATGAAGTTTGGGCAGAGCAGAGCAGTGCTTACATTCGCAGTAATAAGCTCTATGTAACAGTAGGAGATGGAGTGTCCAATACAGTAGATCTGTTGGTTGATATAGAATCAGATGGTTCAGGTTCTGGTCAGGATGCTATTGCATTCTCAGTTAGTCAATCTAACATTAATTTTGGTAGTCTTAAGCCAGGCCAGTCAGCCGACACTATTCTTAGTTTAAATAATACTGGTAATGTTAGTGTTTATATTGAAGCTAGTATTTTAGGAGATGACATTTTTAAAGATAATGTAAGTTTAGGGCAGTCCATGTGGGAGGACTTTAATATATATTTGCCAACAACTGATTCTAATTCAGTCAACGTTGGTTTGGAAATACCCAACTCATTTTCTGGTAGCGGACAAAAGAGTGGTCAGTTAATATTTTGGGCTACCAATAATTAGATTATATGAAGTGGTTTAAATTTTTTCTAATCAGCAGTTTATTTTTACCTATTACCTGTCAGGCAATAGGTGTTTCAGTGGAGCCAGCAGAGCTAGATATTTTATATCCTAGCCAGGAAAAATATAGTTTTACAGTAACTAACATATCAGCTGAGCCTATAGTAGTATCAACATATGTAGATGCTTTTCAGGACAATGTTTCTTTGCAACCAAATGAGATTAAATTATTACCTAAGGAAGTGACAGAGGTGGTAGTCAAGGCAGATTTTATTGGCACGCCAGCGGGTGTAAAAAATACTTACATTTCTATTATCAGTAAAGCCATAGATAAGCGTAGCTTTAATGCTGCTTCTGGTATTAAATTGCCATTGTCAGTTAATATAACTGAATCTACTTGGCGTTGGTCAGGTGAAGCAGTTTTTGTGGTAGTTTTTCTGAGTTTAATGGTTTTAATAATATTAGTTCAGTTGATATTTTTATCTTTTCAAGCTAAAAAGAAAAAACGTCATTGGCGAGGAACGAATTTCCTTTTACATAAGAAAAAATTTCGATTATTCAAACGATGAAGTCAAATTAAGTAGCAGTTAACGAATTGCTGCTTTTTTGGTATAATTCAAGTATTAATAATATAATTCTATACTTATTATGGATGAAGAATCAAAAAAACTATTACAAGAAAATAAGGAGGTTTTATTAGATTTAGAAAAAAGAGTCCAAAAAATTCAAAATAAGATGATGTGGAACACTATTGGCAGTGTTTTAAAAATCGTTTTAATTATTGGGCCAATAATTTGGGGTGCAATTTATCTTTCCCCAATACTTAAAGAATACACAACAGCTTTTAAGCCGTTGATGGATGTTTTACATATTTCTAAAGATAGTGATTCAACAGGGACAGATTCCGCACCAGTGTTAAACTTAGAAGTTAGTCCAGAAAATCAGCAGATATTTTGTAACCCTAGAACCAGGGAACTAATGGTTCAGCAAATTTGTAATTAGATATTTGTGGAAGAACTAGATAGTAAAATTAACGACTTAGCCTCTAAAATTAACAAGGCCATCAAAAAGATGGACTTAGATAGCAAGGGGGTTAAGTTAGAACAGCTAAAAGAGCAGATGTCAGCTGCTGATTTTTGGAACAACCAAGATAATGCTAGGGCTGTCAGTACGCAAGCCAGTAGACTGGAAGAGGATATCAAAGCTTGGCGTAGTTTGTCAGAACGCATAGCTGATTTACAAATTTTAATAAATGATAAGCAGGCCCAGGATTTATTTGCAGAATTGGAAACGAACTTTGATGTTTTGTTTGAGGATTACAATCATTTATCTAAAGATCTTTTATTGCAAGGTAAGCATGATCAAAGTCCAGCTATCATTACTATCAATGCTGGCGCTGGAGGTGTTGACGCCCAAGATTGGGCGCAAATGTTGGAAAGAATGTTTTTGAGGTTTGCTGAACAACAAAATTGGTCAGTCAAAAATTTAGCTAGGTCAACTGGTTCGGAAGCAGGTATTAAGAGTTCAACTTTTCGTATTCAAGGAGAATATTCTTATGGTTATCTAAAGAATGAGGCTGGCGTGCATCGTTTGGTTAGATTGTCTCCCTTTGATGCTGATCATGCTCGTCATACTTCGTTTGCTATGATTGAGGTATTACCGGAGCTTAGTCAGATAGACACAAAGATTAAAGAAGAAGATTTAAAAGTAGACACTTTTCGTGCTTCAGGACACGGAGGTCAATCAGTTAATACTACTGACTCAGCTGTACGCATTACACATATCCCCACGGGTTTATCAGCTATTTGTCAAAATGAAAGATCCCAGCTGCAGAATAAACGTCAGGCTATGGTGTATTTACAGAGTAGACTTCAGAAATACCAAGAAGCAGAGCAGGAGGAAGAAAAAAAGGCACTCAAGGGAGAATATACTGAAGCGGCCTGGGGAAATCAGATTAGATCATACGTCATACATCCTTACAAAATGGTCAAAGATCATCGTACTAATTATGAATCTTCAGAGCCCGATAAAATTTTAGATGGGCAGTTGATGGATTTTATAGAGGCAAACTTAGAAGATAATATAAAGTAAGATATATGAAAATAAAAAAAATGTTGGTATTAATAGTATTGTTTGTTTTTTTAAACCTTAGTCTTTTAGCGGTGCTTTCCTTTGTTCTTTCCAAATATATAAATATCAACAAGATATTTCCTGGTGAAACAATAGCTAGAGACTTAGGTTTTAATCCTAAAGTACCACCACTTGATCAGGTGAGTAGGTTTTTGGATGATGATTTGGAAAAAACATTGGTTAGTCAGGTGTGTGAGCAGGGAGGTTATAATATTGATGAATTTGTTGATAGTAAATTATTTATAAATTCTTTTGGTATCAAAGAGGTTTATCAGGAAGGCAATGAGAATTCACCTAGACATCCTTTGAAATTTATTTGGTTAGAACCAGTTGATGGTGCAGTTATTCAGCCTTTTATGTGTGCTTATATTGGTATTGATTTTGATAGAGATGACGATCCATTGATCCCAGGTATTTTTTCTGTTAAAGATAAGCAGATAGTTAAATAATTTTTATTAAGCATCTATTTATGGTATAATAATCCTATGTTTGAACATTTGGGGTATATACCAGAGACAACTTTAAGAAAAAAAAGTAAATCCAAAGTTTACGTCAGTTTTTTAATGGCAGCTTTGGCAGTTTTTACTTTTTCTTTTAGTATTAATCGTGGACCATCTTTAGTGGCTCAAGAATATGTTAATCCAGCAGCTCAAATTGTAGCTGATGATGTTCAACGTAATTTAGCCGTTGATAATCCTAGGTTTCCAGTTTTTAGTTTTATCATTAAGACTAATTTACCAGGTATAGAATTGAGCAATCTCAAAGTTAAGGTCAATGGTGTCTATGATGTCAACTTACTAAAAGATTTAAAGCTATACCATCAGGGCGTTCAGCTAGGTACTATTTCAGAAGTAGGAACAGGTGGTAGTTTGTATTTTGATATCGATGGATATCAGCTGCCAGCTGGTGATAATTTGTTTAGTTTTATACTATCTACTGGTCAGGCAACTAAAGTTGGTAATATTCTGGAATTTAATTTTCAAGATCAATCTAGTGTAATTTTATCTTATCAAGGTCACCCTTTCACACCCAACGGACAGTGGCCAATTGTTGGTAGTCTAACTTCAGTGGTAGAGCACGGTAGTATCGCAGCATATAACAATATCTACAATACAGAACTTTTAATAGTTGATAGCGTGCCTCGTTTGGTTGGGAATTTTAGCTTAGCTAATAAGGGTGAGATAGCAGACCTTTATTCTTTGACCGTTGGCTACCGGGAGCTCAGTGATAATAAACTTGATAATGAAAAATTTGTTTTACTTTATAATGAACAAACAGTTGCTAAAGGTAGCTTAGATGTTAAGGAAAACAAGATTGTCTTTAAGTTTGAGAAGTCATTTGTTATTAGCAATGCAAGTGACAGCAAATTTGAGTTGCATGCCTTGTCCCTACCAACAGGAGTTTTTGAATTTTATTTACAAGATATTAGTGCGCTTGGTTTTGTTTCGGGAAAAAATTTATCCTTGGAAGACCAATTGCAACTTAGTTATGTAGATGTAGTAGATTATTATCCAGAGTTTAGTTTGGGAGAACTAGAGACCAAGCTTTCTGATGGTTGGAATGAGCTATATGATTTAAATATTCAAGCCAGAGGTAGTGATGATATTAAGTTGCACAAGCTTAGTTGGTCACTGGGTAGTATTGGTACTAGCATAGAAGAAGTAGAACTATGGATTAACAACCAACAGTACATGGCGGATTTGACTATATCAGGGGAAGACTTGATAGTGAAGACAGATTGGGAGGATCCTTTAGACGTGAGTAGATTGGGTACCAATTTGAAATTACTAGTTAAAGTATCTGAATCACAACCAGGGTCTAAGTTGAGCGTCTATTTGTTGACAGACGAAATAAAATTATCAGAGGTGCTAGACAGTAATATTTTATGGTCTTTAGGTGAACAATTTTATAGTGGTTATAAATTGCCACAATTGCCGTTAGGGCCCAGTGTATTGAGTTATTAAATAATATTATTTTAGCGCGCCGTCTGTATAGACGGCGCGTTTTTGTTTTGACAAAAATACTTATTTGATATTAAATATATACAAATTATATAAAGCGATTTCGATGAGCAAAAGCAAAATCTTTTTGTTGGTTAGCCTTATTTTTTTGGCAGGAAATTTTATTTGGTTGCTGTATTGGGAGGATGCCGGTAACCATGATTTTTCCTATGGGCAATATTATTCTTTTACTGCTCAGATTAAAAATACCGACAAAAAGTTACATGGTTGGAATATAGTAGTTGAGCCGCAGCAATTGGAAAAATACAAAGGTCGTATTTTAGTTTATGCTAATCTATATCCTGAATATTATTACGGAGACATTTTGGAGTTGTCTTGTAAAATATATCAACCCGAGCCCATTATTGATGAAGGAGGTAAGGATTTTGCCTATGATAAGTATTTGGCCAAAGATAATATTTTTGGTACTTGTTTTAGACCTAGAATAAAAGTTGTTGGTAAACATAAGGATATATTTTTTTACTTATCTCAAAGCAAAGCGTATTTCCTCAACAATTTAAATAATCACCTGGTTGAGCCAGCCTCATCTTTGTCCAAGGCTATTATTTTGGCCTCTAGACGTGAGATACCCGATGATCTAAGGCAAAGCTTTGCTAGGGTGGGATTGAGCCATGTGGTGGCTATTTCAGGCTTACACATAGCCATTATTGTGTGGATACTCCAAGCTGTACTGGGTGGCTTTGGTTTATCTAGAAAAAAAGCTTTTTGGTTGCTGCTGATGGTTTTGATTTTATATTTATATTTACTTGGGTTTCCTAGTTCAGCTGTTAGAGCTAGCATGATGGTTGTTATGGTTTTATTGGGGCCCTTCCTAGGTCGTAGTACTACCTCTATTTATAGTCTATTGTTGGCAGCAGATATTTTTGTGATATTCAATCCTTATTTATTAATTTATGATATTGGTTTCCAACTGTCTTTTTTAGCTGTATTAGGTTTATTATTTTATATAAAATTTTTTAATAGGGTTTTAATTTTTATTCCTAAAAAATTTAAAATACGGGAGGTGATGTCAGTTACCCTGGCAGCTCAAGTTTTTACTTGGCCACTGATTATTTATCATTTTGGAATATTTTCTCTAATTGCCCCATTAGCTAATTTTATTGTTTTACCATTGTTACCTTTTATTTTAGTTTTTAGTTTACTGTTAGCTATTGTTGGTTTTTGGCAGTGGTTGGCTAGTATAGTTGCCTGGCCACTTTTTATATTATTAAAGATTATAGTTTTGGTGGCAGAGCACATGTCTAAAATACCCTGGGCTTATGTGATGATTGAAGATTTCCCACTTATTTTTTTACTAGGTAGTTTATTTTTTATGATGTTAATAACCTGGATATTAAAACCACAACAATATGAATAAATTTATAATCTTGATTATTTTAGCCGTGCTAGTATTTCTAATGTTTTCTCTGAGTTCAAAAGAGGAGCAGCTGGAAGTGCATTTTTTAGATGTTGGGCAGGGTGATGCTATTTTGATTCGCACTCCACAGGGACAAAATATTTTGATAGATGCTGGTCCTGACAATCTTGTTTTATCGGAGTTAGCCAAAGTGTTGCCCTGGTGGGATAGAAAGATAGACTATGTCATCATCAGTCATTATCATGCGGATCACTACATTGGTTTGGTGGATATACTAAATAAATATCAAGTTGGTCATATTTTAACTACTGCTCATCAGCCAGATGATTGGTTTTACGATTTTTATCAGGGTGAATTATTTAGGCATCAACTTACAGAAACCATAGTCGAGGCAGGGGAGAAATTTATATTGGCGGATGATTTATATTGGCAGGTGTTGTTAGCAGATAGTCATCACGAAGATTTTAATGATAATTCACTGGTTACGCGATTTACCTATGGGCAAGTTGATTTTTTATTTATGGGGGATTTGCCAGCTTCCGGAGAAGAACATATTTTACAACAGAATCTTATTTTAGAGTCTGAGTTTTTGAAAATAGGTCATCACGGTAGTAAATATTCATCTAGTCAGGGATTTTTGCAGACTGTAAATCCTAAAGTATGCATTATTCAGTCTGGTTTAGATAATAAATTTGGTCATCCACATGCTGAAGCCATTCAAAGGATGGGGCAAGTTGGTTGTCAGATTAGAGATACACAAAATCAAGGAACAATTAGTCTATTTAGTGATGGAAAAATTATATATTGACCACTAAAAATAAGGATGATATAATTAAAAATGTAGTGTATTTGTACATTTCTTAAGTATATTTCATGCCCTCGGGCATGATCTGAAGGGCGACTCACAAATCTCAACGAAAGGAGTATTTTCCGTTCTCCGTCATTTGTGTCAACCATTCTCACGTGGATTTGGGTCTTATGACCCTGGAGGCAACTCTATGATTGTCATCACCACCACCTCGACCACCACCGGCCAGAACAGGAATTCCGGCATCTGAAGTCAAGTGTGACACATTGGGGTACTAAACCCAACCGATATCGTGGTTGGGATAGTCCTACCAATCTTTTTCAGAGGAGAACGTCTATGGATGCGCTAGCTTAGCTTCCTAGATCCTGGAAGCATCGCCGTCATCGTACGTACTTCACTTGTCACTTCGACACCTCCAACATGCATCAACTGTGATTTTCTCAGAGCAGATAGACAAGCAAGTCGATCTCTGATCGACAAGGAGGACAAATTTTATGCTTGTCCAAAGCATGATCACGATCAACGCTATCAGCGACTCCCAAAACGCGAACAACAATCACGCGCCGGAGCATTTGCTGCGCACCCAGGAAGACCAGAGCCCGTAGGTCAAGAAGAATACCTACTCAGCGCTCGCGATTCGCAAGATCGTTCCAAAGAGAAAGGATTCCCGACTGTGTTCTGCAGATGTAAAATGCATGAGCACGCTTTTGACTAGCTCAACTTTGATTTGACGCAATACTCTAGTCTACCCTTCATCCGTTTAAACGGATTACACCGGACTTTCCAATTAGGAGACAGTGTTTCCCAGCTCGCCGTGGGAACTTCTCAAATTAACTCATTAAGAGTGTCCGGACCGTCGTGTTAGCTTGCCTAGCGCGACGGTTTTTCTTTCCTTGATTTTTGCTTTATTTTGACTTATAATAAAGGCATTAAATTATTAAGTTGAAAGAATATGTCAGATAATAAAACTAAGATTTTATTGATTGAAGATGAAGAGATGTTGGCCAATATGTATGAGGTCAAATTTAAAAATGAAGGTTTTGATTTAGTTAAGGCTCTTGATGGAGAGCAGGGCCTAGAAATGGCTAAGACTGTCAGTCCAGACTTTATCCTGTTAGATATTATTATGCCAAAGATGGATGGTTTTTCAGTTCTTAAAGCACTTAAAGAAGACGCTACTACTAAAGATGTGCCAGTCATGCTACTAACTAATCTAGGGCAGGATGAGGATATTGAAAGAGGTAAGTCACTGGGTTCAGTCGGGTATCTAGTAAAAGCTAATATCACCCCTTCTGAGGTAGTGGATGCTGTTAAAAAAGAAATTGCCAAATTAAACAAATAATATTTATAACATTATAAGATTCACCCCTGTTATAGTGGGGTGAATTTGACTAAAAATTAATTTTTAACTTGTAATATGGATTTCAAAAAAGAAAAGACTTATGTCATGATCAAGCCGGATGGCGTCAAGAAAGGATTGATTGGAGAAATCATTAGACGTTTTGAACAACGTGATCTTAAAGTGGTAGCTATAGAAATGTTTATGCCAACTACAAAAGATATAGACGATCATTATCCAAAGGATGAGGCCTGGATTGGGCGTTTAGGTGAAAAAACCTTAGGAACTTATGCAAAGTATGGTGTTGATGCTAATAAAGAATTGGGCACTGACAGCGCTCTAGAAATTGGCAAGATGGTTAGAGGTTGGTTGATAGATTATATGACTTCAGCTCCATTGGTTCGCATGGTGGTAGAAGGTATTCACGCTGTAGATATGGTTAGGAAGATTTGTGGTGTTACGCTACCAAATTTAGCAGATATGGGAACTATCCGTGGTGATTATTCAGCTGACTCTCCAGCAGTAGCTAATTCTGAGAAGAGAGCAGTAATGAATTTAGTGCATGCTTCAGAAACTCCAGAGGAGGCCGAACATGAGATTAAACACTGGTTTGGTGACCGAGATGTAATATTTGACTATAAAAGATTTGTTGATTAAATTAAAGGGGCTAGTATTAGCCCCTTTTTTTAATGAATTTGGAAATATTTTTACAGAGTGCTATACTAATAGTGTAGCTCTTTTCTTTTGAATAATATAAAACTCTACAACAATATAGTAAAGGGAACTTTATATTGACTGGGGCTGTGGCCTTATGTTTGCGAGTACCCACCTGTTCTATCAGGGGTTTACTATCTTCAAAAGCAGAGCTACGAGTCGTCAATTAGTAAAAGATAAACTATGTACGAAGATGACTTGCAAAAAGGCGTTTTATCTGTATAATAACGATAGAAACGTCTTTTTGTTTTTCCCGTGAAACATGGGAATTGTATTTTTAGATAAAATTCGTACCTTAAAACTAAGGATAAAAATTTCCAAAATCAAGGAGGCTTACTTTGAGAGCAAATGGAAAGATACCGCTGATAGCTAATCATGATGGATTTATTTTTGATCTAGATATGACCCTAGTGGAGACTCACTTTATCAACTGTATTTATGTATCTATCTTGGCTACTATTCGAGAATTGGGTGGAATTATACCTGATGTTGATTTAGCTAGAAAATTTTGGTACGGTTCTGTTCATAGGGATCAATGCATATTCAGGCAATTTGGTTTGGATCCTAAGTTGTTCTGGGCTACTTTCCGGAAGTATGATACGCCAGAATTTCGTTTGGCTCATACTACGGTAGTTCCTGGAGCTCGAGAGGCATTATTGCTTCTTAAAACCAAAAGGAAAAAAGTGGCTATCATTACTGCCTCAGTGGCTCATATGGCTGAACCAGAGATTGAAATGCTTGAGTTTGATTTCGATGCACACTTTTCGGTGTCAGAATCACCAGACTTCGAGCCCAAGCCCGACCCGCAGAGCCTTGAGCTTATGATGCAAACCTTGTCAGTGCAACCTGATCGTACGGTATATACTGGCGATAGTCATGAAGATAATCGCTTTGCCAACAATGCCGGGGTCAAATTTGTTTACTATGATCGTAATAGGGGTATTGCTATGCCACACGAGCCTGACGCTACCTTTAATGACTGGAAACAATATCCAACTTTAGAAGTATAATTATTACCACCCTACACCATAGTGCAGGGTGGATTTTTTTGTTATACTGATTAAGGTGATTATTAATATAAATTTTATGGACAAAAAAGCTTTTAATAAATTATTATCAGGAAAAAAGTGTGTAGCCGTTGTTTGTAATCAGTGGGGTGACACCGGCAAGGGAAAATTTGTAGACCTACTATCTTCTTGGGCAGATATCATTATTCGAGGAACTGGCGGAGCCAACGCTGGACACACAATAGTGGTTAATGGTCAGGAATTTATATTTCATTTAATACCCTCAGGTATTTTGCATGATACTGATGGTAAGGTGAATGTCTTAGGTAGGAGCGTAGCTTTTGATCCTAGGGTAGTAATAGAGGAGTTGGATGTTTTGGCAGATAATAATGTCAAAGTTAATAATCTTAAAATAAGTCATCAAGCGCCACTGATGTTACCTTGGCATATAATGATTGATAGGATTGGCGACAAAAAACAAAAGATAGGCACCACTGGACGTGGTATTGGTCCTTTGTATTCAGACTTTACAGCCCGTCATTCATTGTTCGTTAATGATATTTTTAATCGGGATGTATTTAGAGAAAAGTTAGTTAAGTTTTTTGAAGACAAAAAAAGAATACTCTCAACCATAGATAAAGGTGTAGCTAAAGAGGTTTTAAATCATCCTCATTTATGCAACGGGGCTTTCTTTGATGAGAAGGATATTTTAAATATTGACGCTATTGTAGATAAATATACTGGAGAGTTCGCCGATAGATTAAAATCTTATATTATAGACTTGAGAGAGTATGTAGACCAAGCCTTGCAAGACAATAAGAATATTTTACTTGAGGGTGCTCAAGGCACATTGTTGAGTATAGATTATGGCACTACCAAATATCAAACTTCATCTGATTGTACTATTGCAGGCTTAGCTAAGGGTAGTGGTCTCAAAGAACAACAAGTTGATTATGTGTTTGGTATTACCAAGGCTTTTTATATGACTAGAGTGGGCAACGGTCCTTTTCCAGCTGAATTTGGTGGCAGTCAAAGTGAGGAGTACTGCGCTAAGGGGATTACCAAAGATGAGGAAAAGGATAAGTATGCTAGTCAAATAGATAAACTAATGGAATCGGATGATGATTTTGAGATAGGGGTAGCAGTTCGTTTATTGGGCGGAGAGTATGGAGCAACCACCGGACGTACTAGAAGGAATGGTTGGTTAGATTTAGTTGCTTTAAAGCACGCCGTAAAGATTAATGGTCATAATTTATCTTTAACCAAAGTTGATGTCCTAGATAAATTTAAACAAATAAAACTTTGTACTCATTATAAATATACTGGTCCAGATATTTTTTATGCTGGTAAAAATCTGAAGACAGGGGATACGATAGATTTTTTTCCGCGTTTTTCCGAAATTTTATATCATTGTCAGCCAATCTATAAAGAGTTTCCAGGTTGGCAACAAGACATTACTAAAATAGAGAATTATAAAGATTTACCCAAAGCCATAAAAGATGTTGTTGATTTCATGGAGGAGTATGTTGGAGCGCAGGTAGACGTGATCTCTGTGGGTCCAGATCGAGAACAGACTATTTTTAAAATATAACTTTTATTAAAAAACCGCCCCCACTCAGCGGGGGCGGTTTTGAGAACTCTATATTAAACAGTAGTTTGTTTTTTTAGTTTATTCAAAGTCTTAATACAAGAGGTACAGATAGTCACTTTTTTGTTACCAATTTTTTTGGACTGCAAATTAACACCCATTTTTCTCTTAGTGGATATATTTGAGTGACTGCGCCTATTACCAGATAGCGCTCTTTTATTACAGATTTCACAGATTTTAGCCATGATGTTGATTTTTTGATTAATAAAAGTTATAATTTACCTTACTAACGTTAGATAAGGCTAACATAAAAAATAATTTTTGTAAAGACTATGTTGATTAATATTTTGACAGAAAGCCCACAAATATTTTTGGTAGTTATACTCGCTATTATATACGCCCTGACAATTCATGAGTTTTCTCATGCTTGGGCAGCCACTCTTTTGGGGGATAGTACTGCTAAATTTAACGGACGATTGACTTTGAATCCATTAGCTCATATGGAGATTTTTGGCACAATCATGTTATTTATAGCTGGTTTTGGTTGGGGTAAGCCAGTACCAGTGAATATTTATAATCTTAAATGGCGTCGTTGGGGTGGAGCAGTTGTGTCTTTAGCTGGCCCTTTATCTAATTTTATTAGTGTCTTTGTTTTTATACTAATATTTAGTGTTATTGCGCCGAATTTAGGGCCAAGTAATTTATTAGTTGTTTTCCTATCTTTTTTGATATTTATCAATCTTATTTTGGGCGTTTTTAATTTAATACCAATTCCGCCCCTAGATGGCTCTAAGATATTATTTGCTGCTTTACCAGGTCAATTTGATGAGTTTAAGCGTAAATTTACTATCAATGGCCCATTTGTATTAATAGCTTTGATAATTTTAGACAATTTACTTAATTTGCATATTCTAGATACTATTTTTAGCTTTTTTGTAAGCATAATAGAGAGCTTCTTGTTCTAATATTAGTTAAAAATTAGTATATTTAACATAAAGGTTTGTCATTAGTCCTTGACAAATTTTTTATTTATGCTATAATGCGTAATCAGTCTAAAGTTAGACAACCGAACATTTTTCAATCAAACAGACCCAAGTCGCGATAAACAACGAAGGAGTTGTTAATAGAATGCGGAGCGGAGCCGCTTAACTCCGTGCGTAGTCACCCTGGAACGGCCATCAAACGGCCACATCTTTTAAGAATCAGGGAGGGATCAATGATCTATACGCATCCACCGTAGCTATGGCTTATTTTCACTAAAGCCTCACAACGTCCGATGAGGCGGTTTAAACCTCCGATAATTTTTATCAGCTTAAAAGCTGATAAATAACAACAAGTAATAACATCGGTTTAAACCTAGGACAGCCGTTTAGCCCTTAGAACATCTTGCGCCCACCGGTACTAAGTACCTGTTGGCCCAATTAGGGCTCGACACAACCACCCGGCCATCCTGCTGCCTAGCATGGAGGAGTCACCCGATGACGAACATTCGGCTGATGCACATGCTGCCCTTACCATTCTATTAACCCTTAACTGATTTCTCCTTCGGCGCGGCTGCCAATTTCAACACTCCGGATTCATCGACGAGCGGAATCGCCGCAACGAGCGCACTCATTTTCTACGTGCTCATACGGCGCTTTCCGGCGACGGCACACATTGCCGCCTTGCCGGACCACCTTCCGCCACCATTTCCGGAGACGCGACGTCTTGACACCCGAGAAGAGCTGGTGAAGCTGACCAGCACTTTGCTCGGCGTACCCGTGCCCTCATTACTTACCGCCAATCAGGCGGCATTTAATAGGGAGGCACTTGCCTCAAGACGTCCGACGGCAGCCGCGCCGTCTTTCTTACCAAAAACAAGACAGACAATCGACGAGGGTCAGTGCGACCGACAAACAGTAGACCGGACTGAATTCGCCATACATCCCATTCCGATGGGATACGGAAAGCCTAGTGCTCTACCGGCGAGCGAACTTCCTGCTCCAGCTATTGGACATCCGCTTTACTCGTTTCTCGAGTTGTGCGCCCGGGGGGTACCTACCACTTTTGTGGAAAGGGCCCTCTTTTTTTATGTATAAACAGTCAAATACTTGACTTTAATATTTCTTTATGCTATTTTATCTACGACTTTAAAGCAGCTTTTTGCTTTAAATTATTTAATTTTATTGTTTAAATATGCCAACAGTAAACCAATTATTGAAAAAACCTAGGAAGTCTCCTAAGAGAAAGAGTACTACCCCTGCCTTGAAGACTGTTTTGAATAGTTTGAAAAGGAGAAAGAAAGATCTACAAAAAGGCGCACCATTCAAAAGAGGAGTGTGTTTGAAGGTTACTACAGTGACCCCAAAGAAACCTAATTCAGCTTTACGTAAAATTGCTAGGGTTAGACTTTCTAATGGTATGGAAGTAACAGCCTATATTCCAGGTGAAGGACATAACTTGCAAGAGCATAGTATTGTTTTGATTCGTGGTGGTAGGGTAAAAGATCTTCCAGGTGTCAGATATCATGTAGTGCGTGGTGTCTATGATACTCAGGGAGTAGAAGGTAGAAAACGAGGCCGTTCACTGTATGGTACTAAAAAAGATAAAAAGGCTAGTAAATAATATTTTGATAAACTCAATATAAATATGAGAGGAAAAAAAGCACCAAAAAGAAAAATTGAGGCAGATCCAAAGTTTCAGAGAGTCGATATTGCCAAATTGATAAATAAAATTATGGAGCGTGGTAAAAAGACCATTGCTCAAAAAGTTGTCTATGGCGCTTTTGAATATATTTCAAGCAAGGCAAAGGAAGATCCTATTGAAACATTTGATGCAGCCATTAGAAATATTTCACCAAATTTGGAAGTTAAAGGTAAAAGAATTGGCGGCGCCAATTATCAAGTACCGATTGTAGTTATTGGTGATAGAAAGATGACCTTGGCTTATCGTTGGTTGATTGAAGCTGCTAAAGCTCGTAAGGGCGCTGCAATGTCAGTTAGACTTGGTGAAGAGTTGCTAGCCGCTGCTAAAGGTGAGGGTTCTGCTATGAAAAAACGTGAAGATGTACAAAGAATGGCTGAATCAAATAGAGCCTTTGCACACTTTGCATAAACATATTTTATGTCGAAAGCCTTTTCATTTGATAATATAGAAAATCAACCCGGGCAATTAGCCCAGGAAGTTTTAAGAAATAACATAGACTCTGCTTTAGACGATTACTCTGTGCTTTTAAAAAGACGTGTTGAAGGCCAGGTAGATGAGAAGCTAGAACAACAAATACAAGAACAACGTCAAAACCTAATCCAGCTTTCACAACAGCTTGATAGCCAGTTGGAGCTGGATGATGTATTTTTTGAGAGGGTAAGCGAGTTATTGGAAGTAGCAGATAAAGGAATAGAAATTGGTAGAAAAGAACTTCAAGATAGATCAGATGGCAAGAGTAATATTGAAGCAATCATTTCTGATATGAGGGAATACGCTAATCAGCTTGCTAGAATTGACGCACAACTATTAAATGTAGATACAGATTCTACCGAATCAGAAGAGATCATTTTGGAACTCAAGACCATGATACGAGCAATGACTAGTATGGCAGGAGAAATACAAAGAGTGATTTTATCTCTAGAAAGAGAAGATAAGGCAGATTTGATTCGAAGACAAGTAAAGATAATGAATGATTTGGTGAGTGCGATTAAGCACTTTGATGAATTAGATAAAGATATAAATAAATTAAAGAAAATAAGAGAACATTTTTATAAACATTTTGATGAAGCAATATTCTTTTATGAAGAATTAAAAGATTTATAAAAATAATATAATTAAAATTTTAGAAAAATAATATGCCCAGACAGTATCCATTAGGAAAAATTAGAAACATTGGCATCATTGCTCATATTGATGCTGGAAAAACTACCGTCACCGAACGTATCCTTTTTTATACTGGTAAAAAACATAAGATTGGTGAAGTCCACGAAGGTGAAGCTGAGATGGACTGGATGGAGCAGGAGAAAGAAAGAGGTATTACTATTACCTCAGCTGCTACTACTTGTTTTTGGGATCTACCAGATTGGTTAGGTGGTGACAAGGCTAACATTAATATTATTGATACCCCAGGCCACGTTGATTTTACTGTAGAGGTAGAGAGATCTTTACGTGTTTTAGATGGCGGTGTGATTGTTTTTGATGGTGTAGCTGGTGTAGAGCCACAATCTGAAACTGTTTGGAGACAAGCTGATAAATACAATGTACCTAGAATAGCCTTTATCAACAAGATGGATAGAATGGGTGCAGATTTTTATTATGATTTAGATACTATTCACGAAAGATTAACTAAGATTGCTCATCCAATGCAGCTACCTATTGGTGCTGCTGAAACCTTTGAAGGTATTATTAATCTTTTGGAAAAAGAAGCTTGGTTTTATTTAGATGAAGATGGTAAGGAATTTGAAAAACGTGATATTCCAGAAGACTTGAAAGATAAAGTAGAAGAATATCGTGGTAAATTGATTGAAGCCATTGTTGAAAATGATGAAGCTTTGATGGAAAAATATCTTGGCGGTGAAGAACCAGCTCTTGAAGATTTGAAAAAAGTTTTACGTAAGGCAGTGATCGATAATAAGATTGTACCTGTTTTTGTGGGCTCCGCACTTAAGAATAAAGGTGTGCAATTCTTGTTGGATGCTATTGTTGCTTATTTACCATCACCACTTGATTTACCCGACATTGAAGGTACTGAGCCACGTAACGAAGAAAGTAAAGTTATTGTAAAAGCATCTGATGATGAACCGTTTACTGGTTTAGCTTTTAAAGTAGCTACCGATCCCTATGTTGGTAGATTAACTTTTGTCAGAGTTTATTCTGGCATTTTACAGTCAGGATCTTATGTTTATAATACTAACTCAGATAAGAAAGAAAGAATTGGTCGTATTTTAAGAATGCACGCTAATTCTCGTGAAGAAGTAAGTGAAGTGTATGCTGGTGATATTGTAGCCGTGGTTGGTCTTAAAAACACCACCACTGGTCATACGATAGTTGACCCAAGTCGACATGTTGTTTTGGAGAGTATGGAATTCCCTGATCCAGTTATTTTTGTGGCTGTTGAGCCAAAGACTAAACAAGATCAAGAAAAGATGGGACTAGCTTTGAGTAAGCTTACTGAAGAAGATCCTACCTTTACTGTCCGTACAGATGAAGAGACCAACCAGACAATTATTGGTGGTATGGGAGAACTACACTTGGATATTATCATTGATCGTATGAAACGAGAGTTTTCTGTCGAAGCCAATGTTGGTGCTCCGCAGGTTGCTTTCAAAGAGACTATTGGAGTTCAGGCTGAAGCAGAAGGTAAATACGTCAAGCAGTCAGGTGGTCGTGGTCAATATGGTCATTGTTGGTTGAGGTTAGAGCCAATGGAAAGAGGTGCAGGTTTTGAATTTAGTGATGAAATCAAAGGCGGCTCTATTCCTAAAGAATATATTCCAGCTATTGAAAAAGGTATTAAGCAAACAATGGCTAACGGAATTTTAGCTGGTTATCAAATTCAAGATGTTAGGGCTGTCGTTTACGATGGTAGTTATCATGAGGTTGATTCTTCTGAAGCAGCGTTTAAAGTAGCTGGTTCAATGGCTTTTAAAGCAGCCTTTAATAAAGCAAATCCTTCTGTCCTAGAACCGATTATGAAAGTAGAAGCTGTCACACCTGAACAATATATGGGTGACGTTATTGGTGATTTGAATTCTAAGAGAGGACAGGTTTCAGAAATGACAGATAGGGCTGGCGCTAAAGTTATTAATGCTGAAGTGCCACTTTCAGAGATGTTTGGCTATGCTACATCCCTTCGTTCTATGACGCAGGGTCGTGCTAGTTATTCTATGGAATTTGCCAAATATCAGGAAGTACCGAAGAGTGTAGAAGAAGAGTTGAAGAAGAAAGCGTAATTGTGATATAATATATAGAGCTGGTTTAGGCCAGTGTAATATATAAAATTTATTAGTAACACCCAGTAAAATGCCACAAGGAAAAGTAAAGTGGTTCAATGACACCAAGGGTTTCGGTTTTATCGAACAAGATGATGGAGGTGCAGACCTCTTCGTTCACAAGACCGAAGTTGAAGGTGGTTCTTTGCAAGAAGGACAAGTTGTTGAATACGAAGTCGGCGAAGGTCCAAAAGGTCCTAACGCCACCAATGTAAAAGTTGCCTAAAAACAATTGATATATTGAAAAATTAAACCCCGCTTAGGCGGGGTTTTTTTGTTTATAAATAAAAACCCCACCGAATTGAATTCGGTGGGGAATAAAGATCAAACAATCTGGACAGCAAAGCCCTGGTCTACCATGCCTCGCATCATTGTAACCGCTGGATCATTGTCAGCTGGGACAATGACAGTAGTATCCCTAAATTGACTGGGATAGTCATGGTTGTTTAGGAAGGTTAGCTTGAGACCAGTGTTAATAATCAGACCGGGATTATAGATGCTGTTTTGTAGCACCGGCGTTAGTAGTTTGCCAGCTCTTTTTTCGTGATACTCTCGATCACAGAATAGTTTGAAGGCCAACAATTTGCCAGCAGAGAAGAAGGCTACCGCGATATTAGGTAGACTTTCTTGAATTTTCTCACCGCTGTGAGCAATGACACCGATATTACTGACAACTTCACGACTATCATCCAGTAGGTAGGCAAAGCGGAGCGGACCTATGGGTGATTTGATGCCATTCTCCAAAGGGAAGAAGCGCAAATGAGTGCCACGACGATTATTGTCGTATTTACCTTTCTTGTTGTAGCAGAGCATGAGCAGTTTTTCCGTATCCTTGAAGCTGACGCGGGTGCTGAGCTTGGATTCATTGGTGATACGACGAATTGATCCGCAAAACACACCGCGTTCATAGGCCACAAAGACTTCACCAGTCAGTAGATTGAGAACGATAGCAAAACGAATCTGGTTGTCTTTGAGGAAAGTGACGGAAGCATTTGGTGCCTGTACGCGGGCTAGTGGTTTGCCGATACGTTTGAGTTCGGCGTCAAAAATTTGACCCATAGTCTGGCAAGAGTCACCAAATTCCTCGATCATTCTTTCTAGATGAGATGATCCATCTATTGGATCAGAGATAATAATCGGAGTATTGGTTTCGATGCGACGGTCTTTGGGTACACGACCACGTTCTTCGGTGATGACTACACCTGATTGACGGTAGATGCGTTGGAAGAGGGAATAGTGACCAAAGCATTGTTCACCGCCAAGGCAGATGATATCTTCGGCTACCACATCAAACCAACGTGTGTCCTTTCCATCTTTACGGGAATAGAGTGTCTGAGTTTCAGCGTCCATTTCGCTGATGTGGCGGATAGCATCTTTGACAGATAGGCGACATAGCGTGTTGTACATTCGTCGCATAATAGTCAGGGAGCCATTGAGCATCATGGTGTCTTTGTTGGGGGGAGCCATTTTATTACCTCCGGCTCGGGTGATTGTTTGTGGGTTGTGAAGGTTCGATTGATAAATTTTTAACATAAATACATACTCTGGTCAAACCAGGAAAAATAAAATACCTACACTGCAAGTGTAGGTATCAGGTTGTTAGTCTTTTTTTGTTTCATTGGCGATAGTCTCATGTTCGCCGTCCAGTTTACGAATTTTCGTCTCAATGTCCATGACTAGACAATCCCAGAGTGAGATACCAAATGGGTCTGCCTGCAGAGCAGTGATAGTTTCGGGTTCAAGCCCGCCACGTACGATTTGGCACATCGATGTCTCCCTTCTATCCGTGAAGGAATTTAAAAGAACGTAATATTAAAAATAATAAAATTATCTTAAACTGTCAAATAAAAAAAAGATCTCGATTCAAGGGAACCGAGTCTTTCTCGAGGGGTAGCGTTTACCCCTTTTAAACTCACTATTACTAGCGAGCTTAAAAGGGGCCCCGACAAGAAGTCAGGGCAGGGAACAGGTGGCGTGTTATTAGGGCAGTTTGATGCCCATCGCCTGTTGTTCCCCTGAGGGAATTTCGAGCAATCCCATTGTGATTGCCAGTCCTTCTATGAGAGCTTTGATCAATTTCATGATCACCTCCTTTTGGGGTTGAAGAAATTTTCCCTCCTGAATGCACCAACTAGTGATACTCTCAGGAGGGAGCCAGTCTGAGACTGGCTTGAAAAAATTGTATGTAGAGAATTTGGGTGCAGAAGGTGGAGTTGAACCACATCCATTTGGACCGGTAGGTCATTGATTTGACGGGAACACCCATCCCTTAAACCGGCAACTGCCCAACATAAGTTGCTCTACAAAGAGCGGAACTGGAGGTGAGATTGCCCAACTTTGGACCTAAGCCCGTTGAAACCAGGTTACTAGGTTGAAATTATTGAGCCGGAGCCCTATAAAATCAGCTAATATAATCTGTTCTCGCCCCTCCAAATCTACTCTTTGCAAAAACTTTATTTTTCTAAGTTCTTTATTGTAATAGAGCATTATAGCATATATTTCATATCTTGTCAAGGGTATAAAAGGGTTAAAAAAAAGACCGTCGAGCGATGAACTCGACGGTGTAATAATCAGGCCACCCTAGCCAGTAGATTAGATTTACCATTCCAGACAAAGTGTACAGACAGGAATTCGTTGGTCTCAGTACTCCATTTATTTTCCAAGATATCAAAGATAGACATACCTACTGCTTGAGCAATTATTTGCTGCTTGATGTAGTCAACGTAGTGCTTTTCCAGGGCATGGGAGTCAACCTGGCGAGGTTGCCGACCATAGTTGAGTATCAATTTGATGGTGCCATTGAGATTGAGGCGCTTGCCTTCCTGACAGATAATCTCCAAGTCTTTGAGATGTATCTTTGGTGTGGTGATAACGCGCAAGGCATAACTTCCCCCAGGACGTAGGTGGAATTGTTCACCGCCATAGTATAATTGCTGTTTGAATCGGATTACATCACCTTCTGTAACTAGGCAGCACCTCCATACGCGGTACATTAGTAGTATCTGCAAGCCAAAAGTAGCTAGAGCGATAATAGGAAGTTTACTGTTGAATTCGGGACTGACAAGGGGAGTTAGAAATAACATAAAGCTGACAAATATATTGCAGACAGCTAGTGGCCAACCTAGACCATGGGCAATAATGCCCAGGATTTTGCTGGGGTATTGGCAACGTGAAATACTGCGTTGCATGACCAGTAGTAGTGACGACATTAGCATGCAGAAGCCTAGTCCACCGAGAGCTAGTCTAAAAATGGTAGAAAATGACCAATCTGTCGGATTTTCTTCGGTTGGCGTAAAGGTGCCATTAAGTAATAGGCCAAGGCCAAGGAAAATAACAAATACGAACAACATCATCCATTTCATGATTTTTTCTCCTGTTTTTTGAGTGGTTTTGATTGGGTAGGAACGATATTAAGATAAGCTAATATATCAATTTCGTAGTTTTATGTCAATTGTGTATAAAATTGTTTGACAATAGCTGATTTTTACCATAAAATAAGCCTACTTTTAAGATAAATTTATGGCAAATTATAAACAAATGGACAAGGTTTTAGAGCTAGCAGCCAAAACTGGTGATAAGGTCATTGTATTATCAGAAAATCACGACCCTTATGTAGTGATGCCAGTCAAGGAGTATGAGGTTTTATTACAAGGTTCATCCACTGTAGATGGTCTAACTGAGGAGCAATTATTAGATAAAATAAACCGTGATATTGCTGTTTGGAAATCATCTCAAGATGACTTGGAAGATTACAATTTAGATCAATTTAAGGTGGAGTCACTTAAAAAAGTTGATGTAAGTAAAAAGGCGGTTGATAATAAAGTTCAGGAGCCAAAAATTGAGAAAGTTGAAGTCGAAGAAGAGGATAGGTATTATATTGAGCCTGTAGACTAGTATTTTAGCTAACATTAGCTCATAAGTACTAAAAACACAGATTATGCCCCAGGGGGCTTGCAAAAATTTAAGAACAGTGCTATAATCTGTGTGTTTTAAAAAACAATTATTAAGTAATTAATTTAAAAGATAGTTGGGTTACAAAGGCCCTTTATTTGTAGGGTCACTATCAAAGGAGAAACATAAAAAATGGCAGAAGTTTTTAAAAGAGAAAAACCCCACATAAATGTAGGTACCATTGGTCACGTTGATCACGGTAAAACTACATTAACTGCAGCTATTCTAAAAGTTTTAGCAACTGCTGGTGGTGTTGCTCAACAAAAGGACGTTGATCAAATTGACAACGCTCCAGAAGAAAAAGAGCGTGGTATTACTATTGCTACTGCTCACGTAGAGTATGAAAGTGAAGCAAGACACTATGCTCATGTTGACTGTCCAGGTCATGCTGACTATGTCAAAAATATGATCACTGGTGCAGCTCAAATGGATGGTGCTATCTTGGTTGTTTCAGCCGCTGATGGTCCTATGCCCCAAACTAGAGAACACATCTTACTTGCTCGTCAAGTTGGAGTTCCTTACATTGTTGTTTTCTTAAACAAGATGGATCAGGTTGATGATCCAGAACTAGTTGATCTAGTTGAGGAAGAAATTAGGGATTTATTGAAAAAATATGAATTCCCTGGTGACGATGTGCCTATTATCAGAGGAACAGCTTTGAAAGCTCTAGAAGATCCTGCTGGTGATGAGTCAAAGCCAATTTTAGAATTGGTAAAAGCTTTGGATGAGTATATTCCAGAGCCAAAACGTGATACTGACCAAGCATTCTTAATGCCTATTGAAGATATTTTTTCAATCGAAGGTCGTGGTACAGTTGTTACCGGACGTATCGATAGAGGTATTGTTAAATTGAATGAGGAAGTAGAAATGGTTGGTATTAAAGATACTACTAAGACTGTTATTACTGGAATCGAGATGTTTAATAAACAACTTGAAGAAGGTAGAGCTGGTGATAATGCCGGATTGCTTCTTCGTGGTACCAAGAAGGAAGATGTAGAACGTGGTCAAGTTTTGGCCAAACCTGGTTCTATTACTCCTCATACAGAATATGAAGCTGAAACATATATCCTAAGTAAAGAAGAAGGCGGTCGTCATACTCCATTCTTCAAGGGATATAAACCACAGTTTTATATCCGTACTACTGACATTACTGGTGAAGTAGAATTGCCAGAGGGTACAGAGATGGTTATGCCTGGTGATACAGTTAACTTGAAGATTAAGTTAATTGCTCCAGTAGCACTTGAAGAAAAATCAAAGTTCGCTATCCGTGAGGGTGGTCGTACTGTTGGTGCAGGTGTAGTAACTAAGATTATCAAATAAATTTTCTTTTCCCCCGGTGTATGCCGGGGGAATTAAAATATTTATAAATTAAGTAGATTAACAATCAATTTTAAATCCATGCAAGAAAAAGTTGCAAAAGAAGAAGTTCAGTCAAGAATCAGGATTAAGATCCGAGCTTATGATCATAAGATTATTGATCAGTCTACCAAGACTATCATTGAAACAGTAGATCGTACTGGAGCCACAGTTATTGGTCCTATTCCTTTACCTACTGAAAAGAAAAAGTTCACAGTGCTTAGATCTACCTTTGTTCATAAAGATGCTCGTGATCAATACGAAATGAGGGTGCACAAGAGATTACTTGATATCATAAATCCTACTCCTCAGACAGTAGATGCTTTGCAAAATTTGAATTTGCCAGCTGGTGTGGATTTGGAAATAAAAATGTAGTTCTTTTTTAGAAGAATAAAAATAAAAACTTTTTGTTGGTTTGTATAACCCTGGTCTGTATAGGCTATGGAAGTGTCAAATGAACAAAAGTGTTTTAGAAGGATAAAAATCGTCACAATTAAACCAACACAAGTTGCTAGAGTAATACTAGTAGTCGCGGTTTTGTCCTTAAAAAAGTTTTTTTTAAGAACAAAACCGCGATTTTTAATAAGATTAATAAATATATGGTCAAGTTTATTTTAGGAAAAAAACTGAATATGACCCAAAAGTTTTTGGAAGACGGCAGAGTTGCTCCGGTAACTGTTGTTGCTGCTGGTCCTTGTACTGTTACTCAGGTAAAGGGTGATAAAGACGGATATAGCGCAGTCCAGATTGGCTTTGGGTTGAAAAAGAAAGTAAATAAACCACTGACAGGTCATCTAAAAGGTCTGGAGAATTTTCGTTATTTGCGTGAATTTAGATTAGAGAGTACAGACAATATGACCAGAGGTAAGGTATTTGATGTTAGTAGCTTTCAGGCAGGTGATATTTTAACTGTAACAGCCACTTCTAAAGGTAAGGGTTTTCAAGGTGTAGTTAAGAGGCATGGTTTTCATGGTTCTCCAGCTAGCCATGGTCATAAAGATCAATTGAGAATGCCTGGATCTATTGGTGCTACTGATGCAGCTAGAGTTTTTAAGGGTACTCGTATGGGTGGCCGCATGGGCGGTGACACAGTAACGGTTACTAATCTAGAATTGATTGAAGTAGACCAGGAAAAAGGTTTGCTGTATATCAAGGGAGCTGTACCAGGAGCTAGGAATTCTTTGGTGTCTGTTGTGACTGAAGGTGAGCTTACTTTTATAGAAAAAAAGAAAGAAGAGCCTAAGAAAGAAGAAAAAAAGACTGAAGAGAAACCAATTGAAGATAAGGTTGAGAAGAAAGAAGATAAAAAACCTGTAGCCAAAAAAGAGACTGTTAAAGTAGAAAAGCCAGCTAAGGAAGAAAAAAAAGAGGTAAAGAAAGAAGAGCCTAAGAAAGAAGAAAAATAAATATATGGCAGATATAAAAGTAAAATTATACGACTGGCAAGGTAAGGAAGTAGGTGTAGAAGCTCTAGATCCAGCTTTGTTTGGCGTTGAAGTAAAGCCTAACCTAGTCCATGAAGTTGTAGTAGCTCATCAAAAGAACACTCGTGAAGCTATTGCTCACACCAAGGGTAGGTCTGATGTACGTGGTGGTGGTAAAAAACCATGGCGTCAAAAGGGTACCGGTAGAGCTCGTCATGGATCTATCCGTTCTCCATTGTGGGTCGGTGGTGGTATCACTTTTGGTCCAACCTCTAAACGTAATTTTGCAGTTAAAGTAAACAAAAAAGTAAAAGCCTTAGCTTTAGCTATGGTATTAAGCGATAAGGTTAATGCTGAAAGAATGGTATTGGTTGATTCCTATAACATGCCAGAAGCTAAAACTAAATCACTTAGAGAAACTTTAGATAAGTTACCAAATAAAAGTAAACCAACTTTGATTTTGACCAAGAGTGCCAGCGATAATATAGTTTTGGCAGCTAAAAACTTACCTAGGGTAGAAACTTTACATTATGGTAGTTTGAACATATATGATTTATTGAAGTATGAGTATGTTTTGGTCAGTAAAGAACTTATTAAAAAAATAACAGAGATTTATTCATAAAGATATGGGTATTTTTAACAAAAAAAATAAGACTGATAAGGTTGAGAAGAAAGAAGATAAAAAACCTGTAGCTAAAGTAACCAAGAAAGAGCTTAAGGAAGAGAAATCAACCACAAAGTCAGTTGCCAAGAAAAAAACCATAACCAAAAAAGTAGTTAAGACAACCAAGTCAGCTGCTACTAAAGGTGACGGGAAAGCTTATAAGGTATTATTGAGGCCTATTATTTCTGAAAAAGCTACTTTGGGCGCATCTTTGAATAAATATGTGTTTGAAGTTTCACCTAAAGCTAATAAGGTTGAAATTAAAAAAGCAATTAGTGAAGTATATAATGTTGTACCTGCTAACGTTAATATCTTAAACAAAAGAGGTAAGAACGTTCGTCGTGGTCGTAACTCGGGCACAACTAAGAGTATCAAAAAAGCCGTTGTCACATTGAAAAAGGGCGACAGTATTAAATTGTATGAAGGTATTTAATAAAAATTATGCCGATTAAAGTATACAAACCAACCACACCAGCTCGTCGTAAGACTAGCGTATTGGTCAACAAGGATTTGAGCAAAGCACGCCCAAAGAAGTCTTTGATTACTATCAAAAAGAAAAGAGCAGGTAGAAATAACAAAGGCAGAATTACTGTTAGACATCAAGGTGGTGGTGTAAAAAGATTCATCAGAAAAGTTGATTTCAAGAGACAAAAATTTGATATCACTGCTAAAGTTGAAGCTATTGAATATGATCCAAACCGTAATGCTAATATTGCATTAATAGTTTATGTTGATGGTGCTAGAAGTTATATTTTGGCTCCAGACAAACTTAAGACTGGTGATAAAATAAAATCTTCACAGGAAAAAATTAGCATCAAACTAGGTAATCGTTTGTTGTTGAAGAATATGCCTACTGGTACAACTGTTTATAATGTAGAAATGGTACCAGGCAAAGGTGGTCAATTAGCTCGCGCAGCTGGTAATGGTCTAACATTGATGGCCTTGACTGACGGTAAAGCTCAATTGAAGATGCCTAGTGGAGAGATTAGAATAGTATTTGATACTTGCGCTGCTAGTGTTGGAATGCCTAGTAATCCAGAATTCAGAAATATCCGTTGGGGCAAAGCTGGTCGTATGAGACATAAAAACATCAGACCAACTGTTCGTGGTAAAGCTATGAATCCAGTAGATCATCCTCATGGTGGTGGTGAAGGATCAAATCCAATTGGTTTGAAACATCCAAAGACGTTTAAGGGTAAACCTGCCTATGGTGTTAAGACTAGAAAGCAGAATAAAGCCTCAGATAAGTTTATTATCAAGCGTCGTAAGACTAGAAGTAAGAAATAAATAAAATATATGTCAAGAAGTTTAAAAAAAGGCCCTTATACTGATCCCAAATTATTGAAGAAAATCATTAATTTGAAACCAGAACAAGCTAAAGTTATTAAGACTTGGTCTAGGTCTTCTACTATTAGTCCAGAAATGGTTGGTTTTACTTTCGGAGTGCATAATGGTAAAGATCATATTCCAGTGTATGTAGTTGAGAATATGGTTGGGCACAAATTAGGAGAATTTTCACCTACACGTAAGTTTGTCAGTCATGGTGGTAAAATGGCTAAAACACAGGCTAAGAAGTAATTAATCTTGCAGTAAGTTTAAGATAAATATGATTGAAGCAAAAGCAAAATTGAAAAATGTAAGAATCTCATCAAAAAAGATGCGCTTGGTAGCTGATGCTATCAGAGGTTTAGAAGTGGCACCTGCTTTGGAGAGATTGCAAATTCTTTTCAAAAAATCATCTCCAGTCATTGAAAAATTGTTACGTAGTGCTGTTGCTAATGCCATGGATAGATTCAATGTTAAGGAAGAAGATTTAGTTATAAAGAGTATTATTGTTAATAAAGGTGCAGATTTAAAGCGTTGGAGACCAGCTGCTTTTGGTCGCGCCCATCCTTTTCGTAAACATTCTTCACATGTAGAGATTACTTTGACTACCAAAGAAGGTGTTAAAGCTACAGCTAAAGATAAGAAGAAAGAAGAGATTGAAACTGTTGATTTGACCAAGACAGATAAAAAAGCTCCTACTGGTACTAAAGCTGAGGGCAAATCTGTTAAACAAGATAAGAAAACACAAGCTCCGGCTCAACAAGCGTCTGCTGGAAAAAGCAAAGGTAATATTAATGTAAAAAAAGGTTAATATGGGTAAAAAAGTAAATCCAAGAGTATTTCGTATCGGATTAAGTGAGAATTGGAGTTCTCGCTGGTATTCTGGTCATGATTTTCCAAAGCTTTTGCGGGAAGATATTTTAATCAGAGGTCATTTAAAAAAAGCCTTGAGAGATGCTGGAATAGATAGAGTTCGTATTGAAAGAAGTCGTGGTAAAGTGACTATCAACATTGATGCTGCCAAGCCAGGTTTAATTATTGGTCGCGGTGGTAGCGGAATCGAAGAATTGAAAAAGGTAATTCAAAAGAAATTTTTAGGTAAAGATGTTAAATTGCAAATAAATATTACTGAGGTTTCAGTACCAAACTTAGCCGCCAATGTTATTGTTCAGAGTATTAGAGATGATGTAGAGAAGAGAATTCCTTTTCGTCGCGTTATGAAACAAAACATTGATAAGGTAATGAAGGCTGGTGGTCAAGGTGTAAAAATTATTTTGGCTGGACGTCTAAACGGTGTGGAAATTGCTCGTTCTGAAAAATTGACTCAGGGCAAAGTACCACTGCAGACATTGCGTGCCAATATTGATTATAGTCGCGGAGTAGCTAACACTATTTACGGAGTCATTGGTATCAAAGTTTGGATTTACAAAGGAGAATATTTTGATAAGAAAAAGAAAGAAGACAAAGGTAAGATGAAAGCTCCTACCAAGACAGTTAAATTGTTTTCTAAAGATAAAGTTAACATTCAACCAATAGAACCAGCTGTTAAAAAACCAGCTAATACAGCAGACAAAAAGACCAGTAAAAAATAATTTTCAATAGATTCAAGATAAAAATATATGTTAGCACCAAAGAAAGTAAAACATAGAAAATGGCACAGAGGTGATAAGATCAAGGGTAAAGCTACTCGTATGACTAAAGTTAGCTTTGGTGATTATGGCCTTAAGGGCTTGCAGGCTGGTTGGATTACAGCTAGACAAATTGAGTCAGCTCGTCGTGCTATTGTTGGTCATATTCAGAGAGGTGGAAAAGTATTTATTAGAATTTTTCCAGACAAGCCCATTACTGCCAAAGGTAATGAAATGCCCATGGGTAAAGGTAAGGGTGCTGTTGACCATTATGTAGCAGTAGTCAAACCTGGTACGGTTCTATTTGAGATGAGTGGTGTTGATGAAGAGACAGCTAGAAGGTCTATGCAATTAGCAGGCTACAAGCTACCAGTTAAAACAAAATTCGTAAGCAAAGATTTAATTTAAGCATATGAAAATAGCAGAAATCAGAAAATTAGACATACAAAAGCTAAATGAGGCCTTGGCTGATTTAAGAAATAAAAGCAGGGAGCTTAGATTTAGTATTGCCAATAATCAATTGAGTGCTGTCAGAGATTTGAGAAAAACTAAGAAGGATATTGCTAAAATTATTACTATTTTAAATGAAAAAAGGGTAGTTACGGAAGACAGTAAAGCAGAAAAGGTAAGTGAAGATAAAAAGGAAAAGAAATAATTTTTCCGCTACAGGCGGAGTAAACAAAGTATATGGAAAAACAAGTAATTAAGAAAAAATTAGAAGGAGAAGTCGTTAGTGACAAGATGGATAAAACTGTTGTTATTAGTGTTGTTAGTATTAAAACACACTCTAAGTACAAGAAGCAGTATAAGTCTTCAAAAAAGTATAAGGCTCACGACGAAAAAAATCAGTATAAAGAAGGTGATGTTGTAATTATTGAAGCATGTCGTCCACTTTCTGCTGACAAGAGATGGAGAGTTATAAAAAAAGTAAAATAACCACAGATATATGATTCAACACAGGTCAATGTTAAAAGTCGCTGATAATTCAGGTGCAAAGCTAGTGCAATGCATCAGGGTTTTAGGTGGTTATAAAAAAAGATACGCCCGTGTCGGTGATTTGATTACTATTACTGTAAAGTCTGCTCAACCACACGCTGCTGTAAAGAAAGGGCAAGTTTTACACGCGGTTGTTGTTAGGCAGAGAAAAGAAACTAGAAGACCAAGTGGTGTATACGTTAGATTTGATGATAATGCAGTGGTTATTGTTGATAGAAAGACTAAGGAAATCAAAGGTACACGTATCTTTGGACCAATCGCTAGAGAATTAAGGGTAAAGGGATACAATAAAATTGTCTCTTTGGCACCGGAGGTATTATAAAATATGAAAGTCAATAAAATGAACATAAAAGTGAATGACAAAGTAGCAGTTATTACCGGAAAAAATAAAGGTAAAGACGGCAAGGTTGTTCAAATTTTACCGTCAATGAACAAGGTGGTTGTTGAAGGTGTTAATATTATGTATAAACACTTACGACCACAAAAAAGCGGTGAAAAAGGACAAAGAGTTCAGTTTAACGGACCAATTACTGTTAGTAATGTCATGTTGGTTTGTCCAAAGTGTAGTAAACAATCACGTATTGGAATTAAGGTTGGTGATAATAAGCAAAAAGCAAGATTTTGCAAAAAGTGTAAAGAAGTAATTGATTAATACTTCAATAAATTCAGTATAAAAAAATATGAATAAATTAGCAGAACAGTATAAGAAAGAAATCAGACCAAGCCTGCAAAAGGAGCTAGGTTTAGACAATGTCATGGCCGTGCCAAAATTGGACAAGATCGTGATTAATATTGGTATTGGTAAAGCTACTCAAGACAAGCAGTGGATTGAATTATCCAAATCAATCTTGGAGAGAATTACTGGTCAAAAACCAATGGCTACTAAAGCTAGAAAGTCTATCTCTAATTTTAAAGTTCGTGAAGGCATGGTAGTCGGTTCAAAAGTCACACTACGTGGTGAACGTATGTATGATTTCTTATACAGATTAGTTAATTCTACTATTCCTAGATTTAGAGATTTCTATGGCCTAGAACCAAAAAGAGGTTTTGATGGTAACGGAAACTATACTTTGGGCTTGAAAGAACATATTGTTTTCCCAGAAATAGGTATGGATGATGTAGAAAAAGTTCACGGTTTAGAAGTAACTATAGTAACTTCTGCTAAAGATAACCAACAAGCATTGGCTTTGCTCCGCGCTCTAGGTTTTCCTTTTAAAAAGAATAAGAAATAAAATATTATGGCAACAACCGCACAAATCGCAAAATCAAACAAAAAGCCCAAGTATTCTACTCGTAGAGTACGTAGATGTTGGCGCTGTGGCAAACAACGTTCTTTCATGAGAAAGTTTGAATTATGCCGCATTTGTTTCAGGGAATTAGCAGACAAAGGAGAAATTCCTGGAATTAAGAAATCAAGTTGGTAAATATTTATTTAAATATAATATAAGATATAGAATATAAAATAACATAAATATGACAGATCCTATCGCAGACATGTTAACAAGAATACGTAATGCTGTGGCCGTTAAAAAGCCAGAGATAATTTTGCCTTTTTCTAAGGTTAAATTTAACATTGCCAAATTATTGGAAGATGAAAAATATGTAGGCAACGTATCCAAGGTTAAGACTGGTAAATTTGATGAAATCAAAATTAATTTGATATACAAAGCTGATAACTCAGTGATTCGACATATCAAGAGTGTTTCTACACCAGGACAACGTGTTTATGTATCCGGTAAAGAAATTCCTCGTGTATTAAACGGTTATGGAATGGCAGTTGTTTCAACATCTAAAGGTGTTATGACTGGCAAAGAAGCCTCTAGGCAGAACATCGGAGGAGAGTTAATGTGTGAAATCTGGTAAGCAGTTTTAATTTAAAATAATAAATTTATGTCAAGAATAGGTAAAAAACCAATTGAGATACCAAGCGGTGTAGAAATCAAGGTCGCTAAGAATGATCTAGATATTTTTGAGGTATCTGTAAAAGGTCCTAAAGGAACTTTGCTGGTTAATGTCCCAAAAGGTGTTTCTGTAGAACAAGCTGAAAATCAATTATCTTTTAAAGTAAAGAACGAAGAAGCTAAAAGTGATAAAGCTTTGTGGGGATTAAGTAGGACTCTAGTTAATAATGCTGTTTTGGGAGTAATGGAAGGTTTTAGTAAGGTTTTAGAGATCAATGGTGTTGGATATAAAGTTGCTCTGCAAGGAAAAAAATTAGTGCTTAATGTTGGTTTTTCACATCAGGTAGAATTTGCTATTCCAGAAGGTATTACTGCAGAGGTTGAAAAAAATAAGATTACAATATCTGGCATTGACAAACAACAAGTTGGTCAGATTGCTGCTGAAATAAGAGCTATCAAAAAACCGGAACCGTATAAAGGTAAAGGTATCAAATATATTGATGAGCAGATTCGCAGAAAAGCAGGTAAGGTAGTCAAATCATAATAAGCATCTTTGTAAATAAAAAATATGAAAGATTTAAATAAAATAAAACAAGAAAAGTTTTTCCGCAGACAAAGAAGGACTAGAGCTCAGATAACTGGTACTACCAGTAAGCCTCGTTTGTCCGTCTTTAGAAGTTTGTTGCATATCTCTGCACAGGCTATTGATGATGTTGGTAAAAAAACTTTAGTAGCTGCTTCTGATAAGGAAATTAAAGCTAAAGGAAATAAATCTGAGATCGCTGCTTTAGTTGGAGAACTACTAGGTAAGAAGTTAACAGAGAAAAAGATTTCAAAAATAATCTTTGATAAAGGCGCTTATAAGTATCATGGCCGTGTTAAAGCCTTGGCTGATGGTCTAAGAAAAAGTGGTATAAATTTTTAATCAATCACATGGAAGATAAAAAACCTAACACCCCTAACAAAGTTGAGGGGAACAAAAAACCAGAAGGAACAAAACAGCCTTTCAAAAAGACTTTCAACAAGCCTTTTAACAAGCCTTTTAATAAAGGAGGCGGAGGTGGTCCACGACGTGGTCGCAAGCCTTTTAGAAGACCAGATAGGCCAGTTGATGATTTTGAACAAAAGATTGTTGATTTAGCTAGGGTTACTAGAGTTATGGCTGGCGGTAAACGTATGAAGTTCAGAGCTTGTATGGTTGTTGGAGATAAGAAAGGTAGAGTTGGTATTGGGCTTGCTAAAGGTGTAGATGTAGCTATGGCTATTTCTAAGTCTGTTAGTAAGGCTAAGAAGAAAACTATACTTGTTCCAATTATTGATGGCACTATACCCCACGAGGTAAATGTAAAGTTCAAAGCGGCTAGAATCATGATGAAGCCGGCTAGAAAGGGTAGTGGTATTAAAGCTGGTGGTGTAATGCGTATTATTTTAGAGTTAGCTGGTGTTAAAGATGTGGTTGCTAAAATTTTAGGTACTAACAACAAAGTTAATAACGCTAAAGCAGTTTTAAAGGCCTTGGAGGGATTTGTACCAACTGCAGTTGAAGCAGCTAAAAAAGATGCACCAAAGAAAGTTGCACCAAAGAAAGTTGTTTTTGATAAACCAAAATTTAAGCCAGCTGGTAAAAAGCCAGTTAAGGCAGAAGATATCAAGAGTAAAAAATAAGATATAAATTTATGTTGAGTTTACATAACCTAGAAAAAAATAAAGCATCTACACACCGTAAAAGGAGAGTTGGTCGTGGTGACGCTTCTGGTATGGGAAGTTATTCAACCAGAGGTATTAAGGGTCAACGTTCTAGATCAGGTGGTAAATCAGGTTTAGCTGTTAGAAGTATTAAGAGCTACTTACTTCGTATTCCTAAAGTTAGAGGTTTTAAATCTTTGCAGCCAAAAATGGCAGTAGTTAATTTAGAGGATCTAGAAAAGAATTTTTCTGCTGGTTCTACTGTTAATGCTAGAGCCATGTTACGTGCTGACTTAGTTAGATCTATCACTAAAGGTGTTAAAGTGTTGTCACTTGGTAAATTAACCAAAAATCTAAATGTAGAAGCTACCGCTTTTTCTAAAAAAGCTGCAGAAGCTATTGTTAAAGCTGGCGGTAAGGCTGTGGTAGTTGGTCCAAAAAAAATCGAAAAAGACAAACCAGTCAAAAAAGATGAGGTTAAAGCCAAAGAAGAGGTTAAATCAGAAGACAAATAAATAAATATATATATGTTGGCCAAATTGCAACAAATATGGAAAGCTAAGGATGTACGAAATAGTATTTTGTATGTCGTAGCTTTATTAGTTGTTTTTAGGATTGCTGCTCATATTCCTATTCCCGGAATTAATGTTATAGAGTTAAAGCAGTATTTTGAAGGCAATCAAGTTCTAGGCATGCTTAATCTATTTTCTGGTGGCGCCATGCAGAACTTTTCAGTAGTAATGTTAGGCGTCGGTCCTTATATTACAGCTTCTATTATTTTCCAGTTATTGGTGATGATAGTGCCAAAATTAGAGGCATTATCAAAAGAGGGTGACTATGGAAGACAGAAGATAAGTCAATATACTAGATTACTGACCGTACCATTGGCTGCTGTTCAAGGATATTCATTTATTAAATTACTATCAAATCAAACTCAGGGTCGTTTATTAGCAGATGTCTCAACTTTTCAGTTGATTACTACTATCCTGGTTATTATAGCTGGAACCATGTTCTTGGTCTGGCTAGGTGAATTAATCACCGAAAAAAATATTGGAAATGGTGTATCGTTATTAATTTTTGCTGGTATTGTCAGTGGTCTACCAAGATCTATTAGTAATACTATGTTATCAGTTGATAACACCATGGTTTTGAACCTAATTATTTTTGCTATAATTGCCCTAGTAACCATCGCAGTTATTGTTTTGATTACAGAGGGTACTAGAAATATTCCAGTATCTTATGCTCGGCATATGGTCGGACAAAAAAGTGTGGGTGGAGTTAAAACACACCTGCCACTCAGAGTTAACCAAGCTGGCGTTATTCCTATCATCTTTGCTATTTCTGTTATTCTGTTTCCACCAATGGTCGCTCAATTTTTTGAAAGATCGGAAGTTGTTTGGATTGCCACTTCAGCTGTTTGGGTTAAAGATATTTTTGCAAACCAAATATTTTATGGAGTTTTCTATTTTATAATGGTTGTCTTATTTACATATTTTTATACTTCCGTTATTTTCAAACCACAGCAAATTGCTGATAATTTACAGAAGCAAGGTGGTTTTATACCGGGTATTAGACCAGGTAGGCACACAGCTGACTATCTTGGTAGGGTTGTAAATAGAATAATTTTTGCTGGAGCCATCTTCTTGGGTACTGTAGCTATCTTACCGATAGTGGTAGCACCGATTACTGGAGTAGCTACCATGTCTATTGGTGGTACTAGTTTGTTAATCGTTGTAGCAGTAGTAATTGAAACAGTTAAACAGATAGACGCTCAGCTAGTGATGAGAGATTACGAAGGATTTTAAATATATTTTTTATAAAAAGTACCCCCAATGACCTAACAGGGGGTTCTTTTATTTTATTGGGTATTTTGTTATAATTTTATTAGTGGTTAATTAATCAAAAAATATGCCAGGAGGTATTAAGAGAGCAGTATTATTAGGCCCACAGGGCTCAGGAAAAAGCACCCAAAGTAGAATGATTGCGGAGGCTTTAGGCGTAGATGTTATTTCAGCTAGCCGTATTTTAAAAGATATAGTCCAAAGAGAAACAGATATGGGCAAGAGGATTAAGAAGCTGATGGATGGGGGTTCAATGATTCCAGACACCCATATGATCAATTTGATGTTAGAAGAATTAAGGGCGCCAGTCTGCCGAAGTGGTTTTTTGCTAGATGGTTTTCCTAGAAATATAGTGCAAGCTCACGCACTCGAAGAGAGTTGTGGGGTAGAAAAAGTTTTTAGTATTGAGATTTCAGATGAAGAAGCTATTAAAAGAATGAAGGGTCGACGCATTTGTAATAATAGACATGTTTTTCATGTAGATTTCAAACCACCCCAAAAAGAAGGCGTGTGTGATATTTGCCAACTTCCTTTACATCAAAGGGAGGATGATAAGCCAGAAGCAGTGCGTAAGAGATTGGCTAACTATCATCAGGACACAGAAAAGCTGTTACAGTATTATGAAAAGCAAAATAAGCTAGTCGTTTTTGATGGGGAGCAACCCATTGAAGATGTGTCAAATACTATTTTAGATTATTTAAAGAATAATGCTTAGTCGAAAAACACCAAAAGATATTAAAATTTTAAGAGAGGGCGGTAAGTTGTTAGGTAGTATATTGAGGCAGTTGGCAGGTGAGGTTAAACCTGGGGTTACTGGTCAGGAGCTTAACAAGTTGGCTGAAGAGCTGATTAAAAAAGCCGGAGGCACACCTTCTTTTAAGAATTACCGTGGCTTTCCATGTGGTCTTTGTGTTTCGGTTAATCAGACAGTAGTTCATGGCGTTCCTAATGATCAGCCTTTTAGAGAGGGAGATCTAGTTGGCCTAGACATTGGTATGAAGTACAAGAATCTACATACCGACACAGCTACCACTGTAGCTATTGGTAAATTAGATAAGAAAGTTCAACAATTTTTGGATAGAACTAAGCAGGCATTGGAAATTGGCATACAAGAAGTTGGTCCAGACAAACATATTGGTGATATTGGTAAAGCCATAGAAAAATTTATTAAGCCCTTTGGCTATGGCATAGTTAGGGATTTAGCTGGTCATGGAGTAGGTTATGATGTGCATGAGGATCCAATAGTGCCGAATTATAATCCTGGCTCTAAGATGGATAAAATGTTTCCTGGTATGGTTATTGCCATTGAACCAATGATAATTATTGGCGGTAGTCATAGTGTGGTTGTTGGAAAGAATAAATGGGATATAAAAGCCCAAGATGAAAGTCTAACAGCTCATTTTGAACACACTGTAGCAGTTACTGAAGATGGTTATTTAATAATTACTGAATAATATGGATAGGCCAAAGAGATTATTGGGGGTAGATTATGGAGATAAAAGAGTTGGAATAGCTCTGGCAGATATGGGTAGCATTGCTTTACCTTATAAAATTTTAGACAATAAGGGTAAACGGCCATTATTGGATGATTTGAACAATATTATTGAACAAGAGCTGGTTGATATCGTAGTGGTGGGGTTACCACATAGTTTGTCAGGCCAGAGTAATGAGCGTTTGGAAGTAACTAAAAATTTTGTAGATTTCTTGTCCCAGAGTTTATCACTGCCAGTGCAAACAGTAGATGAACAAATGACCTCTAAAATGTTTAGTAAAATGGGAATAAACAAAAATATAGATAAGCATTCAGCTGCAGCTATATTAGATACTTTTATATCTCAAAATAATGCCTGATTATATAAAATTTATTTTAGTTTTTCTGATAGCTTTTGTCCTGTCTTTTGTGTTTACCAAGTTTATTATTTGGCTGGCTCATAGGCAGGGTATTTTAGATCATCCAGGTGCAGATAGAAAGATACATACTAAACCAGTGCCTTTATTAGGGGGTATAGCAGTCTATGCTTCTTTTTTTATTACCATCTTTATTTTGTGGCAGAGTCATCAGCTAACAGACGAGCGGATTAGCTTGTCTATGCTAGCTTGGTTTTTATTAGCAGGGTTGGTATTGATTATCAACGGTGCTTTGGATGATAAATATTCACTGCCAGCTCAGGTGACTGTTTGGGGTCCTGTTTTAGCCTCCTTGATTATTATATTCGCTGGATTAAAGATAAGCTATATTACCCATCCAGAGGGTGGAGTTTTGCAACTGGATAGCTTATTTTCTTCGTTGTCTGGTATGGCTGATTTTATTCCTATGCTACTCACCTTTGTTTGGTTGATGGGTATTACCTATACTACTAAATTATTGGATGGCATAGATGGGCTAACTTCTAGCATCGGATTGGTAGCTAGTGTGGTTATTTTTGTGGTCAGTCTTTCGTGGGATATACAAGGTTCTACTACATCGTTATTAGCGTTAGTTTTAGCCGGAGCAATTTTTGGTTTTTTATTGTTGAATTGGCATCCAGCTAAAGTTTTTCTAGGAGAGGGTGGTAGTACCTTTATTGGTTTTTCCCTAGGTGTTCTGTCGATTATATCGGGTAGTAAAATAGCCACAGCTTTATTAGTTATGGGTTTGCCAGTATTGGATATTATTTGGGTCATAATAAGGCGTTTAAGGCAAAAAAAGGCCTTTTGGAGGGCTGATAAGCAACATTTGCACTTTAGACTGCTTTCAGCTGGATTATCACAAAAACAGGTCGTTATTTTCCTTAGTACAATTAGTTTATGTTTTGGTGTTATTTCTATACTATTTACTACCAAGGCTAAAATTGGTGCCCTGATTATCCTATTGGTTTTGATGTTGCTGTTGAGTAGTTGGTTGAATTATCGTTTAAAGCAAAAAAAATGAGTATACCTAAAATAACTATCATTATTGTATCTGTAATTTTAGTACTTGCAGCTGTCTATTTTTGGCATACTCCAATAAAAATAGAAGAAGCCATTTGGCAACCAAATGTTACCATTAATGAACATAATTTTATTGTTGAGGTGTTATACTCAGATGAAGAAAAAAGGCAGGGCTTGGCAAATGAAGATTTTTTGTTAGAAGATAATGGTATATTGTTTTTATTCGACATAAAGAAGGTGCGCACTTTTTGGATGAAGGATATGAAATTTAACATTGATTTACTTTGGATAGATGATCAAGAGATAGTAGGTATTGAAAAATTGATGTTAGCACCCGAGTCAGATATTTTGTATAAGGATTTAATAAAATATGATTCACCGAAATTAATAAATAAGGTTTTAGAATTTCCAGCGGGCACAGTAGATAAGTATTCCATACAAGTTGGGGACACAATTAATTTTGATATATATGACAGAAACAAAATGGAAGGAAATTAAACAACAGCTTCGAGATAATTTTGAGATAGAAGATGAGTATGAAGAGGATTTTAATCCAGGCGTATCAGAAGCGTTAGAATTTACTGGACCACAAGGCAAGATGAAGGTTAGGTTTGTTGTTAAGCCGAGGATGTTGGATAAAAAAACAGAATATTCCAACAGAGCTGGTTCTAATGTTAAAGTAGAGTATGTCTATTCAGAGGACGAGTTTGTATCATACTTGGAGGCTTTTACTTGGTCTGATGCTAGCAATGATTGGCAGAAAATAGAGTCAGAGGCTTTATTTTAGGGTTGTTTACGGGTATAATATAACGGATATGAAATTAAACAGACAAAATAAGATTATTTTATCTATGCTTGGTTTTTTGGTGTTAGGAACCATAAGTGTTTCTTTAACGCATCAAAATAATAGGTCCATAGTAGAATATCAATCGGAGACTGAAATTATTGAGTTAATTGGTTATTCAGAATATATACAGCAGATTAGACCGTGGTTACAAACAGCTTTGAGTGACCAATCTGCAGAAACGATTAGTCGAGTTAGATCAAATCTGCTTAACGTTAAAAGTTCTGAAAAAGAATTGGGGCCAGTTCATATGAATTTATTTTTAGCTTTTGAGTCTTGGGAGAATTTTTTGCACACTCAGCAAGAAAGTTATAGGGCACAGGCGTCTGAGCAATTAGCTTTGGCGGCAAATTTATCCCCAGAGTTATCGGAGGATATTCAGCAATTAAAAAAGATTTTAAATTAAATGTTTAGTTATTTAATACCATTTGTGAATCCATTGGTGATTTTGACAGGACTATTGTTGTTTTTTTATAATCAAGAAGGTATTTTTTGGTTGTTGGGCGTGTCTTTGTTGACTATCTTATTGAGTGGTAGGATAGTTTCCAAAAAACTTTTTTGGCGCCATAAATTATTGTGGGTAAATTTAATAACCGCCTATGTTTCACAGTTGTTATTTTTATTAGTGCTTACTTCTGGTAATATTAGATATTTACTAGCCTTTGCATTGAGTATTATTTGGGGAGTTATTTGGTGGTTGCTAGGGATATATTTTAAACGCATAGAAAACATCAACAGTAAAGAATATTTATCTTACAATATATTTTTTTATACGCTGTCTTTTTGGTTTTTATCATCCAGCCTTTATGCCTTGATTGTATTTTTAAACTGGCCAGTGGTGCTTACTTTACTGGTTTTATTGATTGTTGTTTTTTTATGGACTAAAGAGATATTTGATCAAACAGATGATGTTGGTCGACTGTATGTATTTTTTGCCATGTTTATCTTGGCACAATTAGTAGTGGTATTGTATTTTTTGCCTGCTAGTTTCTATATCGCAGGTGCTATTGCAAGTTTATGGTTTTTCTTTATAATAGATAGTACTATCAACAAGAGCAGAGATTTTAGGCTCTATTTAAGCTTATTCCTGGCTAGTTTTGCAGTATTAATAGCTATAGCCATTATTTAGTAATTTTATGGAAAGAAAAAAACATTTTGAGCGGCCTACTATGAAAAGGCCACCGTCAATGGTCAATTTGACCATATTGACCATATTAATAGGCGTACTAGCTGGTTTTTCCGGTTATCTACTAGCTCGGCAGGTTTTTCCTGTTTCAGGTATTGATTACTTTAACTTGGTTGACAGTAGAAAAGAAATCAAGATAGATTTGGAGCAACCGCTGACTAATGTGGCTGACAAATATCAAAAGAGTGTAGCGGGAGTTTATAAGTCAGTTAAATCTTTGCCGGCAGTGGGTCAACCACTTTTCTCTGAAGAAGATTTCCTGGGTTCAGCCGTAGTAGTAACTTCAGATGGTTGGTTGATGACTACTAATCAAGTTTTAAAGAATGATTCAGTGGTAGTTATCTTGGGAGATAAGGTCTATGAAATATTAGAAATTAGTCAGGATGAATTTTCTGGAGCTGTATTTTTTAAGATTGATTCTAATTCTTTGCAGCCAGTTGATTTTCAGATGACGGACGATATTAAGGTAGGCGAGAGATTGTTTACCAACGTTGATTTGGCTAGGAGCTTAGATCATGTTTTTTATACAAATTTTTTAATTAACACTCATTACGTCACTGATCAATATTTATCCAGCGATCAAGTTGATTATTATTTACAAATAGATAATAAGTTAACAGATGTTAATTTATTAGCAGCACCATACTTTAATATTAACGGTGATTTAGTAGGCGTTGTTTATGACTATGATGGTCAGGTAGTATTATTACCAGCAGAGTATCTTAAACAAGCTGTTAAGCACCTCTTAGCTGGCACTGAAAGATTTTCTTTAGGTGTTAGATATGTAGATATGGAAAACAACAGTGGTTTTATCCGTAAGGGTAATTTAATTTATCACCCTACTTTGAAAGCCATCGCTATTAATTCTTCAGCTTTGGATGCCGGGCTTAAAACGGGTGATCAGGTAGTCGCTGTTAATAATGATGTTATATCGGCTGATCGAACATTAACCTCTATTTTGCAAAATTATCGCTCAGGCGATAAAATTATTATGAAGATATTACGTAATGATATTGAACGGGATTTAGAAATTAAATTATAAAGATATAAAAAATCAGCTCTAGGAGCTGATTTTTTGTTCGTTTTGATCCAGGTTGCTCTCCCTGTCTTCGTTATTCACCTTGTCTTTTTTATTTTGCAGTGCCAATTTTGGATTGGGGCTGTATTTTTTATTACTTATTTTCCATTTGTCTACGTATTGTCCCATACCTTGATCTTTTAATAAGTTGGATCTTCTAGTAGATTTCTGGGACCATTCCACTAAAGAAATAAAACTAATCTTATAGCGTCCATTAACCACTATATAGCGTAGTTCTTCACTTTTGATGGCTTGGCGGATAGTTTTGGTAGAAACACCAAATAACCTGGCTGCCTCGGAAACTGATATGCGTATTATATTTTCCATATAATTATTGACATTTAATGGGGCTCATGTTAAATTGACTCGTTATTTCGCACGTTTAAACCCTATAAACATTCTAAAGAGAGGAGACTTAAATGTCAACCGAAAGTCCCAAAGTTCGTACAGCAGCAGACGTCGATTTACGGGTTGAGGAAATACTAGAAAAGGTAGAAACCGAACTTCAATATTGGGAGATTATCGAAAGTATTGGTGGTTTTGTCTGGCGCATGAATCATGACATGGGTCATGGTCGAATCGAGGATAAGGATGGCCAGGTTTCTGGTGACGTAGCTTTTATGCAACGAGTTATCGAAAAGCTGGTCACTGGACTGTTTGAGAAGTATGGTGTTATCCATCCCAAGAATTGTCCAAAAGTTGAATTTGGTGAGACGCCGCCAGCAGCTCCCGAGGGCACGACCTACTATTGGGATTGGTATGATCTTATGAAGCAGGAATCCTATAGTCAGGAATATAATGGCATGATTTGTGCCGCTTGTCCCTATAGTAAGGGTCTAGATTATTTCAAGGCTCTTGGTGGGAATATTCCCTGTGGCCTTTTTCCTGGCTCTTGCTTTCGTCTGCGCACTCCCTTTGCTTGTTGTATGATAGGTGAAGATCGCAGGTTCGAGTATACCATGGAGGAGTTTCTGGATAAGTTGCAAGCCGAACATGAACCGGCTGTATTAGCAGCTTTTACTGCTCATCACCTGAAATTGCAAGATCGCTTCGCTCAAAATCAACAGCAAAAGGGATAACCTCTTAAAACAATCCAATTCTCTAGAGAGGAGAAGATCATGCATCTCGGTCTAAGTTTGAGTCCACAGCTAGCCTTGCGGCAGACTCAGCGTCTGAACCTGACACAGACTCAGCGTCTCGACCTACACCAACACTTGTTTGGCTTGCGTCTAGAGCTGGTCGGTCGTTTGCACGATGAACACTACACGCCCCAGGCCAAGTGTTCAGGCTGTAGCTACAATTTGAAACTTGTTGAAATTCTCCATGGATTTCGTGATGATCCGGATGATATTACTACTGAGTGTCCCAAGTGTCAGCGGCGTTTCACGCCTAGTCTGATTGCTCACGGACGTTTTGGTACCAAAGTTATCTTGAGCTTCTATTGTTCAGAGCAGACCCTGGCCCGGCTCGACGCCAACATCGACCCTGCTACCTACAAAAAGACACACCCGGCCATTTATCGGTCAGTACTGTTTCATTTTGGTAGCCTGCGTCAGGCTTTTGCTAGTCAGGGCAGGGAGTACTCTTTTAAGGAGTCCTTCGAATGGGCTGAAAAGGTTGAACCATTCCTGGGTCGTTTGCCTGATACCGAGATTGCTCGGTGTGCTAACGTTCCTGTGGGTAAGATTCGCCGTTTGCGGCGTAAGTTTGATATCCCTGTCTTTACCAAGCGCAGGACTTGGGATGAGTTATAATATAATGTTTATTAGGAGGCTCTCCGGAGCCTCTTTTTTTATTGACTGCACAGGTAAAGTATTATATATTGGAAGTCGCACTTTTAAACCTAAATCAAGGAGGATACTTCTGTGACACTAACACATCAACCTAACACCGAGTTGGAGTACTGGCAGGCCTTAGAGGGCTATGAAAAAACAGCCCTGAAGCTCAGAGATGGCCTAAGGAGAGGCCTAATACCCCGGGCTGAGATATCAGACACCAAACAGACCATTGAGCAGGCAGATACTGCCCTAACAGCTTTGTTCTTAGAGCTTGAGCGTAGATTTAATATTTTTTGTTATAAAAATCACCCGCAAGGCACTGCTCAACCCAAGGGTACGCAAAAACTCATCGATTGGTGGAATAAAATGGACCATTTGGCCCAACAACAGATCATCGTGGGGGACGTAGCCACTAACCAGAAGAAGACTCCTTAACTAGTACACGAGGCTCCAATTGGGGCCTCTTTTTCTTAAATCTTATCCACAATTATAGATTTAATTACAGACCACTCTAAACATTTATATTATTCTGTGGATAAGTTATATTTTCTATTTTGGAAAATATTATCTGTGGATAAGTATAAAAATCACCCTAAAATTGTAGTTCAAATTGGTCAAAAATCTAGGACAACTTTTTTAAAGTGTGATATAATTCGGTTCATCGATATATTGACCTAATCTTGGTGCTATAGTGTTTACAACATCGATTAAAAGTGTTATAATTCTGTCGACTTATTAATAAGTTACATAAACAAACCCCTAATTTGAAAGATTTATTGGCTAATATTAGCCAAAAGAATAGACCTGAAAAAAGTGTAATATTTTGGGTTGTTTTTCGTCATTATTTATGAAAGGTTTTAAAGGTAATTTACAAGAAAAAATCGTATTTTTGAGGCTCAAGTCTGGTGACTCAGATGCTTTTGCTTTTTTCTACGATAAATATGTTACTCGTATTTATCGTTTTGTTTTGATAAAGGTATCAAACAAGCAGGTGGCCGAAGATCTAACTCAAGATATATTTCTCAAGACTTGGCAGCACTTAGTAGATAAAAGAAATGTAAAGAGCTTCCAGGCATTTATTTTCCGAGTAGCAAGAAATAGAGTTATTGATCATTATAGGCAGAGCAATAAACAAGAATTGCCATTAGAGTATGTGCCAGAGATTATCGACATGTCTGATAATATAGAGAAGGATCTAGATAAGGCCATAGATAAGGATAAGTTACTTCAAAAAATACAACAGTTAAAACCTACATATCAAGAAGTTTTATTACTTAGATACTTAGAAGACCTATCTATAGATGATATAGCTAGAGTTATTCAAAAGGATAAAAATAACGTTCGAGTAATAATTCATAGAGCTTTAAATAAGCTCAAGCAAATAGCAGACGAAAAATAATTTTAAATACATGAGTTTAAAGAAACAATTTTCCAAACTTAGAAAGTCAGAGGATCTACAACCTGACGAAGCTTGGAAAAATCAAACTAAATATGAATTGCTATCAGAAATTTCTTCTCAGAACAGACTGATGCAAGCACAAAAGCTGACAACTTCTGAAAAAGTAGATATGTTGGCCATGAATTTTTTTAATAAGGTGGCGCCATCATTTAGTAAGATGGTAGCCGGCTTTTTGATTGTTATCATGGGCTCCGGTGTAAACATGGCTGCACAGGCATCTGTACCAGGTCAAGCATTGTGGCCAGTTAAAAGATCTATTGAAAGAGCTGAGTTGACTCTAACTTTTTCTCCAGTTAAAGAAACTGAAATTCATATTAAACATGTTAATAAAAGATTAGATGAAATTGGTAAAATCTTAGAAAGTACAGAAAATGAAATTGAACCAACTGAGACTACTAAGAAAGAAAGAGCTATTAAGCAGGCAGTTAGTCATTTAGAACAAGATATTAAATCAGCTGATAATTCTCTAAAAGTAGTTAAAGAAGAAAAAACGCCACTAGAAGTTGTTGAGTTAGCCAAGAAGGTGACTGATGCTACTAAAGAAGCGGTTGAAGATTTAGAAGAAAAAGCTGTAGATTTAGAGGATATGGCTATTGAAGAAGTTTTGGATGATGCCAAGGTCACCCAACAAGAGGTTAATGATGCAGCTGTTAGCTTGGCATTAGAGGTGCATGAAGAAGTGGTAGCAGCCATTGAAGCTAATAAGGTAGTAGCAGAAAATATAGATATTACCACCACAACAGTACCAGAGATTTTAGAAATAGAAGATGTTGTAGCTGAAGCTGAGGCTAATGCTGTTAAGGCTGTGGTTGCAGAAATGATTGCTGTTGAAATAATGGAAACAGGAGTAGAAATAGAAGATATCAATGTAAAGGCTGGTGATGCAGCAGACGCAGAAGCAGTGGAAATAAATTTAGAAGGTAATGAAGAAACAATAGAAGATATAGAGGATGTTAAAAAGACATCCGAGGAATCTGGAGTAGTCCTAGATGAGGCCAAAGTTTTATTAGAAGAGGGCTCACTAAAGGATGCTTTAGAAAAAGTTTCCGAAAGTAAAGAGATAAATGAAAAGAATGAGGTTACTTTGGAACAAATAGAAGAACAAAATGAGCAGGTGGTTAATGAAGGTGTTGAAACTCCAGTTGATGAAGATTTGGATAACACCACATCATCACCAGAAATCATCGAAAATACAGAAGATATAGAAGAGCCTGGTTCTGACTTAGAGATGACTACTGATGAGGAGGTTATTAAAGAAGAGGATGTAGAGATGGTAGATCCAAAAGATTTGATCTACGATCATCAATTATATTAAGGTTATTTAAAAATTAATTATATAAACCTTTAGACAAGCACGGTATCCAACTTAGTCGAGTTGGGCAATAGGTTGAGGGTATTTAGCTTTTATTCCCATGCATAGAAGAATAAAGGCTATTATCCCTAACTTATTCGCTAATCGCGCGCGACTTAGGGGTTTGTTTGTAGCTTTATAGCTACGCTAAAGTCCTAATGTGTTTTATCTAGAAAAGACAGATTAGGCAAATAATTCGTGTTCCTAGAAAAAGTATTTTTTCTATCAGAATTGTAGGCCTATTAATTTAGGTGGTCAGCAAGGTCGATCGCTGGAGAGCGAGGTACTAGGTTGATAGTTCGATCCCGTTTTTGCGGGGTGTTTACAAGGAAGAGGATAAAATAATTTCTAGCGAACTTATTAAAGAAAAAAAATAAATGAGTTTAGTAAAAAGACTTTTAGTGTTTTCTTTGGTAATTACCACTGTCCTATCATTTAGTCCAATAAATGTAGAGGCAGCCGGTAGTTACGGTGCAGGCTCTTTGCTTGCTAAAGAAGGTGTTGAAGGCGCAGCCGTTTATTACATCGGTTCTGATGACATGAAATATGTTTTCCCAGATAGTAAGACTTATTTCACATGGTATGAAGACTTCAGTGATGTTGTTAGAGTACCTGTTACAGAATTAGACATGTATGGTAATGGTGGCGCTGTGACTTATCGTCCTGGTACCTACCTCGTTACTCACGAGGACACAGCAAATGTGTATGGTATAGGTGCAGGCGGTATGTATCACTTAATTCCTTCTGAAGCTGTTGCAACAGACTTGTACGGAGCAGACTGGGGATCCATGGTAATGGATGTAATTCCTGGTTATTTTTCAACAAGCTATACCGAAGGTTCTGATCTATCAGACATGTACCCAACAGGTACTTTATTGTCTGATGGTACAGATACTTATTACGTTGATGGCACATCAAAGAGAATCTTTGTTGATGCTGACGCTTTCGAAGCCAATGGCTTGATGGCTGACAATGTATTAGAAGTTAGCGATCTTTCTGATTATTCCGACGGTAGTTCTATCGACGGTGAAGAGTCAGACATTGCAGGATTCATGCCGGGTGAAGGTACTCCTGGTGACCCAGTTATTTCTGGTAGCCTTTCATTATCACTAGCTAGTGATACTCCAAACCCAGGTATTTATCCATCTACAGCTTCTGGTTTAGAAATGTTAAAATTCAAAGCCAAAGCTGGTTCTGATGGTGCTGTCTTAGACGGTATCACAATTGGTCATGGCGGTGTTGGCGCCACTACAGAATTCATCAAGATTTATCTGTATGAAGGCGAATCAAGATTGACCAGTGGTAAGACAATCAATTCAAGTACAAATGCTACAGAATTCAACAACTTGAATATTGATTTTTCTGCCAATGAGACTAAGTATTTGACTGTTGTAGCTGACGCTGGAGTAAGCAAATCTGGTACTCATCTTTTCTCAATCACAGCAGCTGAGCTAGAAGCAGGCACTGCTACTTTAGGTTCTATAGTAGGTAATGCTATTTCTCTAGGTACAGCTAACGCTGGTGAAGTAGTTATCACTGAAGGTAGTGATCCTTCCAATGGTAAAGTTGGTGAACAGGACGCAGAATTAACTTCTTTCACTTTGACTGTTGATAGTATTGAAGACTCTTCATTTGAGAGAATTTCACTATATCATGCTGGTGCTGTTTCACGTGGCGACTTAACTGACCTTGAACTTTACAAGAACAGTAAGTCTGCTGAGAACTTGGTTGCTAGTACTAGTGGCTTAGACAGTGAAGATTTAGCTGTTTTTGTATTAGATACTCCAGTAGACCTAGAAAAAGGTCAAGCAGTTAAGTTTTATGTATATGGTGACATTTCAGGCGATGCCAAATCTGGCTCAGCTGAAACTGTTAACTTTTACCTTGATGAAACTTCAGATCTTAAAGTAATGGGTAATAATTATAACGCCCCTCTAGGTGTTGATAATTATGATCAGAGTTTTAACTCATCAACTGGTTCAGGTACTTATAATGGTGGAGCAGCTGCTCGCTATACAACTATGTACTTGGAAGGTAGTGATGTAACTTTAACTACTGATGGCCCATCTGCAACAAACATTGATGCTGGTGGTAATTCAGCTGATGATATCAACCTTTTGAATTTCGCTATTGCTTTGACTCAAGAAGCAGACTTAAAGAGTATTCAGGTTGAGTTACATGCTGTTACTACTGATATGGATGCTAGTGATACTACTGTAACAAGTAATTATATCACTGACGTTAAGATCGTTAATACTGATACAGGTACAACTGTATGGGGTCCAACTGATATCTCAAGTTTCTCTGATATTGGCAATAGTGCTGGTGTTAGTAAGACTTGGACAGATACAGAGACTTTAGCAGCGGGTACTCATAACTATAAAGTTACAGCTGACTTTAAGAATTCTAGCTTGGACGCTGGTAGTAAAATATACGCTGTGTTAGGTGATAAAGCAGACGGTAATACACTTATCTCAACTGCTGTTAAATCTACTGGCAACAATACTTATTTAACTAGCATTGTTCCATCAAGCTATACTCAAGGTGCAAATATGACCTTGAAGGGACCAGCTTTGAAAGCAACTAGAGCAACCACTCCAAACTCTGACGACATCGTTAAGGGTGCTGATGGTGTAACTGTTGCTAACTTGATCTTCTCTGCAGAAGATAGTGGTGCTGACCTCAAAATAACATCTGTAAAATTCTCAGGTTATGTTGATGGTTGGTCACGTTCTGTCATTTTGACAAAAGATCAAACTGGTTCTACTTTAGCTATTACTGATTTAGTATCATATGTTCGTGCCTATGCTGAAGAAGCAGATGGTTCTGAAACATTGTTAGGTACTAAAGCATTTAATAGTTCAGGTGAAGTCACTTTCAGTAGTATAGCTTGGAACATCCCAGCTGGTGAAACCAGAAACTTGCGTGTCGCAGTTGACACCAATGCTGGTCATACAGCTACTGTAGGTTTGACTACAATGGACGCTTTCGCTGTTGATATTACTGATTTCTCAGCTGACGTATCAGCCGAGACTTCAAGTGGTACAGCTTTGACAGCTGCTCAGATGGGTACTGCTACTTCTGACCTTCCAAATACTGCTACTACAGCAGCTACTGGTCCTAAGTTTGCTATGTATTCAGCTGGTACTATCACTGTACAAGACGGTGCTGACAAACCAGCTGTAACCTTAGTAACAACTGGTTCTTCAGATGTTTATTATCACCAATTAGAGGTGTATACTGCTTATGAAGACTTAGCAATCAGCAAGATGAAGTTCTTAGCTAGTGAGAAAGCTGGTAACTTTGCTTCAGTCAAGTTGACTGGTAAGAATACAGCCGGTGATACAGTATCATATACCACTGATGTTGATGGCAGCGGTTACGCTACCTTTACTGGTATGGATTTGAAAGCTGATGATGACGGTGAAAATATCGACATGTATGTAACATTAAACACTGTTACTAACGGCGCTTTAGTCGGTAGTTCAGCTACTTGGGACTTACAAACTACTGGTTTTGAAGCCAACGGTGTAGGCGGAAGCAACACTAACGTTGCTAGCTTTACTAATAGTGATGCTGCTTCAGCTGCTTTGTATGTTGTTAAGTCAAAACCTGTCTTTGCTAATGCTGGTTCAAACGGTTCATTGGCTGACGGTGTAAACACCTTGTACAAATTTACTGTCACCCCAGCTGGTGAAGGTAAGATTGCTATCAAGAAGTTGAAATTCAACGTTGACGCTAGTGATGCCAGTGGTTCAACTCTGAATCTACATAGTTTCAGATTGTACAAAGGCACATCTTGTGATACAGCTATCGATACTGCTTTCTTTACTGACGGCGTATACGGTACTACAACTTTGAGTTTGTTGAATACTACTACCGCCGATTACGGTGATGCTGCAGCTAGTGTTGCAGTGTACATGTTCTTCGAAGGTACAAGTGATTCTTCATACACTGATGCTTCTGATTACTATGGTGAATTAGTAGTTCCAACTAGTGGTGAAACTTATTGTTTGAAGGCCACTGTTGCTAACTCAGCTACAAACGACTCTGTCGTTGCAAGTATTGCTGAGGAAGGACAAGACACTTCAGGTCCTACCTATGGTGCTTTGGCTTATGATCTTGCTGATTATGATTCATTGATTACTATTGGTACTGATTCTGACATTATCTGGTCTGACTACTCTTCAACTACAAGTCATCAAGACAGTCTAGGTTCTGGTACATCTTCTGACTTCTTCGGAGGTCGTTATCTACCAGGCTTACAGTCTGATGCAACATCTTTGAGTAAGAGCTAAATAGCTTTTTATCTAAGATATATAAGGAAAAGCCCCCTAACGGGGGCTTTTCTGATTGGAAAAATCGTGTTAAGATAAGCTCGAGAAAATAGTAATAATTAAGCAATAAAACAATGAAAAAAATATTATCATTCCTTGTCTTAGTAGTCGTTATATTAGGTTTGGGTTGGTATTTTTCTAGTGATGATAGCCAAAAAGAAGTGGAACAATGCCTGGCTACCAAATCAGATGAAGATTGTTACAGGCAGTTTTTACAGGCTGGTATTGATTTTTATGCCACTGAAAATCCTGATTATCAATCTGCGCTAGAGCAATTCAAACTATCTGCCCAATCTTATGCCAATGATAAGACCAAGGGTTATACAGTTTGGAGAAATATGGCCAATGCTCATATGGAGTTGAAACAATATGATGAAGCAAAGGAAATATTTAATGATCTCTTGCAAATCAATCATGGTGATATGAGTCTAGTTTATCTAGACTACATCCGTCTTTATGACATGCAAAAGGATTATGAAACAGCCCTACAGGTAGCCCAAGAAGGTTTTGATAAATTTTCTGAAGTTGTCTTTCTCTATAAGCAGGCCAATATTTTAGAAGACCTGGAGCGTTATGCTGAGGAGGTAGAAATATATGAGCAGATTCTAGAAATGACTGATTTGGAAAGAAGATCTTCAGTTGAATATAAAATAGAAAAATTAAAAGCAGTCCATAATTTAGATTAATCTTATGATAGCCAAAGCCGAACAAAAATTACTGCTAGCCAATAAGGTTGTCATTGGTTTGATACTACTGACACCACTAATAGTACATAAATTGTTTGTTAATCCTTTTGAAGTGCCCAAGATTTTGTGGTTTAGAATTTTAGTAGAGCTATTATTAGTCTTGTATGTTTTATTGTTGGCACAGAACAAGAAATATAAATTAAACTTTCGACATCCTTTAGTAATTAGCGTTCTAGCTTTTGTAGTAGCCTTATTCCTCAGTGGTATTTTTGGTGTGCAGTGGACTCGTAGTTGGTGGGGGACACTATCACGTAGTAGCGGACTTTTTAATTGGCTGCATATACTAGCTTTCTTTTTGATAACCATCTCTATACTAAAAGAAAAAAAAGATTGGTTGCAATTTTGGAAATTTTTTAGCAGCGTTAGTCTATTGGTTTCTGTTTACGCAATTTTTCAGAAGATAGGCTGGAATGTATATGAGTCAGGTGTTTTTAGGTTGACTGGTACCATTGGTAATGCGGCTATGTTGGCTGGTTATTTATTATTTGGTCTATTTGGCTTTGTTTATCTATTGATTAATTCCAAGAATAATTGGTTGCGTTGGTATTATTTATTTGGTGCAATTTTTAATACTATTATTATATTTTTGTCTCAGACTCGTAGTGCTATGATTGGCCTGACGGCAGCAGTTTTATTTGCTCTGGTATTCCTGTCTTTTGGTAAAAATGTGACTAAGCAAGCCAAAAATTGGCTCAGAATAGCCCTTATTTTGTTAGTTTTGATAGTCGGTGGCTTGTTTGCTGCCAAAGATACAGAACTAGTCAAAAGCAATTATTTATTGAGTAGATTTACCGATATTAGAATAGACGATACCACCTTGCAGACTCGTTTTTATTCTTGGCGCGGAGGCTTGGAAGCCTGGCAGGACAAGCCTATTTTTGGTTGGGGTGAAGCTAATTTTAATATTGCTTACAACAACTATTTTGAAGCTAGTTTTTATGACTATGTTAAGGGTGAGACCTGGTTTGATAAAGCTCACAATAACCCAGTTGAATATTTGACGGTCAGTGGCGTAATCGGTTTGGTCACCTATCTGGCTATTTTTGTAATTTTAGTTTTGACTATTATCAAATTAAGGAAAAGAGATCGAATATCTTATATAGAAACGATTTTATTTTTGAGTTTGCTAATAGCTTACTTTATTCATAACTTGATTGTATTTGATTCTATTAGTACCTTGATTAGCTTTATGCTGTTTATTGGTCTAGTCTATGGATTGAGTCATCGACAAGATGAAGTGGAACCAAAGCAAGCTCAGTTGAAATTTGCTTTAGTTTATATTATTGCTGCTGTGTTGATATTTTTATTTGTAAATATTCGTATTAATATTCCAGTTTGGCAATCTACTATGGAATCTCGAAATGTTATGCAATTGATGCAAGACAGAGATTATAACAACAATGAGTTATACAGTGATTTGCAAAGTAGTATTGATAGAGACCTACCTTGGGATTGGGAGTTGATTGATAATTACACCAAGCCAATGATGGATTTAATTAGGGATGAACGTATTCACACTAGCATTGATACAGTTGAGAGTACTTTAGAGGTTATGGCTAATCGTATAGAAGAGATAGATCAACCTGAGCTTTTGGATGCCAAGATCTACGCTCGCTTTGCTAGAGTTTATACTTTATTATTAGAACTAAATCCTAACGATCCATATTATTCAGAACGAGCACAGCATTATTTGAATCGTAGTTTAGAATTGAGTGCCGAGAGAATTCCAACTATGTATATTTTGGCACAGGTACACGCTTTCCTGGGAGAGCAGGAAGAGGCAGTGGTTGTTTTGGATCAAGCTCGTGATCTTAATGACGAAATACCGCAAACCTATTGGTCATATGCTTTGATTTATAGTGCTCAGGAAGATCAAGGGGAGTTAGTTGTAGCCAATGTAAAAAAAGCCGTTGATTATGGTTTTGAGTTTACGGATATCAATGATGTAGCTAGTGTTTTACCTGTGTTCCAGGCTGAAAAAGACTATAAAACCCTAGAATATCTATACGTAGAAGCTATTCGTCTAGATTCAAAAAACCCGCAATGGTATGCGAGTTTAGCGGCTATTTATCAAGAGTTTGGTGATAAACAAAAAGCCATTGAAACAGTTAATAGGATATTAGAAATAGATTCTGCTTATTTTGAGCAGGTCCAGGAGTTTATAAATTCTTTAGAATAATTTTAGATATAAATCTTCAGTCTCTTTGAGGGTCTTGCTCAGGCTGAAGTTTTCTTTTACATTTTTGTAATTGTTGTCTGCTAGTTGATTAGCTAAGTTTTGGTCTTTGCTTAGTCTACGCATAGCATTTACCAAAGACACAGGATTAGCTGGCGTAGTTAATAGGCCGGTTTTTTCGTTGCTTAAAACTTCGGGAATGCCACCTACTTTACTGGCGATGATTGGAATCTTGGCTAGTCCAGCTTCTAGGATAGTGTAAGGCAACCCTTCTTTAACAGAAGGTAGTATAAAATAATCAAAAGCTTGAAGGTATTTCCAATCGTTATCTTTTGGCTTAATGATTTTTATCAAATCTTCCAGTTGATATTTTTCAATCAACTTTTTAATATCAAACAACTCTATACCCTCACCAATTAAAAGCCACTGATGATTTCTTACCAATAAAGATTTGTTTTCTCTGAGCTGCTTGATAGCCTCTATTAAATATTGATGTCCTTTGGTATTGTAAAAACTAGCAATAGTGCCAAAATATTTTTTATTATTTGATAAGTCTAGTTTTTGTCTAGCGGTTTGACGATCATAAAAATCGTAGTCTTCAGCATTAATACCATTATGAACAGAAAATATTTTGCGGGGATCACAGATATTGTTGTCTAAAGCACTTTGTCTATCAAAATCAGAAACAGCAATTATTAAACTCTGTAGAGAAGTAGAAAATTGTTCGGAAAATTTATAAAGTTTTCGTTGTACTTTTGATCCCGGTTCATTAAAAACAAAACCGTGAGCAGTATAGACGACGCGAGGTTTTATATTCATAGGATTAAGAGAGAACATCATAGCACCTAAAGTTCCTAATAATCCAACTTTAGAACTATTTAGATGTATTAAATCATAACTTTCTTTGCTTAATAATCCACTGACACTGGCGATGGCAGAAAAATCTTTTATGATTTCGATATTGCGTACTAGCTTGGGCAGGGGAATAGTCTTTACTTTTAGCTCTTTGCAAGAGTCTATAAATTTTTGATTTTGCTTGTTTACTTCTCCAAAAGCTATATGTACTTCGTTGTGCTTTTTGAGATATTTTGCTAATTCCAATACATACTTTTGTGCTCCACCCCACTTAGTTTGAGTGACCAGGAGTAGTATTTTTTTGCCTTTTAGTTGTTTTTTATTTGTCATATTGGGGGTTTTTTACCTAAAATTAGCCAAATTGTTAATTGATTTATTTTGTAAATACTGGTATAATTTTATAGAATTTATAAATATTAAGCAAGTAGTAGATATGAAAAAAATAGTTATTTTTTCTATAGCCTACCATCCTTTCGTGGGTGGTGCAGAAGTGGCTATCAAAGAGATTACTGATCGTTTACCAGACTATGAATATTATTTGATTACTAACAAATTTAATGCTGAGTGGCCGGACGAAGAAAAAATTGGCAATATCAATGTTCGACGTCTTGGTAAAGGTAAAAAGTGGGATAAATATTTATATCCCTTTCGAGCTATTCTTTACACCATGAACTTGCACAAAGTAGTAAAGTTTGATTTTGCTTGGAGTATGATGGCTTTTTATGGAGGTCTTGCAGCCCTGTTTCTAAAATACAAGACAAAGATTCCATACCTGCTGACTTTGCAGAGCGGGGACAGCGATGAATTTTTACGTAAGCGAACTTGGTTTTGGAGCTATTGGTATAAAAGAATTTATCGTGAACCAAATATTACTCAGGCAATTAGTAAATTTTTGGCTAAACGTTCTCGTAAGATGGGAAACAGAGGTGAGATTGTCCTCATACCCAACGGCGTTGATCTAGCAGTTTTTAAAGCTGGTATATCTGAGGAAGCCAAACAGTCAGTCCGTAAAGAATTAAACATTGCCGATGACGAAAAAATATTTATCACTACTTCTAGGCTAGCTCTCAAAAATGGTATTGATGATTTGATCAAGTCTATGAATTTCTTGATTTATAAGAGCGGCATTAAAATAAAATTGCTTATTCTTGGATCTGGTCCTGACGAAGAAAAACTTAAAGCATTAGCTGAAGAGATGAGAGTAAAGGAGCAGATCTTATTTTTAGGACACCGAGATTACAAAGATTTACCCAAGTATGTAGAGACTGCTGATATTTTTTGCCGACCATCTTTGTCAGAAGGATTAGGTAATTCATTTTTAGAGTCAATGGCAGTTAATACTCCAATTATTGGTACAGAGGTCGGTGGAATTCCTGATTTTCTTCATGATGGTGAGACTGGTTTGTTTTGTAAAGTTAGAAACCCAGTTAGCATTGCCCAGGCTGTAGAGCGTTATGTAAAAGACAAAGAGCTTTATAAAAAGATTCAAGATGCTGGCAGAGAACTAGTACTTGAGAAATATTCTTGGGATTCTGTAGCCAAACAGATGAATCAGGTTTTTCAAGAGGTAGACACTAAGAAGGAAAAATAATTTTATTAGGCAGCTATGAAAATATTAATCTTAACTCAAAAAGTTGATTATAATGACGGAGTGCTAGGGTTTTTTCATAATTGGCTTAAAAAGTTAGCAGAGCGCTTTGAATATATTACTGTTATTTGTTTGGAAAAAGGCGATTGTGATTTACCAGCTAATGTTGAAGTCTTATCTCTAGGTAAAGAATCTGGCAATGGTCGTTTTACTTATATGCGTTTGTTTTATAAATATATTTTGCAAACCAAAAAGAATTACGATGCAGTTTTAGTACACATGAACCCAGAATATGTAGTTTTAGGGGCTTGGCTATGGAAACTATGGGGTAAAAAGATTGCCTTGTGGTACAACCATTCTTATGGTGACACTAAAGCCACAGCAGCTATTAATTTAGCTCATAAAGTATTTTTTACATCACCCTATGCTTTTGCGACCGGTTTTGAAAAGGCTCAGGCCATGCCAGTTGGTATTGATACTGAGCAGTTCAATCCGCAGGACATTAAGAGTGCATCGAGTAGTTTTAAAATTTTAAGCATTGGGCGCATTTCACCAGTAAAGAATGTTGACACTTTAATTAAGGCAGCGCATATTTTAGAGCAAGATAAATTTGATTTTGTAGTTCATATATATGGTGATGCACCTAGTCGAGATAAAATGTATTTTAATACCGTTAAAGAGTCAGCGTCAGATTTAATTAAAAAGGGTAGAGTAGTTTTTCATAAGGGTATAGCTAACATTAAGACACCAGGTGTTTATAATCAGCATGATCTATTTGTCAATCTAACGCCAAGCGGTAGTTTTGATAAGACTATTTTAGAATCTATGTCTTGCAAAGTGCCAATTTTAATTTGTAATAAGTCCCTAGGCAATTTTTTATCAAATGATTTTTTGTTTGAAGAAAACGACACTAAAGATTTGGTTAGGAAAATAAAACATTTAGCTGGAAAAGATTTGCAGAGCCAGCAAGACAATTTTAGAAAATATGTTATTGAGAAACATAGCCTCAGGGCTTTAATAGAGAAATTTTATCAGGCTTTTAAAAAATAAATCATGGCCAAAGATTTTAAAAAAATAGTTTTAGCAACTGGTATTGTGCCTCCGGACATAGGAGGTCCAGCTACCTATGTGACAAAATTAGGTCAGCAATTTGTGAAATTTGGCTATCGAGTCAAAGTGATTAGCTATGGTGATAAAGAATCAGAGATTGATGAAATACTAAGTGTACATAGGATTAGTCGTAAAACAAATGCGCTAAGTCGCTATTGGCGATATTTTCAACAAGTAAGAAAGCTGGCCAAGTGGGGAGATGTTATCTATGCACAAGATTTGATTAGTGTTGGTTTACCGTGTGCTCTAGTTAAGGTGTTCAATCCAAAAATAAAAATTATAGTCAGATTGGGCGGAGATTTTTTATGGGAGAAGGCTTACAACAGTGGTTGGAGTAATCAGACTTTGAGTCAATACCATAGCCAGCCAAAAAATTTCAAAGAAAAAATATATTTAATAATTTATAAATTTTCTTTATCTAAGTTTGATCAGGTTATATTTTCTACTAAATGGCAACAGGATATTTATGCTCAATATTTTCCAATAACAAAAAGTAAATCAGTGGTTATTAATAATGCCTTTCCCGAAGATTTGCAAGTGCCAGAAGTTAGTCAGACAGACAATGCTAGTATTTTATTTGCTGGTCGTTTGATAAAGTTAAAAAACTTAACCAGGGTAATAGAGGCTATTAAGGATATAGCTAATACAAAAATGACTATTGTTGGTAGTGGTCCAGAAAAAAAATACCTGTTGGAGCTGATTAAAAAACTAAACATGGGGAATAGGGTGCACTTTAAGAATCGTATGCCTCTGACAGAGTTAGCTAAAGAAATTTCCAGAAGTCATTTTACTATTGTGCCATCCATATCTGAAGTTAGTCCTAATATAGCCCTAGAGTCTATTAGGTTAAATAAGCCAGTGTTGTTGACCAAGGAATCTGGGTTTTATCCAGAATTTAAAGATAAATTAATGTTTATTGACCCATTAGATGTTGGTGATATTCAAAATAAAATTGTTACCTTATTTGATGAGGATAAATATAATAAGTATTTAGCTGTTGTTAAAGCAATAGATTCTAGTCGTGGTTGGCATAACCTAGCTGATGAACATATTGATTTATTTAAAAAAGTTTAATAATGAAAATTTTAGGACTTGGTTTAGACCAAACAATTTTAGATAAAAATTCAGCCTTAGCTCAACGAGCTAGGGAGTATAGTGATTTGGTAGAAAAATATGTAGTAATCGTACCAGCACAGTCAAATCAAAAAGTAGTTTTGTCCGACAAGGTTATGGTTTACGGAGTTAAAGCTAGTAATAAAATTTTTACACTCCTGGCCATTTGTAAGTTAGGTAGAAAAATTTTAAAGGGAGACAAGTTTGATGTCATCACTGCACAGGATCAATATTTTCTTGCTTGGGTTGCTTATCGTTTGGCTAGACAATTTAAGAATGGTTTAGAGATTCAGGTGCATGGTTTTGAAAAATTTTATGGTTTAAGAAAAATAATTGCTAAGTTTGTTTTGCCACGAGCCAATGTAGTGCGGGTAGTTAGTCAAAGATTAAAAAAACAATTGATAAAAGATTTTAGCGTAAAAGAAAATAACATAGTAGTAGTGCCCATTTATGTAGATACTAGTCATAATTTATCAAAAATAGACAGACAGGATGATAAATTTATTTTTATGACAGCTAGTCGCTTGGTGCCCGTAAAAAACATTGGTATGCAAATTGATGCTATGAATAAATTATCCAAAGAACACGATAATGTTGAGTTGCAGATTTTTGGGCAAGGTCCTGTGGAAGGTGAGTTAAGAGCTAAAGTTAAGTTATTAAAACTAGAAGATAAAGTTATATTTAAGGGTTGGGTTGATAATTTAGAAAAATATTATCAGCAAGCAGATGTTTTTGTGTTGAGCTCAAACGCGGAAGGTTGGGGCATGGTAATCGTTAAAGCAGCTAGTATTGGTTTGCCGATTATTATGACTGATGTTGGGTGTGCTGGAGAAGTCATTAAAGATCAGGAGAGTGGATTGGTGGTGCCGGTTGGAGATACCGAGGTTTTATATCAAGCCATGAAAAATATAATTACCGATAATGACTTACGTAATAAGATAACAGAAGGGGGTAGACAAGCAGTTCAACAGTTACTAAATAAAGATCAAACCCTAGATTTATATAAGCAGAGTTGGAAGCAAACAATAAACGAATGAAGAAAATACTTTTTATAACTAATTCATCATTAGATAATCCTAGGCGTGGCACACCATTGCGTATGCTTAGTGTAGCTAGGCAAATTGCCAAAGAGCATAAACTTGTTATTTGTACCAAAGATATCGCTGATGATGTTAAAGCTGAATTTGTAGCCTATCCAAAAGGTAATGCTATGCAACGTTTTTTATTTTTTAAAAAACTTATCAAGAAACATAAAGTAGATATTGTTTTAGCACACACAGAAATGGAAGTACGTATGCCAGTATTTTTAAAGTTGTTTACCGGAGTTAAAATTGTTTTGGATATGCATGGTTTGTATGCAGAGGAGATGTACTATCATGGTTTGATGAATAATAGAAAAAGATGGCTGGTAGACAAGGTGGTCAGATTTTTTCTTAGGTTCTACAACATGCTTTTTATTTGTAATCTAAAACACAAACAATATTATTCACACGTAGCTAACAAGATGAGGTTAGTTTATAATGGTGTGGAAAGTAAATTTTTAGAAGTTCAGAGTAATCAAGAGCCAGAAGTATTTACCATCGGCTATGCTGGTAACCTTAAACCATATCAAGGTTTTGATTATTTATTAACAGCTCTAGCGGAGATAAAAAAGAAAAAGCTATTTGATTTTAGATTAAATTTTGTGTTGAGCAGTGGTACCACGCATATAGAGGGCATGCTTAAGGAACATAATTTATTGGACAATGCGGATTTACATTTTAAAGTGCCACATGGAGAGGTAAGTAAGATAATTACTAAGTCTAGTGTTTTGGTAGTGCCACGTCCGAGTTTAAAAATGACCGAGTATGCCTACCCATCTAAACTACCTAGTGATTTACTGACTGGTATTCCCACTATAACAACTAACGTTGGCCCGATTGAACAGTTGTTTAAGCCAGCTGATTGTTGTGTAGTTATTGCTACAGATGATATAGCTAAAAATTTGGAGCAAGCTTTGGTCAAGGTGCATGGTATGAATAGTCAGGATAGACGAGATTTGGGTCAAAGAGCGGTTAATTTTGTAAAAACTACTCTTAGCTGGGATATTTTAGGTAAAGATATTAATAAATACTTAGGTGAGCTATAGTTGACTTTGTATAGTAAAACTAGTATTATTTTTAAATTAAGAATTAAGTAATAAATTATTTATGCCAAAGGAAGATTGGGCTAAAAATACAGTTAAAAATATATTTACTGAAGCTGGATTGTGGCCATGGAAAGAGGGGGAAATTGTATCTATTTTAGATGTAGCCTGCGGCTTATCACTCAAGTCAAAGTTTATCCCAGCTCAAATCAGAGTAGGGGTGGATATTTATGAAAAATATTTTGATCACATAGAAACAGATGTTCCCTATGTAGTAATGAAGTATGATGTCAGAAAATTAGACGAAATTTTTTTACCCAATAGTTTTGATATAGTATTAGCATTAGATATTATTGAACACATAGAAAAAGATGAGGCTCAGAGCCTAATCAAGCAATGTGAAAAAATTGCTAGGAAGGGTGTTATTTTAGAAACACCAAATGGATTGGTTGAACAAAACTTAGACATCACTGGACACGGTGGTCATGAATTTCAGACTCATCGTTGTTCCTGGACAGATAAAGAATTACAAGGCATGGGATATAAAACAGTGGTTAGAGATTATCAGATGGCGGACATTAAACGTCATACTGACAAAGAAGTTGATACCCATATACAATTAATAGATGCAATAAAATTGATTAAATAAAACATATGGCAAAAATATTGATTACAGGCAGCAAAGGAGTAGTCGGTTCATGGCTAGAGAAGATGCTCAAAGACAAAGGACATGAAGTCTTTGGTATTGATTTATATCATGCAGTTGGTGAAAAAGGCTGGGAACATGAAATGTCTCGTGGTGATTGGCACTATGCTCGTTGTGATATTGGTAATTTTAGACAGATAGAAAGAATTTTTAGATTAGCTGGCCCTTTTGATTATGTTTATAATGCAGCAGCTGAATTTGGTAGATGGAATGGCGAGGATTATTATGAGAAAGTTTGGCAATCAAATGCCATTGGTACCAAAAATATTATCAAATTACAAGAGCAGCTTGGATTTCGCTTGATTCATTTTTCTTCATCAGAAGTTTATGGTGATTATGATGATGTTATGCATGAAGATGTTATGAATAAAGTAGTAATTAGGCAGATGAATGATTATGCCATGAGTAAATGGGTTAATGAGACGCAGGTTAGAAATTCTATTATTCAACACGGCACAGAGACGGTTGTGGTTAGATTGTTTAATACCTATGGGCCAGGTGAGTGGTACCATCCGTATAGGAGTGTTAATTGTAAATTTTGTTATCATGCTTTACATAAAATGCCAGTGGTAGTTTATAAAGGACATTATCGTACCTCTACCTATCTAGAAGACACTTGTCGCACTTTGTCTAATATTGTTGATAATTTTATGCCGGGTGAAATTTATAATATCGGTGGTCTAGAATATCATGACATTGAAACTTTGGTAGATACTATTTGGAAAGTGACAGGAGCAGATAGAAAATTAATTGATTATAAAGAATCTGAAATTTTAACTACCAAGAGCAAGAAAGTAGACGTGCAGAAAGCAGTTGATCAATTAGATCACAAACTAACAGTGAAGTTGGATGATGGGGTTAAAGCTACGATAGACTGGATGAAAGATTACTATAAAATAAAATAAGACAAATAAAATTCCCCGTCGAGTTTAACTCGACGGGGTTTTTGTTTTGGCAGTGATTAATGAAAATCTTCCTGCCAACTAACATGCTCAACTATACGGCTATCACGGCGGCCGAACCAGATAATCTGACGTGCAAACTCAGCTTTGTCACCACCGAAGTTAGTTAACTCGACGGTTAGTATTTGCGGAGATTCCGGTCGGTGTTGGATAGCAATACTTTCATCTTTGAGCAAGGCATCGAAATATTCAGGAACATTGTGATTGAATAACTTGGGGGTTCTACTAGCTTTCTCAAATGTAGCCATTCGAGAGCTCTGATAGATCAAGATCTCAATCAACAATGATTGATTAAATACGATGTCATTAGCGTGTAGGAAATTGACAACTAGGCAGAGGAATTCATGATAGAATTCTCTGAGATGCCCAGATAGTCTAAGTAAACTAGCTTCTTCAATTTGCCAGGAGATATCTCCGAACTCATCCAAAAAGACACATTGTGCTTGTCCAGTCAGCACGTTTTTTAGGAATTGTTCGTAGTAGGCGATCTCTCCAGAGATGATTGGGAAGCGGTCTTCACGTCCATGTTCCAGAATGTACTGGTACAAGTCAGTGTATTTAACACCAAGTTGGTCAGATAGGTACAGGGACATAAAGAAGCTCAATTTATAGCCATGCAATACTTGGGTAATCCAAGCTAACTTGGCGGCTCGTTGCCAGTCTTCAGGGGGCATGGTATCGGTACCGATGCAGATATCCTCATATTCTTGCACTTCGCCAAGGCGAGGTGAGGCATGAGGTTCAATCAGAGCGATACGTTTGGCACGAATGCCGTGCATGGCCACATAGACTGGGTCAGACATGTCTGTGTTTGGCAGGATGGTACAGAGGAAAACTCCAATCTGATCATGTAGTCCAGCCTGTAGTATTTCTTCAATACCATTGGAGAAACTTGTGTAAGTTTCACCAGGTAAGCCCAGGATGAGCTCAGTGTAGACGGGGACATTGGCTTGATGGTATCTGGTCTGTAGACTACGATAGGTGTCGAGTTTAATATTACGTCGACCGATGTTTTGCAAGGTTTGTGAGTTTGTACTTTGAAAGGACAGTGTCACACCTTTAGATAAACCAGCTTTTTCCAGTAGCGTGGCAATTTCGAAGATTCTGTCTTCAGCATTTTTGCCGTAGCAACAGCGGAAGGCTTGTGGGTAACCAAAGGCTGATTTGGCAGCTACCATCATCTGAGCCGTAGCTAGATCCCATTGGTACATACCAAAGTTAGCGTCAGCACTAAAGACAAAAGCAATTCGGTTGTCACCAAACCACATAACTTCGTCTTGCAGTCTTTGACTGGGAAAACGTCGTACTTTGCGTACAGCATTGCCCCAATAGCAAAAGGAACATCCAAAAGGACAGCCGCGGTTACTTTCAAAGATAGCTTGGTATTCAATGTCGTCTGACACATCTCGAATTAGATAGTCATAGAGCCCAGTTAGATAGGGGGAAGGCAAGAGGTCAAGGTCTTCGATCATAGGACGATCAGGAGTCTGGACTACCTTGTCTTCACCTAAATCACGGTAGGAAACACCTTTGACCGAGGAGAAGTCGCGACCCATGAGATGAGCATTTAGCACTTTAGCAAAAGTGACTTCACCCTCACCACGGACGACTACATCGATAAAAGGATTGGCTGTGAGGAATCGCTCAGCATCATGTGGTACATGAGCACCACCAAAGATAATCAGTGCATCGGGATGCATGATTCTGGCAGCCTTAGCTACAGCTAGGTTGAGTTCGTGATTCCACAGCGACGAAGAGAAAGCTAACACTTCTGGCTCTTCATAACTACCGACAATATTATCTACAGTGTCTCGGCGGAAGATAAAAGGCATGAATTCAAAGTTATGCCTGATTTCTGACCAAGTCTCTGCACTAGCCCTGAGCATGCCCGAGGCTATTGGCAGGTAGATTTTGTTGCCCATTAGGATGTTGAATTCGTGTAAATAGATCTTTTTCACAGTTTTACCTCCTTGACTCGCTAGTTGCGAATCCTACAAGTTTTAAGGTTCAAAGTTTACGTCTCAAATTACCATTTTTGGCTAATATCGTCAAGTTGGAAATATTGACTAAAGGCATTGAAATATTTGATAATATAGTATATTATGGTAGTAATCTATGATACCAAAAAAACACCAAAATATAGCAGTAATTTTAGGGACTAGGCCGAACTTTGTGAAGGCTGCTCCTTTTTTTCGTCAGGCTAAAAATCATCCAGAATTCAAGATTACCCTAATACATACTGGGCAGCATTTTGATAAGAATATGTCCAAGATTTTCTTTGAAGAAATGCAGATTCCTAAGCCCGATGTACAATTAGATGTTAAGGGTGAATTTCATACTGAGAAGATCGGTAAGATGTTTAATGCTCTCAAACATGTATTAAAGAGTGATAATTTTGATTCCGTTGTACTTTTTGGTGATGTTAATTCTACTTTAGCTGGAGCCATTGCCGCTATCAGTAATCAATACAAAGTTGTTCATATTGAAGCTGGTTTGCGTAGCCATGATCGTCGTATGCCCGAAGAAATCAATAGAGCTATAGTTGATCATCTTTCCCATATGTTGTTTACCACTGAGCCTTCTGCAAATGAGAATTTGCTTCGTGAGGGTGTAGATAAAGATAAAATCAGATACGTCGGTAATATTATGATAGAGAGCTTAATCATGTTTAGGGACAACATAGATAAATCAGATATTTTACAGAGGTTACAGTTGCAAGCCAAGTCATATGCTCTGGTGACTATCCATCGTCAAGAAAATACAGATAGTGCTCAGAGCATGAAGACTATTTTAGAAATTTTACAAAACGTAAACAAACAAATACCAATTTTAATTCCATTACATCCGGGTACTCAGCAGAAAATTATTGAGTATAAGTTAGAAGATTTATTGACGGGCATAAATATTATTGAGCCGTTAGGTTATTTTGATTTTGTAAAATTAATGGCTGAGAGCAAAGGTGTAATTACTGATTCGGGAGGTATCCAGGAAGAGACTACTCACCTGGGAGTGCCTTGTTGCACTTTGCGTTATAATACAGAAAGGCCTATTACTATAGAGAGGGGTACCAATAAATTATTTACTATGGATTTAGATCAGGCTGAGGCCATGGTCAAACACATACACACTGGCGCTTCCCAGGCCGTCCAGATTCCTTTGTGGGATGACAGTGTTAGTCGTAGGATATTTAAGTGTTTAAAATAAAAATAAAAAATGAAAATTCCTTTTTTGAAAAGAGAGCATAGATATTATCCTTTTAAGAAAGAATTTATCAGAAAGTTTAAGCGTTATCCGCATTTTATAATGATTGGGTTAACTGGATTTGTGATTAATCTTGTTCTGACTGCTGTTTTTACAGAATTTTTTGACCTGTGGTATTTGTTATCATACATTATGGCAGCCTTATTAAGTTGGGTATTTAATTTTTATATGAACTCCCGCTTTACGTTTAGGGGACACAACAGTGAGCATAGTTTAAAGCGTTATATTTTTTATTTACAAACCTATGGCATGATGGGATTAGCTAGCTTGGCCCTTGTCTATATATTGACTTCTATTGCAGGTATGTATTATTTGTTATCTATATTTATAGTTTCAGCTATAATGTCGTTGGCTACTTTTGTTTTTAATAAGAAAGTAGTTTTTAAATATTTTGATTAAAGATGTGTGGTATTGTTGGACAATTTGCAGATAAACTGAATGATAAAGAGCAGTTTATTGGTAGACGAGATAAGCTACACCACAGGGGGCCGGATTCTTCCGGTGTCTTTATTTCTGAAGATAAAAAGCTAAAATTAGGACATAAACGTTTATCTATTCTAGATTTATCTGATAAAGCTAATCAGCCAATGACTAGGGATGGCTGTCAGATAGTTTATAATGGCGAAGTATATAATTTTCAGACACTAAAGAAAGATTTAGAGTTAAAAGGATATTCATTTGAAAGTAGTTCAGATACAGAAGTCATATTAAATGCTTACTTAGAGTATGGCGCAGACGTTTTTGTAAAATTAGATGGAATGTTTGCATTAGCTATCTATGATAGCCGTAGTCAACAATTGTTGTTAGCTAGAGACCGTATGGGCGTTAAGCCATTGTACTATCATTGGGATAACAATAGTTTTTATTTTGCTTCTGAGATTCAAGCTATAGATGCTGCCAAGAAAGTGAATCTTAAGTCAGTCCAAAAATTTTTGCAGCAAAACTATATTTACGGCACAGATACTATTTTAGAAAATGTATTCAAATTACCGCCAGCTAATTTCGCTGTTTATGATATCAATACTAATAGTCTAGAAGTAAAAGAATATTGGCGGGCAAAGTTTAGCGCTAAACATAAAGAAATAGAAAGTGCTGTTGATGGTGTGCAGGGAACATTATCCAAGTCAGTTAAGCAATCCATGATTTCTGATGTACCATTAGGAGTGTTTTTATCTTCAGGGGTTGATTCTAGCTTAATTGCCGCTTTAGCTAAAGAACACAGCAAGCAGGTTGATACTTTTACAGTTGGTTTTGAGCTTGATTCTTTTGATGAATCAAAGAGTTCAGCTAAGATAGCAGAAATTTTGGGAGTGAATCATCATTCCATAAATTTAGACAAACAAGAGGTAATGGATGAAATCCCAAAGATCTTAGATTTATTTCATGAACCCTTTGGTGATAGTAGTGCTATACCAATGTATTTTTTATCAAAGTTTGCTAGACAAAAAGTGAAGGTATGTTTATCTGGTGATGGTGCTGATGAGTTATTTGGCGGTTATCCAATTTATTATTTACCACGTATTAATAATATTTATCGATATTTACCTTTTAAGTCTTTAATCGAAAAGGGTGTGGCTAGATTGCCATCTTCTTCTGATAAGATGAGCTTGGATTATAAGCTACGACGTTTTGTTCATGCTGCTAAGTACGATTCTAAGCAGGCACATTTTTATTATCGAGCCATGCATAACAGCGGTGTACTTAAAAAAGATTTTGGTGCAAGTGATAATTTTGAAAGTTATTTTAAAAATGTAGCAGATGAAAATATTCTTAATCAACTTTTGTACGTAGATCAGCAGACAGTTTTAGAAGGGGATTATTTGGTCAAGGTAGATAGAGCTAGCATGGCTCATAGCTTAGAGGTTCGTGTACCTTTTTTAAATAACGATGTGGTTGATTTTGCTAACAACTTGGATTCTAAGCTAAAAATAAAAGGCACTACTACTAAATATATTTTAAAAAAGCTGTTAGAAAAATATTTACCAAAAGATTTAATTTATACAGAGAAAAAGGGTTTCAATTTCCCTATAGCTGACTGGCTCAGGCATGAATTAAAGGATTTTATGTTGGATTCTCTAGCTAAGGAAAAGGTTGAAAAAATAAGCTTTTTAAGCTATTCTAAAGTAGATGAGCTGATTAAAGAGCACCTAAAAGGTAGTCGTGATCATAATCGGGAAATTTGGGGATTAATCTCCTTGGTAAATTATTTTCATAAAAATTTTTAAGATAATGTTAAGATCTCTATATAAGGCAATTATAAAAAAATTTGGTAGGTACTTTAATTTTGTTCTGGTAGGTGTTAGTGGTACAGCCTTGGTTTTTCTTATGACTTTTGTACTAACTGAATATTTACATCTTTGGTATTTATTAGCTTATATTATTTCTACCTTATGTGGTTGGACTTACGGTTTCATCATGAACTCTAAATTTACTTTTAATGATCATGATGGTGAAAATTTAATTAAACGATATGTTTTTTATATACAAGGTTATATTCTGTTGAGTCTGATAAGCTTTAGCTCAGTTTATGTATTAACGTCTATTCTAAACTTACATTATTTAGTTTCTATGTCTATAATTACTGTTATTATGTCTATAATAACTTTCAATTTTAATCGTAAGTTTATATTTCAAAGTTCTCAAAAAATAAGTTGATTAATTAATTTATACGGTCATGAAAGATGTTTCAATAATTATTCCAGTATACAATGAAGGCAAGGTAATTAGGAGGGTCGTCCAGGAGATTTTAAATTTTAAATTTAGTTTTCAAATAGATGTTATCATTGTTAATGATGGTTCTACTGATAATTCTTTAGAAGAGGTGGGTCATTTTAAAGATTTAGAAAATGTTAAAATTATTTCTAACTACCACAATAGAGGGTATGGTGCTAGTTTAAAAATTGGCATCAGGAAAGCAGATAGTAAATATGTTTGTTCCTATGATGGTGACGGTCAGTTTTTTCCAGAAGATGTAGAAAATTTTTATAATAAAATTAAAGACGGTTCTCTTGATGCGGTTATTGGGCAGAGAGAAAAATTGTCTAGCGGAAGCCCTTTGTGGAGGACACCGGGTAAATTATTTATTAGATTTTTAATTAATAATCTAATTAAGGTTCGTTTGAAAGATTTTAATTGTGGTTTACGAATGATGCGTAGGGATGTAATTAAAAAATACCTTCATTTATGTTCTGATGCTTTTTCTTTTTCCACCACCTCAACCATGATTATTATTAATAGGGGTTATAATTATATTTTTCTTCCTATTAAATTAAAGAAACGCGATGGTGGAAGTAGTAGAGTTAGGTTGTCATCCGGCTTGAGCACAATATATTTAGTTTTAAAAATGATAATGTTATTTAATCCTTTAAAGATATTTTTTACTACAGGATTAGCCTCTATTATTCTTGGATTCTTCTGGGGCTTAAAATATTTCTTAGCTGGCAATGGCCTAAGTATAGGTTCATTACTTTTTTTCATCGTTGGTATACTATTGATATTTTTAGGTTTGATAGCAGATCAGATTTCAGAAATTAGAAAGACACAGTACGAAAAATAATTTTTAAGTATGCATAAAATAAATAAAAAAATATTAGATACAATTTTTTTCCCATTGAGATGTCTCTTTCCAAATAATGAAAATATTTCCTGGCTTGGTGTTACGCCACTGGCAGATGATAGGTTTAATATTATTGAGAAGAAATTAAAACCCAATAAAAACCTACTTGATATTGGTTGTGGAGATAATCGTTTAGCTAAAAAGTATAGAAAAAATGGTGGTAATGCCACCGGTATTGATATTGCACCAAATCAAGAGGCGGATATCGAAGTGCAAGGATCTGACAATCTAGATTTTAAGGATGAGGAATTTAACTATATAACTATCATTGCTTCTCTTAATCATATTCCTACCAGAGAGAAAACTATAAAAGAGGCCTATAGATGCCTAAAACCAGGTGGTACCATTTTTATTACTAATTTATCACCCATTGTAGGTGCTGTAGGACATAAGATTTGGCACTTGTTTAAAAGTGATTTAGATATGGATCATAGAGGTCACATGGAAGAAGGTGAAGAGTTCGGTTTAAAAAATACTTATATTAAAAAATTGTTGGAAGAAAAAGGTTTTAAAAATATTAAAGTTATAAGATTTAGTTTTGGATTAAACAATCTAATTGTTGCTACAAAATCTTAGAGTACGTATTTATGCCTAAAGATAAAAAGTTAGAGACAGTGTCAGATTTTAACAAACAATGGATTTCTTTCCAGAAGCAACAAGGAGTGTATGCTGATGAAAGTTTCTTTTTTGATTACTTTGGTCATTTATTAAATAAAGATGATCTTCAGGACAAAATTGTTGCAGAGATTGGTTGTGGTAATGGTAGATTTGTAAAAACAATGGCCAATTATGCTAAAGAGGCCAGTGGCTTTGAACCGTCTGGTGCTGTTGAGATAGCCAAAAAATATTGTGAAGATTGTAACAATGCCAATTTTTATCATCAAAGTATTTACGATGTTGAAATAAAAGACAAGTATGATGCAGTATTTTGTCTAGGAGTATTACATCATCTGCCAGACCCGTTGCTAGCTTTGCAAAAAATGTTCGTGATGTTAAAAAAAGGTGGCTCTTGTTATGTTTGGGTGTATGGTAGCGAAAATAACTCTTTATACCTTAAAATTTTTAAGCCAATCATACAAATGACATCACGTTTTCCACATTGGTTATTAAATGTTATTTCCTTTATCTTAGCTATACTACTTAAAGTTTATATTGTGTTAGTTTCTCTCTTTAGGTTTCTACCATGGCCAATGAAAACATACATGTTAAAAGTATTAAAAAAATTAGGATTTTATTATTTGAAATTGGTAATCTACGATCAATTAAATCCAAAGATCGCCAACTATTATTCTAAAGAAGAAATATCTAGCCTAGTCGAAAAGGCTGGTTTTGGAAACATAAAAACATACCATAGGCATAATTATAGTTGGACTATCAAAGCTGTGAAGGAATAAATTTATGAGTATGAATTTTTTTAAAAAATTATTATCTTTTACGAATACAAAATATTTCTTCTTTTTAGTTTTGGTTGTTTATTTATTACTATATTTATTTCTAAATTATGATAAAGGTCTAGAGGCAGTTAGCAGCGATGCTTGGATGAATAATTTTGTGATGATTCAGCAGCAAGAAGGGCAACCTTGGGCTTATATGCCACAGGTTTATAGTCAGCAGGATTTATATATAGCCTTTCCTTTGCTTTATTATATTAGCCCAGGCTTCATTAATGGGGTTTTCGGTTATCATATATTAGGTGTCTTAATTATCACTTTAACTTATGTAATTAGTGGTTTGGTAATTAAAAAGATATTTAATAATTGGGCATTGGCGTCTCTAGGAGCATTGTTATGTGTTATACCTAGATTTATACTACCAACTAGGATTGGCTTGTTGGGCCTCGGTAATGTTAGAGGAAATGCATTTGTTTACCCGCTTTACCTATTATTGAGTTATTACTGGATAATTTATGGCCTTCAAGATAGACGGAAAAATATTTGGTTGGCTGTGGTCGCTGGTCTATCAGTGTATTTGTATCCGCCAGTGGGTACTATTATTATAGCTTTATTTGTATTAACTGCTTTTTTAGTCAGAGGCAGAAAATATTTTAAAGAGATATTTATTTTTGGAGTAGTTTATCTTTTGGTAGCTATGCCTTTTTTAGTGAATCATTTTATAAATCCAAGTACCGGCATGTTGGATGTCACTGGCGAGCTAACAGCTCAAGATTTAAGCTTGCAGAATGAAATTATTCGTTATCGTTTTCAGGCCAATGCTTTTTTGACTAGCATTGATTTAGCTAGAATAAAGCGAGGTATTTGGGATGGGTTCATTCTAGGCGTTTCATTTGTAGGCTCTTTAGTTTTTTATACAAAATATCGATATAAGATAAGAGAAAAATATAAATTACTTTTTAAAACATCAATAATTTTTGTAATCCTAATGCTACTGTTTATTTTGGCAGTAGAGTTTGTAAATCATATTGCTAACTTAGACGGCAAGCCGCCATTATTCATAGAGCACTTACGTTTGATGCGAGTAGTTGGTTTTATTATGATTATGCAGTTTGTATTTTCTATATATTTATTATATTTTAAATTTAATAAACAATTATTGGCAATAATTATATCAATAGCCATAGTTTTAACACCCTTAACTTTTTTTGCATCAGCTATTAGGCCGGTTATTAGAATTGTTGTTCCAGAGAGCATTAGAATAAAATATAATCTTGCACCAGTAGTACAGGAAGAGGATGTTAGGAGTTTTGATAATCTGAAAGATATTTCGGATTGGACTAAGGATAACGTTCAAGCTGGTAAGACAAAGTTTTTTGTCTTTGATGATTTTCAAAATGAATTTAAGTTTAAAATTTTAAGTCGGCATGAAACAAATTTGACCAGTAAAGAAGGAAATATTTATGTTACTTCCAATTTTGAGAATAGTGCTCGCTGGTATGATGAAAGACTAAGATATAATGAGCAAGTACAAGGTGCTGAGGACTTTGGTCAAATAGTTGATTTTGCTAAAGAATTAGAATGCACTCATATTTTATTGCCGCGTGGGGAACTTAGTATTTTATATAAAGAGTCCGAATCTACTGGTACTTCAGTACTATATTTTAATGATGACTATAAAGTAATTAAGATAGATTAATGAAGATTTTGTTATTACAACCTATTGTGCCCGTTGAAATTCTTTGGGGAGAATATGTCAAAGGTGAGGGTTTTGTCCCACCAATTGGCCTGATTTGCATTGGCGGCTATTTGAAAGAAAAAAACTATGAAGTTAAAATAAAGGATTCGCAAGTTGATAAGATGACAGAAGAGGATCTAGTTAAATATTTAGAAGAGAATCAGTTTGATGTTATCGGTATACCTACTTTTACTAATTCCGTGTCCTTTTCTTATAATACAGCTAAAATTTGCAAGAGAGTTTTACCAAATTGTAAAATTATTTTTGGGGGAGTGCATGGCACTATTATGCCAGAGAGGACTTTAAAAGAATGTCCAGAGGCAGATTTTATTGTTTTACGTGAAGGAGAATATAGGTTAGAGGCCCTATTAAAATATTTTAAAGGTGAGATAGATGATTTAAAAGCGATAGAAGGAATTGCCTATCGTCAAGATGGTAAAACCATAGTGCAGCCAGCAGAAAAATTAGTAGATATAGATGAATTACCATTACCAGCTTATGATTTATTGGATATGTCTAAGTATGTTCCTCACCCAACTCAATATAAAGTGTTACCTAATTATCCTTTAGTCATTCAAAGGGGTTGTCCCTATAACTGTGCTTTTTGTGATGCTTGGGCTGTGCATGGGCGTCAAATACGTCATCGTTCAGTAGATAATGTTATGAAAGAATTAACATTGCTTAAGGAAAAATATAATGCCAAAGGAGTCTATTTTCAAGACAGTACTTTTTTGATAAACAAAGTTTACATCAAAGAACTTCTAAATAGGATGATAGACGAAAAGCTAAATTTAACTTGGGCTTGTAACACCAGAGTTAATACAGTAGATAGAGAAATTCTAGATTTAATGAAAAAAGCTGGTTGTTGGATGGTGGTCTATGGTATTGAATCTGGTAATCAAAAGTCGCTTGATCTAATGCGTAAACGAGTGACAGTAGAGCAAAATGAAGAGGCTGTTAGGATAACAGAGGATGCTGGTCTAGTAGCTTGCTGCTCTTATATTTTAGCTTTACCCGGTGAAGATTATGATGATGCAATGAATACTATTAATTTTTCACTTAAGCTAAAAGGAACTGTTGGTATGTTTTATTTACCAGTTCCTTATCCAGGTACAGACTTGATTGATATTTGCAAAGAGCATGGTGGTTTACGAGAAGATGTTAAGTGGGAAGATTATAGTGCAGTAGACTTTTCTAATCCAGTTTACATTAATCCATTAATTGGTAAAGAGAAAATGCAAAAGCTATTAGGTTTGGCTATGAGGAAGTATTATACTAGTCCAATTATTATATGGAAGAATTTAAAAACGATCCAAAATTTTACAGATGTTAAAAGATATTTTAAAGCCTTTAGAGCGTTGTTTAATATCTAGAATATTGATAAAAATAGAATTTTGTGTTCTAATAAGGACTACATAACGTTAAAATTTACTAATGAAATTCCTATTCATAGCACCCAGATATCACATGAATTTGCACTATCGGCTGCAAGCTTTAACCAAAAACAGCCAAAAAGTGCATTTTTTAGCTATGTATAGGGGAAAATCAGAGGATTATAGTATTGTTGAACCGGAGATTTTAGGCTATTCTTGGTGCTTTAAAGTAATCAATAAATTATTTAATAAAAACAAAGGCCGTTTGATGAAAAACGATTTTGAGCTTCGTTATAGTCATCCAGGTTTTTTTAAATTATTCTGGAAGATCAAGCAAGCTAAGGCCGATGTTTTAGTGATTAAAAATATCCAAAGTATTATGTCTATTTTTGCTTTGGTGATTGGTCGTTTGATGAGAAAGAAAATTATTGTTTTGTTGCAGATAGATAAATATCGACCAAAAGCGAAGAGTTACTCTATTGATATGGTTGGAAAATTATTTGGTGCTAAGGTAGTTACACCTAGGTTAGGTGATAGACAATATAAAAATAAAAATAGGAATTTGTTTTATATTCCTTTTGCAGTTAATACAGATGATTTTAATAAAAGTTATTTTGTTGGAGATAAAATAAACATAATGTCTATTGGTAAATTACAAGAGAGAAAGGGGCATTTAGTTTTGGCGCAAGCCATTAATGTTTTAAAAAATAAATTTGATTTCAAGGTGACCATTATTGGTGAGGAAGATGAAGATGTTTATACTAGGCAATTGATGGATTATATTAAGGAGAATAATTTATCAGGTATTATTGATATAAAATTGAATTTATCACATCAACGAGTGACGGAAGAATACAAAAAGCAAGATTTATATATTTTACCTAGTTGGAGTGAGGCTGCTTCTATTACCATTGCGGAAGGCATGAGTTTTAAACTGCCAGTGATAAGTTCAGATGATAATGGTACGCAGTGTTATGTAGAAGATGGGGTTAATGGTTATATATTTAAAAATAGAAACACAGATGATTTGATAGCTAAAATTGAAGCTATTGTAAGCGATAAGGATAATTTACAGAAAATGGGTCAGGCTAGTTTTGATATAGCTAAAAGTAATCACAGTTTGGATAAGTTTTATGAAAGTTTTATGAAATTGATATGAGCCTAGGTTTTAGTAAAAAATTAATAGATTCTTTGGTTTGTCAGCAAGACGGAGCTCCTCTGGTGGTTCTTGAGATTCAGCAAGAAAATGAGTTTGTTATTTTTTCTGCTAAGCTAAAATGTCAGCAGTGTGATAAAATTTATAATATACAGCAAGGCATTTTAAATTGTTTGCTTGAACAGGGAAAAATGAAACAGTTAATGCAAGATGAGGTAGAGGCTCGTGATAAAGAGGCAGAACAATATGATCAAAGATTGTCGGTCAGATACCATAAAGAAATTCCATCTACCATGAAAACAATCGGCAACTTGTCAGGGCGTAAAGTGTTAGAATATGGTTGTGGTACGGGTAGGCTAACGACAGTAATAGCACCAGAGTGCAGAGCTGTTTTAGCTACTGATTTTTCGCTAATTTCATTGCAAATATTAGCTAAAAAGTTAGATAATTATAAAAACGTTGGTTTGGTGTTGTCTAATGCTGTGCAATTCAAAGCTAAATCAAAATATTTTGATTTAGCCACTTCTTTTCAGTTTTTAGAACATGTGCCAAGCAAAGAGCAAAGACTGACCTGGTTAGGTCTAGTTAAGAAAACACTTAAGAGTTCCGGAGAATTTGTTAGCACTGTTTATCATTATGACTGGAGAAAACAAAAAGATAATCAAAATCGAGAAGGGAAACACGGTTCAGGTATATTTTTTCACTATTTTACCCAAGAAGAGTTAGCTAATGAAGTAACAGGATATTTTCAAGTACAAGATTTACACCCGATAGATATTACCTTGCCGTTAGAAGCCAAATTAAAATTACCAGCAAAAATCGCTGGTCAACTATCAAGGGTTTTTGAAAAAATATCAATAGCTAATAAGTTTGGGCACCTCTTGATTGTTAAAGCAATAAAAAATAAATGAATCAATCAAAAGAAGAAATAAAACAATATTCCTACGGATTTATATTTCCTTTTCTATTAAAGAAATATTGGTTTTGGTTTACCAGGCCTCTTGATGTAGCTGGAGCCGCCATGGTCAATTTCTTTTCTTATGAAAAATATGATATTCCAGGGTTCAAACGTACAGATGGTTTAACTACAGTGATAGACCTGAATCAGGGTTTGGAAGAAATTTGGTTAGAAACTAGGAAGAAATTTATTAGAAAACAAATTAAGAGAGGCGAACGCAATGGGATTTTAGTTAAACAGGATCCTAATTTTGGAGAGTTTAAAAAAATATACGAAGTTTTTAGAAAGAATAGCCAATTACCAAGGGATAATATTAGTGTTTACAAAAAAAATACTATTTTATTGGCAGCTTACCATCAAGGAAAAATGATTGCTGGTGGAATTTTTATTTCCAACGGTATTTATTATCGTGCTTTGGTTTTAGCTTCTTTGCATAAGGTCAGCGGTAATCGTAGCCGAGAAATAATTGGGCAAGCTAACCGTATGATTATTTGGGAGGCTATTAAAAATGCTAAACAAACAAAACATAAGCTTTTTGATTTAGGGGGGATTTCTCCTGACTCCAGTAACAAACACCTAGTTTCTTTAGCGGAATTCAAAGAAGCCTTTGGTGGTCAACGCCAAGCCTGTTATTATTATTTTAAAATTTATTCTCCTTTGATAAAAATGTGGATGAGGTTTAGGGGATTTAAAAATATTTAGTTTATGAAATTTATTATTACCGTAGATACAGAGGCTGACAATGAGTGGCAGCGCTTAGATAAAATTAAAGTAGAAAATATTAAGTTTCTACCTCGTTTTCAAGCACTGTGCGAAAAATATGAGTTTAAACCTACTTATTTATTGACCTATGATGTAGCGAGCGACAAGGAGTCTGTGTCAATTTTAAAGCCTTGGCAAGACAGCGGACAGGCTGAAATAGGGGCTCATTTGCATCCCTGGTCTAATCCACCGATGACCAAAGAAAGGAGTTGGGAGACGAAACATCACCGATTTCCGCATGATTTAAGTGAGGATGAATTAAAGTCTAAAATGGAGACCTTGACTAACGTCATTAAAGATAATTTTCAAATTATGCCTAAAAGTTTTCGAGCTGGACGTTGGGGCTTTGATAAGCGGGTAGCTAAAGAGATTACCCGATTAAATTATTTAGTTGATTGTTCAATCACACCCAAGATAGATTGGACTAGAACCAAAGGGGATCCAAATGGTCAGGGTGGAAAAAATTTCAAGCATTATCAGGTGGCACCATATTTTTTAGATATTGATAATATTTCTAAGGTGGGTAAAAATAATTTATTAGAAGTGCCAATGACTGTTTTATTTACCTTGCTTTTTAAAAAGGAAGATACATCATTGAGTAATTTTTTTCTAGGTTTACCAGATAGTTTTTTCAAGAAAGTAATTAACAAATTATTTTTTGGACAAAAATGGTTGAGGGTTTTTCCTAATTCCAAAATGAAAGATTGGCAAAGAATTTATGAGTCTGCCAAGAAAAATAATTTACCAGTGATGGAATTCATGATTCATTCTAGTGAATTAATGCCAGGTGGTAGTCCCTATGCCAAAGATCATCAGTCGGTCGAGTTTGTTTATCAGCAAATAGAGGATTTGTTCAAATTTTTGAAGAAGCAGGGCTTACAGGGGAGAACCTTAAGTGAATTTTATTATGATTTTAAATAATATGAGAGACAAACTTAGAAAATTTATCAAAGACAATAGAGGGATTAGTAAATTTTTGTTAGCTAAGTTTATCAAATTGCATAATTATTCTTACCATAAAATTTCTGAGTATGCAGGCTACCTTAATAACGATATTCATCCCAAACATGACATTATAAAATACCACCAATTTTATGTAGATAATTTGTCAGCTGATGATATTGTATTAGATCTTGGTTGTGGTAATGGATTCCTAAGTTACGACATGGCTAAGAAAGCCAAGGAAGTTGTTGGTATTGAGATTAAGGATTATAATATTAAATATGCTAAAGAACATTATCAGCGTGATAATTTAAAATTTATAGTTGCTGATGCTACAGAGTATGAGTGGCAAAAAAAGTTTGATAAAATTGCCCTGTCTAATGTTTTAGAGCATATAGAGGATAGAATTACTTTTCTTAAGAAAATAAAAAAGATTAGTGATACTATTATATTACGGGTACCGATGATAAATAGGGAGTGGTTAGCTGTTTATAAAAAAGAGAATGGCTTTGAATACAAATTAGATAATACACATTATATAGAGTATACTCTAGATTCACTGCAGACTGAGTTAAAACAGGCTGGTTGGCAGATTGAGTCCTATCAAGTTAATTGGGGCGAATTTTGGGGTGTTTTAAAGGTAAAAAATGACTAAACAGAATCGAAAAAAAGTATTATTTTTGGTAAATAGTCTACAAATTGGTGGGGCAGAAAATGCTTTTGTGAAGCAGGCTAATTACTTTTCTAAACAGGGCATCAAGGTTTATTTTGGTGTTTTGTCTACGAGTAATAAAAAGAATTTTCAAGATCAATTGCAGGTTAAAATTAGAGATTTTGGCTTTCAAGGCATTTTTGATGTTCAGGCTTATCAAAAATTAAAAGCATATATCAAGAAGCATGATATTGATATTGTTTATTCTACTCTAGACAATGCTAATATTGTTGCTCGTGTAGCTAAGTTGTTTTGCCCAGGTTTATTTGTAGTTATCAGAGAATCGGGCATGGCCAATAGGAAGTCTTGGAAGATTAAATTGAGCGATCTTATTTTGAATTTTTTAGCTAACAAGGTAATCGCTGTTTCTAGCCACGTTAAAGATAGCCTCAAGGCTTATCAATTTTTGCATAGTGGACGGATAGTGGTCCTAGCTAATGGTATAGAGGTTTTTTCTGGTCAAAAAGAGTTAGCATTGAAGTTTGATCAGCACAAAGAGAGCTTTGATATGCTCAATGTTGGCTCTATGAAAAATAATAACAAAGGTCAGGGTAACTTGATAAAAATATTACGACAGTTAAGACAGGAGCAGCCAAAGTTAAATATTAGATTAATATTAGTTGGCGATGGCAAGCTTAGACAAGACTTTCAAGATTTAGTTGAAAAATATAAACTTAATAAATACGTTATTTTTACTGGTATGCTGGATAAAGAAAAATTAAATCATTTTTATTCTGCAGCTGATATTTTTATTCTTAACTCAAACAATGAAGGTTGTCCAAATGTTGTTTTGGAGGCCATGTCGTTTGGATTACCGGTTATTTCTACTAAAGTTGGTGGTACTACTGAGATGATTGACGAAGGTGAGTCTGGTTATTTAGTTAATTCCGGAGATCATGATACAATAAAAACTAGAATACTCGATCTGTACAATGACAAAGCATTGCGACAAAGTATGGGTCAGCAGTCAATTGATAGGGTGTCTAAACGTTTTTTATTTGATGGACAGATGAAAAAATTAATTAATATTTTAGGTTTAAAATAAAATGAATTTTAATGAATTTAGAACTAAGGCTCAAGCGGGCAAAGAAGGTAAGATAAAATCTAGTAGCATCATGTATAGGTGGCAGCGTTATCTTTCTATTCGTATTTCATGGCTATTAATAAAAGTATTTCCTAAGATTAGAGCCAATCATGTTTCTTTATTTAATATTTTATTCTTGTTAGCTATATTTTTATTTAGCTTTTTTGCTTTAAAAGTAGGGGTTATAATGACCGTGTTTATCCAGCTGATTTTACTTAACTTTACTTCTGTATTAGATAAAATCGATGGCGAAATAGCTCGACATCAAGAGTATTTTACTCAACGTGGAGTTTATTATGATTTAGTTTATCATTTTTTCTATACGTTTGTATTTTATTTTGTAGTTGGTTTTTATTTCTTTCTTAATACAGCCAATATATTTATTTGGTTGCCGACATTATTTTTAGCTATCATTGCTACCAACCACAAAATGTTAGGTAAACTACGACATCATGTGGGTTACAAGGTGTTGTTAGAACATCATGGTCAAATTATTAAAGATTTTGTTCCAGAGAGAGTTAAGCCAAAAAGAAAAGCAAGACTTTGGCGAGTCTTGGGTTATCTTATTTTTATGATGTATGACTGGACCTGGACTTTTTATTTTTTATTGATTGTTCTGTCTTATTTCCATTTTTCTCTAGCAGCCTTCTTATTCTTTGTTCACGTCATCGTATCTATAATAATGTTTTTATATCAGATATTGTCTTCTTTTCCAAAAAAAGGTTTATATACTAGAGATGAATTGAATTAAGAGAAAGCTTTTTTATAGTAAGTGCGGTAGAGAGCGAATAACACAGCCTCTGAAATTATCGTACCAATAATCATTCCCCATAAACCATAAAATTTTAGAGCTACAAATAATATAACAATTCTAAAGATAGGGCTTATTATTCTAATCGAATAGAGCTCTTTTTGTTTCATTTTAGCTACTAGTACTGTAGATAAAAAAGTTCTAGGAAAGAATAGTAGAGTTAATACATAGACTTGGGAATATCGTGCAGACTCTATATATTGCGGGAATACAAATTTGTATAGCAATGGTGCCAAGGCAGCATAAAGTATGATGATAAGGATAACTACTATTTCTAATTTTCTTACCTTTTGTAAAAAAGAATCTTTAATATCTTTTTCGTCTACTTCACTTAGCTTTGGCAGAGCTAGTGACTTGAGATTCAGCAATACACTTTTGATTTGACTGACTGGTGCGGTAGTAAAAGCATAGATAGCTAATTGAGCAGCACCTAAGTAATGGAAAATTAATATTTTATCTACCTGTCCAGCGATAGTCTTCAGTAATTCCATGGCACTTAGATTGAGGCCATAGGAGACTGTTTTAGGATCGTTATCTTTATTGAGTGGATGTTTTTTGATATACACCCAAGTAAAGATGAATTGCATGATACTGTCAGGGATCAGAAAGGCTGCTAGTATAAAGAATATGTTATCAGTAAAAAATAGTGTGCTCAGCATAACGAGGCTGGCAACGATGCGTACCAGGCTATTGTAGGTAGCAGATAGCTTAAAGTCTTTACGACCGTTTAAAACAGCTATATATAGGCCAGAAGCCCTTAGTAATGGCAGGAAAACAGCTACCATTACAAAAGATATGGTTAATGTTAGATTAGCACCCATATAATAATAAGATGCAATACCTAAACTACCTAAACTGGCCAATAGGGACCAGCGTAGTTTAGCTACGAAACTAGGCCAATAAACAGCCTCATATTTCCTAGCTACAGCTTGAATAACAGCCGTATTGATGCCACTCAAGGTAAAAACATTCAACACACCCACCAAAGATAATACGTATCTATAGGTACCGTAGGTTTCTTTAGGGAGTAGATTAGCAAAAGCGATGGCTAATAAAAAAGCAGCCCCAGAAGAAATAAATTGTCCTAGAGTCAACCAAAAACCACCCTTGGCTAGATAGACCATGTCGGTCTTTGTGTATTCCTCACTTTTACGTAGCAAGTGATAAATTTTGTTTTGTAGTTTATCAAGCATTATCTTTTATCCAAGTGATTGTTTGTCGAAGTCCTCCCTCAAAATCTATACCTGGTTGGTATCCTAATAATTCAGTAGCTTTACTGATATCGGCTAGTGAGTGTTTAATGTCACCTTGTCGTGGTTCAGAAAATTTGCTAGTGATATTTTTTCCTAAAATTTTATTAATAGTAGCTACTAATTCATTTAGCGTATATGCTTTACCACAGGCAATATTAATAGCTTCGCCATGTCCAGCTTTATCAGAATGCATAGCTAGGATATTAGCTTCAACATTATTTTTTACAAAAGTAAAATCACGACTGTGTTCACCGTCACCAAAAATAGTTGGTGATTCATCTTTTAGTATAGCTTTTATAAAGAGAGGAATGACAGCAGCATAATCTGATTGCGGATCTTGATTTGGACCAAAGACATTAAAGTATCTTAGGGAGACTGTTTCTAATCCGTATAGATTGTAAAATACCTTGCAATAATATTCACCCATCAGTTTGGCGATTGCATAAGGAGAAAGTGGATCATTTTGTAAATCTTCTGATTTATATTCTTCTTTAGCATCACCATAGACTGATGATGATGAAGCATAGACGACTCTTTTGACTTTAGCATCTCTGGCAGCCTGTAAAATATTTAATATGCCAGTAGCATTATTAAAGTGGCTATCCATTGGGGATTCAATTGATCTAGGTACTGACGGCAGAGCTGCTTGATGCAATACAAAATCTACATCAGCAAATTCTTGTTGTAGTAGTTTAGTGTCATTAATGTCGCCCTCAATAAACTTTATTTTATCTTTGATGGAATCTAGATTGATCAAGCGTCCAGTGCTGAGGTTGTCTAGCACCTTGACGTTATAGTCTCTGGCCAGTAATTCGCTGGCGATATTAGACCCAATAAAACCGGCACCACCGGTTATTAATACAGTTTGTTTAGCCATTTTATCTTCCTAAAGTTATATTAAATACAGTATTTATAGTTTTGAGGATAATTGAAATATCCAAAGCAATTGAACGATTTTTGATGTAAAAAAGGTCATATTGCAGCTTTTCTAGGGCATCTTCTACAGAAGAGCCGTAGGGGAAATTGATTTGTGCCCAACCACTTAAGCCGGGTTTTACTAGATGTCTTTCGTTGTAAAAAGATATTTTTTCTTTTAGTTGGTCTACAAACTCTGGTCTTTCTGGTCGAGGACCAACAAAGCTCATATTGCCTTTAACAATATTCCAGAACTGAGGTATTTCATCAATTCTTGCTTTACGTATGAATTTGCCGATGCCAGTAACGCGAGCATCATTTTTACTAGCCCATTGAGCTCCACTTTTTTCAGCATCTTGAACCATGGAGCGGAATTTATAAACTGTAAAGATTTTTCCATTAAGTCCAACTCTTTTTTGTTTATAGATAAGAGGTCCTTTTGAGCCAGTCTTTATCAGGATAGCTATGATTGGTATAAAGAGTAGTGAAATTAAACCAAATAAAGAAGCAAAAAAGATATCAATTACTCTTTTAACTATCGCAAACCATTGCTCATTTTTTTGAGTAAAGTTTTCTAGAAACCAATTTCTTTCCAGTGAGGTGACTGGCACCTTGCCAGTGAGCTTTTCATAAAAGTCTGTTAGATTGAAATACTGTATTTTTAAATCAATGCTTTCAAATAAGTATTTAGCTACCTCAGGACCATAGCGTGTATCGTTGACAGCTACCACGGTATTTATTTTGTGCTTGATGAGTTGATTTTTAAGATCAGCAATGTCTTTGCTCATGGTGACCACTTGAAATTTTTCAGGGATAACTGCATGATCAGGGTTTATAATTAACTTTAGCTTATAACCAAGTTGTGGTTTGGTGATAGTTTCTTCAGCTAATAAGAGTGATTCAGGTGTGACACCAATGATAGCTAGGTTAGCGCCCATTGTAGAACTGGAAATAATTTTGTAAAAAAGTTTCCGCCATAACAGGAACAGGACAGTAAATACTACTAAAAGTATCAATAGTATAGTTTGAGGCTTTAAATAGCTAAAGCGTCCTAGGATCAAGTAAAAAAACAGCACTGCCAGTAGTGCATTGATGGCTAGGTTTTGTATTAGGTGACCAAAAAATTTAAAGTCATTTTCTGCTTTACGTATCTCATATAGTCCATTGATAAAGAATACGATAACCCATATACTAAATACCAACGAAAAAGGTCCAAGGTGTTCCTGCCATAATTGACTATCAAGACGTCCATATCTGAGTAATAGGGTTAGGGCGAGACTAGTATACAGCAAGGCAACGTCGACCAGGAATAAGACAAATTTTTTCATTCGATTGAATTAAATGATATTTTATATTATAATAACAATTGCCCTATTTTGTCAATAAAATTAGCTAAAAATAAGAGAAAAGCAAAGAAGTGGGTTTTATTGGTATACTAGGTCTATTTTTAAATATTTATCAATCTAATACTTGTATATGATAAACAAGATTATCACTGCTAACCAAGATAAGGATATCAATTTTTATCTTAGAATTTTGATTAAACTTGGTTTAGCTTTAATTCTATTTTTGCCGTTGGTGACTAATAGTGATTTTTATTTCCCCTTTATAGTGCCTAGAAATTTATTATTCAGATTTATTCTGATTGTAATTCTAGCATTATATACTTACTTATTTTTGAAGGATAAACAATTTAGACCAAAATTCAACAAGGCTTTTATTATATTCTGCGCGTTTATTTTCTCTCTAACAGTTTCCAGCTTGTTAGGAGGAAATTTTCCTTTTAGTTTTTGGAGTAATTATGAGAGGATGGATGGTTTATCAAATTGGTATTTTTTGATTGTTTATGTAGTGATAATGTTGGGCACCCTTCGTAATAGGCAGGATTGGAAACAATTTTTTAATATTAGTATAGTAGCGGCCTGGTTAATTAGTTGGTATGGTTTAGCTCAAAAACTTGGCTGGGACCAAAATCTAAACTTTATTATGGCTTCTACTGGAGGTTCTAGGATTGCTTCCACTCTTGGTAATGCAGCCTATGTTGGTTCCTATATGTTTATGCATATTATACTTTCTTTGTACCTGCTTATTATTACCATTATGAAAAAGCAGTTAATTTCTTTCAAGACTTTTTGGTATGTTCTGAGTTTGATGTTGTTTACAGCCGTGTTGATATTAACTCAAACACGTGGGGCATTTTTAGGCTTAGCTTTATTCTTATTCTTATTGGTTATATTTTATTTGTGGTTTAACAGAAATAAAATAAATGCCTGGTATTATGTAGTAGCAGCCTTACTAATTAGCGGGGTTTTATTTACTGGATTATTGTTTCAGCAAAAAGAGAGCGCCTGGGTTAACAACGTGTTGTTGTTCCAAAAAATAACAGATGTATCCTTATCGGATACTACTGTGGAGTCACGTTTATCTATCTGGCAAAATAGTTTTAAAGGTTATTTGGATAAACCTGTGTTGGGTTGGGGAGATGAAAATTTTCAATATGTATTTAATAAATATTTTCCTGTAGAGATTTATCATAGTATTAACTCAGAAGTATGGTTTGACCGTCCTCACAATATTTTAATTCAACACCTGATACACGGCGGATCTATTGGCTTGGGGTTATATTTAGGTATGTTTGCTTATCTAATATATGCGCTAATTAAAAAATATAAGAAAGACAAGCAATGGTTTTTCAGTTTTTTCTGGATAGCATTTTTGGTAAGCTTCTTACTTCATGATATGTTTATTTTTGATAGTATAAACACCAATGTTACTCTTTATTTAATGCTAGCCTTCCTCTTTAAAATAGGGGTTTCTGATGGTTATAAGCACATTAATCTGCCTATAAAAAAGAAAGATTATTACCGTGCGGGAGGTGTAGTTATCTTGGGTGTTATCTTGACTGTATTTATGGTCTGGCGACCAATGCAAGGTAATCTATTGTTAATGAGTTCCCTGCAAAAGGTGTCACAGTTACGACCAACAAACAACAGTGTGATGATAGAGCAGTCTAATTCAGGATTTTTTAGAGAGGCTATAGACGACTGGAAGCGTTCACGTGATATTAGCTTCTTAGGTGATAAAGAAAAAGGTGAGGTTCTACTAAGGATTTTCCAGGGCACTACTAGGGCCACTTATCTTAAGCCTGAAAATCAAGAGGAGATATTTGAATTAACGCAAGAATATCTAGAAACTATATCGGATCGTTATCCCAAAGACGTTAGGCAAAATTTATTCTTATCATATTTTTATAATGTGCTCAGTGGTACAAATTTAAATTTCTCTATTAAGAATGTCGAGTTACTGGAAGGATTGAAAGATTGGGCAACACAACGACCAGATGTCTACACACAACTTTCACATGCTTATTTGATGGTGGGTGATTTTGATGCTGGTCTAGAAACAGCCTTGCAAGCTCAGGAGCTTGTACCAGAAACAAAATTTGTCTATTGGAATTTACTCAATGCATATGTAGTGACTGGGGATATAGGAAATATCCAAAATACTTTAGAAAAAATTATTATTATTAACTTGAGGGATAATGGGCGACCATTTGAATTGCCAGAAATGCAACAGTTACAGGTTTTGATGTCTCAAGCAGAGAAAAATAATCAACCAGAAATAAAACAAGCTATAGAAGCCTATCTTCTACAGGAATAATTTATAGGTAATAATATAGAAAATAAGTAATCCATTGCGGTGGGTTACTTATTTTGTTTTAAGTAGCGATTTATGTTATAATTTAATCGTAAACAATATAAAAAAACCAAAATAAACAGGTGCCGTGAAAGTAGCTGAAACTAAAATCTATCTCAAATTTATTTCCTGGTTTGTAGCAGTATCTTTGCTACCAATTGCTTTATTATTTTTGATAATTTATACCTTTAGTCCAGACAGTTCAGTTTTATTAGATCCAGAATTGCAAAAAATTATACTGGTAAGTGTTTTTATATCTATTGCACTTATTTTTATATTGTCACTAGCTGCTACTAGGCACTTGTCTCGCTTGATTACTAAGCCAATTCAAGGCTCTATGGGAGAGCTTTCTAAAGTCGTTGATGAATTGTTTAAATCTATTCAAGACTTGTCTGATGTTAGTCAAAATAATAGTGAATTATCGCAATTCTTAATACATAGTAGTCAAGCTCAACAGAAGGGTCTCAAAACAGGCACTAAAGTAGTATCAGAAATGGTGCAATCTCTTGATCAGATTGCCAGAAAAACCAAGGTTTCAGCTAGAAATACTAAGAAAATAGCAGATTTAGCCAATGAAGGTGGGGTTAAATCAAATGTAGCCCTGGATAGTCTAGTGGTAGTTAAGCAGTTATCAACAGAGAATCAGAAGCTAAGCCAGGCTTTGGATGCCTACGCTTTTAAGGTTAAGGATATAGCCAAGCGAGTAGGAATATTAGCTGAAACAGCTAAATTTTTAAGCCTCAATGTATCCATTGAAGCCAACAAAACTTCTTTTAGTGAAAATTTTTCTAGTCTAATATCACAAATTAGAGAGTTAAATGTTACCAGTGAACAAGCTGCTAATAGCATTCAGGGTTTAGCTGGAGACATGCAACGACAAATAGAGCAGTCTAAACAATCTTCTATACATGAGTGGCAGCAAACAAACAAAACTATCAAGGTGATTGGGCAAACTATAAATTTTTTGAGTGGTATAGTTGGCAATGTCAGCAATGTTTCTAAAAGTACACAGGTCATTAGTCAGGAAGCTGAAGAAACACATAGAGAGGCGGATAATATAAATTCCATGATTGGAGGATTAAATAAAGAAGCAAAGTCTTTGGTTAAATATATTGATGACATTACCAAGACAATTTACAAGCAACTAACTGTCACCAAGTCACTTCATAAATCATCTGCTGCTTTAAATAAAGTGACAGATACCTTAAATGATTTAGTCGGTAAAAAATAATGGCTGCCAAAACACAAAAATTTATTTTATTTTTCATCAATGACGAAATGTGGGCTACGCCATTGACTTTTGGCAATCAATTTATTAGTTATGATCAACCAGTGCCACTACCCGATGTATCCAAAGAAGTTACTGGTCTTATCTATGGAGGTGGGCATATTGTGACTTTATTGGACACAGCTAAAATATTAGCTATCCGTTCACATAGTAAGCAATATGAGACTTGTTTACGATTTGATTTTAATAGTGATCATTATGGACTGTTAGTAGACGCTGGAGGTGAAACAGTCAAAGTTAATCGTGTTTTGACTGACCGCAACAAGAAAGAATTTAAAAAATATATAAAATTTAAAAACAATAAGATTTATATTTTATATCCAGAGGATATCTGGAACAAATTAAGTATTTATGATTAGCGCCAAGTACAAAGATTTATATTTATCAAGTAGCAAGAGCCAGATGAAAAAGTTCTCTAGCTTGTTATTGTCTTTGGAAAAAAGTCCTCAAAATCAAAATTTGGCAGAAAATATATTTCGTTTGGTGCATTCCATGAAAGGTGCAGCGGCTACCATGGGTTATAAAAAAACAGTCAATCTTTTTCACGCTATAGAAAATGTTATTGATGCTGTTTACAACCAAACCCTAGAGGTAAATAAAA